>NZ_BLAY01000144.1 GCF_020521235.1 Microseira wollei NIES-4236 | reverse complement strand
TTGGCGTTGGGAACCAGCGCTACTGCCCAAGGAGGCAATGTAAGACCAAAACCGTATGGTCGCAAGTCCACTACGGTCAAGGCTGTTGCTGATGAATTGGGAAGCCCGCGCTCTATCGCTTTGCGATCAGCGTCGGGTAGTTCACATAGCAGTAAGACCGATAGGTTATGCTGGAGTCGCTTTTCTAGCGAGCAAGCAGCAGCATTATGCACAGTATCCTCACCGGGGCGTTGAGTATCGAACAGATAACGGTTGCGATCGCCGATTTACCCCCATCCTTAGCAGGCACAACATTAGTACAACTATCTGATTTCCACTACGATGGTCTGCGATTGTCTGATGACTTGCTAGAACAAGCGATACAAGCTAGCAATCAAGCAAAACCAGATCTAGTTCTACTCACCGGCGACTACGTCACCGATGACCCAAAACCGATTCACCGCCTAGTGCCGCGACTCAAAAACCTGCAAAGTCGCGCTGGAATCTATGCCGTCTTAGGCAACCACGACTACTATTATCGCCACTCAAAAGCAGAAGTTACCAACGCTTTGAGTAGCATCGGCATCTCTGTCCTTTGCAATCAAGTCGCTTACCCCTTGGGAGAAAGATTAGCATTGGTAGGAATCGCCGATAAGTGGTCAAAAGAATTTTTACCCGCGACGGTAATGGATAAACTAGATCCAAATATTCCTCGCATCGTATTATCCCACAATCCCGATACCGCCCAGATATTGAGGGCTTGGCGCGTCGATTTGCAACTTTCCGGACATACCCACGGCGGTCAAATCTGGCTTCCCGGACTAGGGCCTGCGGTGCATTATATGCGAAATCTCAAAATAATTCTCCGCTACATTCCCCAACCACTGCGGCGAATCCTGCCATTTAATCTCGGCACTTGTTTACAAGTTGTTCGCCATTGGGAATGGGTGCAAGGACTGCATAGAGTTGGCACAAACCTACTCTACGTCAATCGAGGTTTGGGAACCTATCTACCCGGACGCCTGTTTTGTCCCCCAGAAGTTACGGTAATTCGGCTAATTGCTAATCCCTAATGGCTAATGGCTAATTGCTAATTGCTAATTGCTAATTGCTAGCTTTATTTAACGATTACCCATTACCCATCCTAAAACTTTAAACCCGCCCATCTACTTTAGGAAAGACTGAGTAGACTTAGGCGGGTTTTACTTCGAGGTGAAACGAACAATAAGAAGCTAATTCCAAATAAAGCAGCGATTTAACTCAACTAAGGTGGACTTGACGCGCAACTTTCGCTTTCCGACTTTTTTCTCACCTCCGTCGATTCAGACAGTTACTCTGGAGCGTTCAAAAACACTAGTTCAAAAACACTATGCCGAACGCTATATCCCTTTTACGATGAAGCTTGAACCGAGCGTTAGTTGCGTTGGATTTAGAGCGGGTAGGCACAGGCTTAAATCCAGGAGTTTTGGTTGAATATCTTTTTCATTTGTGCCTTATGTTTTTTAATTTAGCACCTTCTTTTTTGCAAAACAATCACTATTTACTAAACTTTATAATCTTTTAACTTTTTCAAAATAACCAAGTGTTTGTTAATATTCTTGACAATTTATCCCAAATATGAATGGGGGTTCATAGTAGTTTTTACCTACAGGACTTAGGCAAAAAAACAAAGGGCGATCCGAAAAATCGTGGGTTTGGGAATCAGAGATATGCCTCCCTTCCGCACTCGCGTTCGACGGTCGAAACCGGGTTTCTAGGCTCGTGGTGCGTAAGTCCTGACTTGGAGACAAACGACAAAACTTACCGATGCGTCCCTACCCGCGTTGGTGCAACAAAAGATCGATCAATTAATGAGATGGCTCAAGGCAATAAAACCCTCCAAGTGGCAGGTCCGACAATGCCATCGGGGGGAAGCCGAAATTTTTCTTGAGCGGCTTTGACAGCAATTTCGGTTGCTTCGCCAAAAATACCGTCTACCGGGCCGCGGAAAAACCCGGTGGCTTGCAGTCGCGTTTGCAACCAAAACACGGCAGGGCCGCGCGTTCCTACTCTCAAAACGGGTAAATTGCTGATGGCAGGTTGTGGGGTACTTGCCGCCGCCTGGTTGTTGGTTGCTGGTTGATTGGTAGGGGAGGACGGTTCAGAAGCCGCATTTGAAGGGGTTGCGGCAGATGGGGAGGGTGACGGCGGTGAGGGTTGGGGGAACAGTCGCTGCCAAGTAGCAGCGCCAACAATTCCGTCGGCGGTGATACCAGCGGCGCGTTGAAATTGAGTCACTGCGAGCGCTGTACTCTCACGATACACTCCATCAACCGTGCCCGTATAATACCCCAACAGTTTCAGAACTGCTTGCAATTCCGATACAGCCGCTCCCTCACTCCCCGTTCTCAGTATCGGTCTTGTGCCGCTAGTGACAGGCGCAGTCTGGGCAATACCCTGAGGCACGTAAAAAGTAAAAAGTAAAAAGGTAAAAGAAAAACACCACTGCCACAACCGAGTTGCTTTCTTTTGTCTGTTGTCTGCGTTATTGTTCCCAAGCAGGGGCAAGAAATGCTTTTTACTTCTTAGTAAACTCAAGATACTACCTCCAATCCACGAGCATAACTCCTCGATCAGAGTTTACCGTTTGCTTGGATTGATCTCCCACCTGCTCACACAGGCGAGACGCCTGTGCTACCCTGCTCAGCTGGCCCGACTACAGATAGATAAGGCTCGATAAAATAGCGGCAGGCGACGGCTTGAGCTTCCTCAAGGGTAACGGCGGCGACGGTATGGGTGAATTTGTCGTCAAACTCGATTCCCAAGCCGATAATTTCGTACCAGCCTAAAACTTGGGCAATTTGGGCGTTGGTTTGCTTACCTAAAGCATACTGACCCAACAGTTTATTTTTAGCCGCTTGCAGTTCTTGGGCACTTAAAATAGTTTGGCAGAGGCGATCGACTTCGGCGCGCAGACTAACGATCGCGATCGCCGTATTTTCCGGCGCCGTTCCCATATAAACTACAAAGTGGGACTCATCTAAGCGCGTGGGGTAAAACGCCGACACTTCATAAGCCAAGCCGCGTTTTTCCCGCAATTCTACAAACAAGCGACTGGAAAGACCGTTCCCCAAGTAAGTATTGAGCAATTTCAGCGCTGCGTAGTCGGGACTTTTGACCGATGCGGCGAGATATCCCAACATCACAATCGATTGCTGAGTTTGCTGCTTGACGAAGCTGTTGCGGGGCGCGGGAGCGATCGCTGGTAGGGAGAGGACAGGTAAACTGGTTGACGGGGGTTCCCAGTCGCCCAAGACTTTTTCTACTAATGCGATCGCGCGCTCCGGTACAATGCGACCGACAATAGTAATCACCAGATTATCCGGGCGAAAGTAAGTGCCGTGATACCGTCGCAAATCCTCGCGACTCAGTTGCGATACCGTCGTTTCATCTCCCAAACTCGATAAAGCATAGGGATGATCTTGGTAAATAGCGTGGCGCAACTGTTCAAACGCGACGGTAAATGGCTGTTCTTGTTGCGAACGAATTGCCTGAATAGTCAAGCGGCGTTCTAATTCTACTTCTGATGCGGGGAACGTGGGATTTCGCAACAATTCGGCTGCCAATTCCAACATTTCTGGGAAATCTGCCGAAACTGTTTTCACGCTCATTAAGAAATAATCTGCGGTAGTATCTGCTCCTAAACTAGCGCCCAAAGACTCGACTTTTTCGGCAATTTCCGCTGCATCTAGTCCTGGGGTTCCCTTAGTCAGAACCGATGCTAACAGGTGAGACAACCCGGCTTTTTCTCTAGACTCGCACCGACTTCCAGCACCGACAAAAATCCGCGCTGCAATAATATCGGCGGCGGGATTTTCCACTGCGATAACTGTAATGCCATTCTTTAAAACGGTTCGCTGTAGCGTGCGGTTCAGTAGAGATTTTCTCTCCTGTTGATTCACGTAATTTTCCATTTTAACTCTCTGAAGATTGCAGATTTAAATTACTTCTAAAATCCCCAATCTGAAGATTGCAGATTGTAGCTCGCCGAGCTTTATTGAATTGCAAATCTGAAATCTGCCATCTCAAATTTGAAATTCTCAAAACGGTTTTAGGACAGTTACGGCATAGCGTTCTGGGGAAATATACTGCTGGATTAGTTGCTGAATATCCCAGGGCTGAAAACTTTGTATTTGGTAGGGATAAGTGACTGAAATTTCAGCAGAGGTAATCGTGTTGTAGTAGCCGTAGAGTCCTGCGAGTTGACAGGGGGCTTCGGTAGAAAAGGCGTAGTCATTGCACAGCAGGCGCTTGCACCGTGCTACTTCGGCTTCGGTTACGGGTTGGTTGTGCAACTCGAAGAGGCGTGAGCATATCAGCGCTTCCACTCTCTCGAGGTGTTGCGGTTCTAAATGTACGCCAATGGTAAACAAACTCGAATCTTGCTGAAGCGAAAAACTGCTGCTAATCCCATGCACCAATTGCAATTCTTCCCGCAACTCCTTGACTAAACGAGAAGCACGCCCTTCTGCTAACAATACCGAGATTAAGTCTAAACCGTAGGCATCGCGGATTTGATCGACCCCTGGACCAACCCAACCCATCATCAGGCGAGCATGTTCTAGCCTGGGTAAACACAGTTCTTGGCGGCGAATTTCTGTTATCGGCGGTTCGGCTTCTGCCTCAAACCGGGGACAATCAGATCGGGTCGTAAAATTCTGGAACGACTGATTCACCAGTTCTAATGCTGCGGTTTGACTCACTCCCCCCACCACCACCACGGTCATGTTTTCCGGTTGGTAGTGACAAGCGTGGAAGCGGCGCATGTCTTCTGGCGAGTGCTGCCAAAGTTTTTCTTCCGTTCCCAAAACGGGACGCCCGTAAGGATGACACTGGTAAACGCTCTCCAGCAGTGCTTGGAAACCCAACCAATCTGGATTATCGTAAGCACCGCGAATTTCTTCTAGGACTACATCCCGTTCCCGTTCAAATTCATCATCCGGGATCGATGCACCCAGCAGCAGTTCTGCTAAATAGGGCAGGGTATCTTCCAAGTAAGGGACGGCTGTGGTAATAAAGTAGTGGGCGTAATCGTGGCTGGTGGCGGCATTGGTCATTCCCCCCGTATTTTCTACCACTTGGTCAAATGCCCCTGGAGGCACTTTGTCAGTGCCTTTAAAGATCATGTGTTCGAGGAAATGAGCCATTCCAGACCAACGATCTGGTTCTCTGACAGCGCCCGCTTTTACCCATACATCCACTACCGCGACTGGTGTGGCGGGAATGTACTGGTGGATCATCGTTAATCCGTTATCCAGCTTAAATATATCGGCTGGGAAGGCTGTCACGGTTTGCCATTGCGATAAAACTTTGAGCTTCAAACCCTTGTGCAATAGAATTTCACTTATGGTAGCGCTTATTGTAAAGTTTATTCGGATCAATTTATACAAAATATGACAAAAAATCCCCTGTCTTTCGGACAGAGGATTTTGATTATTTTTGGTTTCCCGCAGCGCCGTTTTACCTCAGTTTATGACCTGGTTAAACCAGGTGGGTACGCTTGGCTTCTGTTTTAAGTTTCCGGGTACTTTCGCCCGGTCTACTGCAACTAAAGCATCTTGGTTCCCTTATTGTTCGAGCATAGATCAAAAAACGTTATTGGCAGTCACCAACGCTGTAGGAGAACCTGTATTCCATTATAGGGTGTCCTGGCATGGAAGGGGGAAATTGTTAGCGCGGGAAAACAATCGATCGGGGGCAGGTGAGCAGAGGGGCAGGTGGGCAGGTGGGCAGAGGGCAGGTGGGCAGAGGGGAATTTGAATGTACATTCTCCTTTGCTCACTTGCTCGCTTGCTCACCCGCTCACCCGCTCACTTGCTCACCTGCTCACCCAGCTTCAATTTTCCTCCCCGTACCAGATAGACTCGACTTGGCGAGAGAGTTCCAGCAGTTGGTCCCGTTGATTTGCCGATGGTTCGTCGAGCAAAACGGTGACGTGGCCTAGTTTGCGTCCGGGGCGAGATTCGGTTTTGCCGTACCAGTGGATGCGGGCGTTAGGGATCGCCGCGATTAATTGCCGTTTGAGGCTGTAGTATTCGGTTTGGGAATGCTCGTAACCGAGTAAATTCACCATGACAGCGGGTTTGAGCAAGTCTACCTCGCCCAGGGGCAGACCGCAGACGGCGCGCAGGTGCTGTTCAAATTGGGAGGTTTTGCAGGCATCGATGGTGTAGTGTCCGCTGTTGTGGGTGCGAGGCGAGATTTCGTTAACTATTACTTGACCTTCTGCGGTTAAAAATAGCTCGATGCCGAAGACGCCGACTGCTTGTAACTTATCTAGAATCTTGCGCGCGATCGCTTCTACCTCATCCTTGACAGCAGACGAGATATCAGCCGGAGCCAGCACTCGCCGACAAACTTGGTTTTCCTGTTGAGTTTCCACCACCGGATAAACCACAATCTCACCTTCTTGGGAACGAGCAGCAACAACCGCCAATTCCCGCTCAAAGGGAATAAATTGTTCTAAAATTGCGGGCGTTTGTCCCAATTGATCCAAAACATTCCAGAATTCTTCTTTTTCTTCCACGATAAAGATTCCCTGACCGTCATAACCCAGGCGTCGCACTTTTATGACAAGTCGCGGATCGGTGTCGGGTAGGGGTTCGGGAGGAGGTGGGGGAATAAAATCCTTCTCCTGTGCTTCCATTGCTGCGAGTTCTTCATCGGTATACCTTTCGTGTTCGGGAAGTGGTACTTGCTGGATAGCGACAAATCGCGGCACGGTTAGACCGAGATCCTGCAAGAAGCAGCGTTGGTCGTATTTATCTAATAATGGGACCATTGAGTCTAATTTGGGGCGAAACTCTACGCCAGACTCTTCTAGCAACCTTAACGCGCCCAGATTAATAAATTCATTTTCAAACGTAATCGCCTCGCAGCGACGTGCCAAATTGACGGTCGCCGAGGCGTCATCAACGGCAGCAAAGATTGTATCCGATGCAATAGACACTGCCGGATCGGTTTGATGGGGAGTTTGAATCACCAATTCAATTCCCAAGGACGAGGCGGCGTTCCCCATCATCCAAGCTAACTGTCCACCGCCTATTACACCTAAACGTTTTATCGACATCCCAAAGACTCGCGAGTTGCTACACCTGTTTTATAATTCACGCCGCTTGCTTTGGCACAAAGTTGTCTAATTTGAGTTGGGTCCAAAATTGCCTCACTGAAGTCAGCCCCGGCGATATTCGCACCGTCAAAGATCGACCCCAGCAAAATGGTTTCTGCCAAAACAGCATCGCTCAGATCGGCATCTGTAAAGTTTACCTGATCTACCAGCCCGTTGGTCAAATCCGCCCCGTGCAAATTGGCAGCCAGCAATATGGAAGCACTCAAAACCGCGCCCCGCAAGTCGGCGTTGCTAAAGTTCGCCCGTTCCAAATTCGCATTGGAAAACTCTGCCAATTGTAGCGTTTGACCGGAAAAATCGCGCCCCCGCAGTTGAGCGTTACTGAAGGACAGGGGTGGAGTATAGGGGTAAGCTTGTGCTGGAGATGGAAAGCAGCAGAGGATTAGCGCCAACAAGAATGCCGCCATCAGAAAGTTTAATTGTATTAAATCGCGCTCTTTCATCGATTGATTCTGTAAAATCCTGGAATAAGTTGAAAATTGAGCAGGGATATGTATCGCAAATTTATCGCAACTTGGCTGATTGCGGCGCTGGTGCTGCTGATCGCAGCTAATTTTATACCCGGTTTGATCGTCGGAAACACGAATGCTGGGGTTTACGCCGCCCTGATTTTGGGGTTGGTGACTGCGATTTTCCGACCCGTGTTATTAATTTTTACATCATTTCCCCTCACGCTTGTCACCTTTAGTTTGTTTTTGTTTATCATCAACTCTACTACGATTTGGCTAACTAGCCTTCTCGCACCTAGTTTTCAAGTGAGAGGGTTTCCGCCTGCTTTGATGACTTCTATTGTTTTGGGTTTAGTTGCTAGTTGGCTGAATTCTAAGTTTGCTAAGCAAGATGACTGAAGCGCGCGCAACCGGGTTTTGCCAAAAAACCCGGTTTCTAAACCGCAGCTAACTGACGGCTTTTTGTTTTTATCGGTAATGCGATCGCCAATTCCGTTCCTTTACCCACTTCGGAATCCACCTTGATTTTACCCCCATGTTTTTCAACGATCTGGTAGCTAATCGAAAGTCCTAAACCCGTGCCTTTTCCCACCGGCTTGGTGGTAAAAAATGGGTCAAATAATTTATGTTTAATTTCTGGTGGAATTCCTGGGCCATTATCTAAAATCCGTATCGTTATATAATTGGCTCCAGTTATTTCAGTGCGAATCAGGATGGTTGGTAATGGGTAATTGGGACTTTCTTTGCGGCTACCCATTACTTCTTCCAGGGCGTCAATTGCATTGGCGAGGATATTCATAAAAACCTGGTTTAATTGCGCTGGATAACACTCAATCGGGGGCAAATTTCCATAATTTTTAACCACTTCAATCCCCGTTTTGAGTCGTAGATTTAGAATTAACAGCGCATTTTCAATTCCTTCATGGATATCAACAGATTTCATCTCGGCTTCATCGAGGCGGGAGAAATTACGCAAAGACAAAACAATTTTCTGGATGCGTTCCGTTCCCACTTTCATTGAAAATAGGATTTTCTGAAAATCTTCGTTGATAAAGTTTAGATCGATTGCTTCTATTTGCGCTTGAATTAACGGAGTTGGATGGGGATACTGCTGCTGGTAAAGCTGGACTAACTCAAGCAAATCTTCAGCATACTGGTGGGCATATTGGATATTTCCGTGAATAAAATTAACAGGATTGTTAATTTCATGGGCAATACCAGCCACCATTTGTCCCAAACTAGACATTTTTTCTGTTTGAATGAGTTGCGTTTGAGTTGCTTGGAGTTTTTCGAGTGTTTCCTGAAGTTCTTGGGTGCGTTCTTCTACTCGTTGTTCTAATGTTTTGCGTGCGAGTTCTAGCGCCAGGGTATACTCTTCTACCCACTCCACTAGCTGATTTAAAGAAGTTGCTAACGACCCGATTTCATCTTGAGTTGTAACAGAACTGCGGAGGTGAAAATTAGCTTCTTTAATAATCTTATTTGCCACTTGAGTTACTGCTACTAAAGGACTGGCGATCGCTCGACTTGTACTCGTTGCCAATAGGGTGGCGATCCCCACTGATAATATCATACTCGTTCCAATAATTATCACCCTGATTTTTTCAGCTTCTTTTAGCTTTATATCCGATTGGATTTTTTGTCTTTCCGCCTCATTTTTAATCCGATTTAAACTTTCGCTGACTCGATCGAATTGAACGCTCACACCCGTCGCTTGCTTTTCTCGGTAAAAATTCAGCATTGCATGATTTGCTGTCTCAATTTCATCAGCTTTTACATTGGCTGTTTTTATTTTATACCACAATATTTTAATTAACTCAGTATAGGATTCCGTATTTGTTTTGTAAGCGTTCAGTAATTGTTTTAAATCCGTCGCATTTCTTGCTAATTCACCGGGATGGTTTTCGACAAAAGTTTCAAATTCAGAAATAACTTTTTTCACTTGACGCACATCGCCAAAAAACTTGGCAGTTTCGTAGTCAAACCAAATTGATTGACCCACCACACTCATCAGTCGTTGGGGATGCGATCGCATTTCGCGCACGCTAATGTTTAGATCGTAAATTAAATATTCCTGTTGATGGGCAATTTCATGTTGTTGCTTGGCTTGTTTTTGGTAGTATTCTCCCACAACCAAACCCATCGTTGTCCCTAAAACCGATATTCCAATAGCCAATCCATACCCATAACCAATCTTTTTGGCAATACTCAAGCGACTGAACATATTTTTGCTCCAGTTTGAGTAAAATTTTGCACGGGAAGTTTGTCTATTGAACATTTGGCAACCTTTATTGAACAAAATTACCTTGTCCGATAGCTTTATAAACTTCGCGAATCATGTCGTACTCAGAATCATTCACCGGAACTATATTAGAACCTTTATACTTACCTTCTTCGACATTTAAAAGACTTTTAATAATTTTACCCTGATATTTAATTAAAAGCGAACTTATTCTTTCAACAGTTTCAGGAGCGAGTTGGCTACTGGCAACAAATAAATCTTTGGGAAGGAATGGCCCTTTTGCTATCACCGGCAATGAACTTTCTGATAAACTTTGCTCTTGCAGAAATTGTTCGTACTTAACAGCGGACCCTCCCCAAGCATCAACTTCGCCTTTTTGTAAGCTGGGGAGTCCCTTACTTCCTAACATCAGAATTTTGACGTCAGATTGAGGATTTAATCCGGCATCGATTAAAAGTTTTGTCGGGCCAAGATAACCGCTGGTAGAACCAATTTTCCAAAAGGCTATTTTTTTACCTTTCAACTCAATTACCGACTTAATTTTGCTGTTAGCAGAAACCCAGATAACCGTGCGGTAGTTGGGTCGGGTAATGCCGAGGACGGGAACGGCATTTGTCCTGGCACGCATGACCACATATTCTGATGGACCTGTGAGAACAAAGTCGAGTTGATCTGATTGTAAGCCAGAAGCTGCTGCGGTGTAACTTTCGACGGAAACGAGTTCAATTTCTGTTTGGAGTATTTCTTTTAAAGCCGCTTGCAATGCCCCATAATCCCTCTGTAACTCTTCCATTCCTAGCGCATCTGTGACTGTAAACCGCAGCTTTTTGGGCTGACTTCCTGTGGGAGTATTGGTAACTGATGTACAGCCTGCTATAAATAATAGAGAGTAGAGGAGGAAATTTCGCCTTCTCATATTTTGATTTTTAAATATAAGAAACCGTTCAATTATAGTTGAGGTTAATTATGCGTTGATTAACTAGAGGTTAATGTCTGTTTAAACACTCAAAGTATAATTGGAGGCACTCTGGGAGAACGCATCCGAATTTACACGTAAATTATTGTAACGATACTTAACAAAAACCCGGTTTATTAAAGAAACTGGGTTTTTCGATTATTCGCTCTCGCCTATTTGATAACCGCGAGGAGTAATCATCCATTCCGCATAATTGCGAGTATTAGAATTGCCGATTAAAACAATCGTCAGCATATCGATCGACGCTGACAGCAATTTATCCAATGTCGTGATACTAATTTGTTCATCTTGCCGATAAGCAGATCGAACAATTGCCACCGGCGTATTCGGGTCGCGGTATTGCCGAAAAATCTCCTGGGCGCGGACAATTTGTTCTGTACGATTAGCCGATTTTGGGTTATACAAAGCCGTGACAAAATCTGCCATAGCAGCAGCAGTTAAACGCTTTTCAATTGCCGACCAAGGGGTGAGTAAATCGCTTAAACTAATCGCACAAAAATCGTGCATTAAAGGCGCACCGACCCGCGAGGCAGCCGCTTGCAAAGCAGTGATGCCTGGAAACACTTGAACCTTTGGTATTTTGCCATCCCAACCTGCGAAACGAAGCTGTTCTAAAACTAATCCAGCCATGCCATAAATGCCGCAGTCGCCTGATGAAACAACAGCAACTGTTAAACCCCATCGCGCGAGTTCAATTGCCCTTTCTGCCCTTTGGCGTTCCTGGGTAATAGGTAATGCTTCGACAATTTGACCCGGACGCAACAAAGGGGAAATTAAATCGATATATAAAGAGTAACCAATTACTGCATCCGCGCTCGATATTGCTGTTTGCGCCGCTGGAGTAATTTGGTTTAATTGTCCGGGACCAGTTCCCACCAAAAATAAACAACCCGTGCGCCCGGTGTATTCTTTTTCTGCTAAAGCAACGGCGACGGTAACTGCACCGGGTTGTCCTTCTAACCGAAATATTTGTTTGCGAACCAACAGTATTGTGGGGTGGGCATCTTGCCCGCCATTTCCCATGGACAGGCAAGATGCCTGTCCCACAAGAATATCAGCTGCGCCTATTGTGGGGTGGGCATCTTGCCCGCTTATTGTGGGGTGGGCATCTTGCCCGCCATTTCCCATTGACAGGCAAGATGCCTGTCCCACAAGAATATTAGCTGCTTCACCTTTTGCCATGGACAGGCAAGATTCCTGTCCCACAAGAAGATCAGCTGCTTCGCCTTTTGCCATGGACAGGCAAGATTCCTGTCCGGCAACAATAGCAGCTGCTTCGGCGACACTCTTGGTTCCAACTTCGACTTCTACAACGGTGGAAGGAGTGGGGACGGCAATCGAGCGTAAAATTTCAGCAGGGAAAGTTTGTAAAGGCCAATTGCGATCGCGGCATAATTCCACTAACCCCGCTTCATCGGCTTTAATATCTATTGTGGCAATGCCTGCGATCGCACCCATTGCCAAATGATGAGCTTGAAACACCCGCTCAATAGCCGTTTCAATTAATTGTCTAGATGTCCCTCGTTCGCATCCAATTCCTACCCACAAAACTCGTGGATGCCATTGAACTTTTGGCAACTCAGACTCTGGAGAAAACCGTCGCTGGGTAAAACCGATCCAAATTCGGGATTTGGTAATTGGGAATTGGTAATTGGTAATTGTTGATGAAGAATCAACCAGATCTCTTGTCTCCTCTGCTCCTCTGCTCCCGGAGTCCTCTGCTGCTTCAAAATAAAATGGATGACCCTTTGGAAGGTGTTTTTGCCACAAAGTAGAACCAACTTCTTGAATTACCTCAACAGGTTCGCCTCTCGCAATCGCCGCCGCAACTTTTGTCCAATTCCCTTCGCCTTTTGTCCAACCAAAAGGAACCCCCAGCATATCCACTGCGGGTAATCCTAAACCAACCGATGCCCCGCTCAAAACCGGCGTTGCGCCAATTTGGAGGGCGACAAGTCTGGCGAGTCGATCCGCCCCTCCCTGGTGTCCGCTGCATAAACTAATCGCAAATTGTCCCATTTCATCGACTACCACCACCGCCGGATCGCGGGATTTATCTTCCAACAAAGGTGAAATCAAGCGAACGACTGCTCCCGTTGCCAAGCCAAAAATAAAGCCTTGATATTGATGCCAAATCGTCGCTAGATGGGTTTTGAGCGAACCCGCATACACCTGTATTGTGGGGTGGGCATCTTGCCCGCCAGAGACTTCTAGCATTGTGGGGTGGGCATCTTGCCCGCCAGAGACTTCTAGCATTGTGGGGTGGGCATCTTGCCCGCCTATTGTGGGGTGGGCATCTTGCCCGCCTATTGTGGGGTGGGCATCTTGCCCGCCAGAGGCTTCCAGAAACCCGGTCAATGATTCCGGAATCCACAAGGTTGCACCTGTAGCTATAGTCAGGGGCAAAAGCCTTTTGGCGGCGGTGGGGGTGGTAGCGATCGCGGCTAAGGGTTGGAAATCTTGAAACAACACAACTATAGATGGGTGCAAGGATTTTCTACTTCTCCCTTATTATCCAGCTTTTTGTATTTCTGAAGATAGATTGACTAAAAGTTAAATCCGTTCCTTTGGGTAGAAACTTATCCCGATCTTCCGACAGAAGGCGACATGACTCTAATTATTTTACATTTCTTATAACAAGCAACACGGGACTTTTTTACCGCTATCTACCTGAAGTTTATAGCGACTAAGTAAAGGGTGCATATTTAAACAAGCTCTACGGCAAGTGCTGAGATTTTGCCGCTAAACTTTGCTGTTTATTTTTTGCTTTAACCTCAACCAGGAATAAATTGATGAAAAACAATCCACCCCCACAACTGGCGACTTTTTTAGGCAACCTCAGAAACGGTGTTTGGCTGATTGGGATTCCATCTTGGCTATTTGGAGTTACCGATAGAACAATTGCTGCCTTTGCAGATGGATACATATCTGCCATCGAATTAGCTCAATTATTCACAGCGGCATTCTTTTTATTGGGTTGGTTATCTTTAAAACCCGAGTCAAGTTTTAATATTAGCGATTTGGGTACAATAGCCAGCTATAAACCGGATTCTGACTATAGCGAACTAACAATCTATCGCGAACCAGTTAGATTGAAACAGCGGCATATGATTAGCCAAGAATACGTTTTGCCTTTTTCATATGTCTGTCAAATCTATCATTTGTTGAACTTGAAGCATTTAGAACACGTCCACTATTTTAGTTTGGGCAATTTGAGGATAATTCAAGTCACCGATTATCAGCCAACAGAAATAGGGGGAACGATCAAATTTCAAACCGTTTTAGATTCCTCCTTCAATGCTTTGAGAATTTGGCGACAACCGATTGTAGAAGTTATCCTGATTTTGCACAATCCTCACACCGTTGAACTCAACATTCCGGTTTACAACGATAAGCGAATCGTCGTCATGTTTAATGTGGAACCGATAAGCGATAAAGAACACAAGTTCTTTATTGATATTTACAGCGACTTAAACTGGTTTAAACCCTTGTTGCAAATACTCTTGCACTTCGCCGCTTGTCTGACACTTTTTGAAGACTTGCCGTACTTGCAAAAACTAGCAGAAAGAACCGAACGCCTAGTTAATTTAAGTACGCTTCCAACTCACGAAACCATGTTACTCTTCAGAAGATTTGTTGAACTTTACGGTTCTTTTGCCAAACCTTCTTTACCAGCTAACACTATTGAATCTACATAAGTTTAGTTGGCAAATACAGAATCCCGGTTTCTGAAAGAAACCGGGATTCTATAGCAGTTTAAAGTCCCCCTTTTTAAGGGATATATTCTATCAGGATTTACGCAAGGAAACTAAATATGGTAAATCGTGCCGTACTCCGCCGCTAACGCACCCTACATATAGAAAATTTGCTCGTTAAAGTCCCCCTTAGCAAGGGGGATTTAGGGGGTTCTGATCGTTAAAGTCCCCCTTAGCAAGGGGGATTTAGGGGGTTCTGATCGTTAAAGTCCCCCTTAGCAAGGGGGATTTAGGGGGTTCTCCTCGCTGATACTTGAGAACGATGCGCAACCAAACAGCATTGCTAAAAGTATTACTTGTCCGAACACATACTCCAAGCAGAATACAAGTCCTCAGTGACAAATCTTTTCCTACCATAACCTTCAGACTGAGCGACTAAAACTTTCAGCGTTGTGGTATAACCGCTATCGAGAATTTGGTGTCCGTAACCAATAACTTCACCAATCTCTCCAGTTTTTTGATTGCACACGTAATCGCCAACGCTAAACATAATTTTGCCTCTTTCAATTGATTTTTTTCAGCGGTGTTTTTATATTTAACCGCAGCTTTGGCAATACCTACCTCTGACTTTAGAGTGTTTTTACCTTTACCAAAGGAAGTATGTTAAATTCAGGTGCAATCGCTACTACCAACTAACCCGAAGCCCATGTTTCTTCAAGTGTTGATGCAACTTCGGCATCAACTTTTTCGGGACAATTTCTGCATGCGTCAAATTTGGTTGAGGTTGCTTAATTAACCATGCCGCAGTCCCCCCCGCCGCCGAGCCGAAAGTCCATTCTCCGTAATGAAGCCGAGTAGCGGCATTCACAATATGACTAACAGCAATACCCTTACCACCAATGAGTAAATTGTCAACTCCCTGGGGTATCAAAGCTTCTAAGGGAATGTAGATAGGATGGACAAAATCTTCTTGAACGCCTGCACTAACAGCTTCCCAAGGGTTATGCCAATTGCGGTACATGCAACCCTGAATATCCACATCGTAGTGAGTCACCGCCACAGCAGTCGGATTAAATTTGCGTCCCCCCTGCATATCATTTCTCACATCAGGTTCGCGAATCATAAACTCAGTTTGCCCGTAAGCACTGCGTCCCAAAATTCGCCGTCCTTCCCGGATATAAGGCATCATACTTAAACCGGAAACCGTACCCATTGGCGAATCAGAACCTGATAGATGGGCGAGGGGAAACTTAGGATTACTTTGAGTTTCCATCACCCATTCTGAAAATAGCAGCGCCCGTTCTTCTGCGTGGCGCAGCGCACTTAAAGAAAGTCCCCCCATCCAATTTTGATATTGCCCGGTTTGAATCAGCCTTTCCTCAGTCAAAAGCAAGGGAGGATTCATCCAATTCCAGTTATTACCGAACACCCAATTTACCATTGCCATATCCCCCGGTACTGGCGTGCCAACAAACCGCCCATCGTTACCGAGACTGACAATGCGCCTATACTTAAAAAAGCTGCGACCTTCAAACATGGAATACCCTTTTAAATAAAATTCCCGGTGATGTTCTCTTCTGGAATATTCCGGTTTAATTTGATTTAAAGTCTTTAAACTTGCGTTGTCATCATTTTTAATTGCCAGTACAAAAGGAAACGTAAATGCCTGGGTACATTCGGGATTACTTTTTGCCGGTGCGTGCTTTTCACCCGTAATTGCCTTTGCTTCCGAACCCAAGCTATAGGGAACCCGCGCCCATGCCATTAACTCCCCCGTATCCGTCGCATCGATCACAATTAACCTTTTCCCTGGAGGTGCTTCTAAACGCAGCGGTACTTTCTCAAATTCCGGATTTGGCGACCAAGAATACCAGTCATCTAATTCTTGGGAGGGGCGACCTTTAGGAACATAATCGGGACTGCGGGGAATGCGTTGCACGGCATAAATTGCCGTAATAAAACGACCTGTAGAATCAAATTCAGCACCTTTAAAAGCAGTAGAAGTTTCCCAACGACTACCGCGGGCAAATTTAACCGATGATTCTAGCAATTGTTTGGCTGCCATTGCCCCTACTTTAGGAGGAAAGCAAAGCCGCCCCACCCAACAACTATTGATATCTTCAACGGATAGTTTTTTAGTTTGTTTAGCCCAAACAGGCAGTTTAACGGGTTGCTTTCTAATTAATCCCTTAAAATCTTTCCAATTTTGGGAAAAATTATTCTTGGTCATCATTGTGACCGACTCGTCGATGGCAGAAACACCTTGAGAACTAATTTGTCCGCCCAACCAAGGAGTTAATTCAATCAAACAAGTTTTTGCCCTAGATTTCATTGCCACAGATGCTGCTGCAACTCCTCCCAAGGACCCTCCAACTACAATCACTTCACATTGCCAAACCTGTTTAGCCGCAGGTAAGGGCGATAATTCAGGTCTGTTATTGGGTAGCAATTCTAAAGTTGTGGTCAAATTCTCCTGGGTTCGCTGTTCATCTTCAGCAGATTTCCAGTTGAGGAGGGAGACTTGCGAACCATTGTTTAAACCACCCAGTACGAGTGCAAAACTGCCTGCAAACAGAAAGATAAAGGTTAGTATTCGCAAAATTTGTTTTCGGGGTGGTTGTTGCATAGTTTATTACCATATACCCGGAAAAAAACGCGTGACGTACTCCCACACTCTAATCTTTGATTGAGTGTGGGCTTCTCCTCCGAGATTTCCCGGATTCGCGTTTTATAGTGAGGCAAACGCCCAACCCCACTTTTTTGATTAAAATTCCAGAGTTAAGATCGCGAGGCATGGACGCACCACAAGCGCATTCATGCCACCTATCGCTTAACTCTTTCGGAACCCTGTTTAGGCATATTGCACAATGTTGAGATGTTCCTGCTGGATTGACTTTCACAACCAACCGCCCAGCTTTTACGGCTTTGTACGGTAGGATTTCATTTAAGAATCCAGCTATCCCAGCATCAGCTAAACTTTTGTTCAAACCCGATTTGGCAGCTTGACCATTGGGCAGAAACTTTCCTGACTTGTCCTGTTTGGGTTTGTTGCGTCGGGTCATGTTGGAGACATTTAAGTCCTCAACAAAAACGACTTCTGCTTTATCAACCAATTCACCAGCTAGCTCAAAATGCCATTGCTGGCGCTGCCGTGCTATCTGTTGGTGTAATTTAGCAATATGTTGATTGAGCTTGCGACGTGCTGTAGAACCTTTCGCTCTCAACTCCCTTTTTGCCAACAAACGCGCTAGTTTGCTCTCGGCTTGTCGGTAAAACTTAGGATATTTTACCATTGTCCCGTCAGAGCAAGCAACAAAGTACTCCAAACCCGCATCAACACCAATGCTGTTGGCTTCAGTTGGCTCAATGTCGTGGTGTGGATTGCTTGGAACGGAAACATCTTCCAGAGTTAGCGTGACGTACCATCCGTCAGCTTTTTGAGTGAGTAGCGCTCTTTTGATGATCAACCCATCCGGGATGGGGCGATGTTGGATGAACTTTATTTTCCCCAGTTTGGGTAGTTCAATTCGATTCCCTTGGATGCAGTCAGGTTTAACCCGTTGATAGGCAAAAGTGCGATAGCGATTCTTGCCCTTAAATCGAGGTTTGCCGCTACGCTTACCGCTACTGTCGCCCTTGATGAACCGAGTAAATGCCAGGTCTACTCGCTTCACCATGTCCTGTAAAACATCAGCGTGAATATCTTTGTACCATTCCCGCTTTGCTTTAAGAGATACTAGGGTTCGCTTTTGACCATAATATTCAGGCTGCTCTCTGGGTTCGGCAATGCTACACACCAACGGACAGGCGTTAATCAAACAGCGATTGCTTTCCCACCAATCAAACCTATCTGCCAGCATCCAGTTGTAGGCATGTCTTAGCATGTCAAGCCACCGTGTCATTCGGCAGCGTTCAGGGTAAGTTGGCAGTAGCTTGAATTGGTAGGATAGTTTCATGTGAGAATTGTACTGCATATTTAATGTAATTACAATTGTGAAACAAACAGAGACAGTAACGTTTAGGCTTACGCCAGAAGAAAAAGAGGTATTACTGAAGTACTGCGAGTTGACTGCCCGAACTCAAAGCGATGTGTTCAGAGAGTTTCTGCGAACACTAGCCAGAAAAATGTCAAAGAAAGGGGCATCGAACCCCTTTCTTTGACCCGCATTCTCTCACGCTCCCCTAACCTTGTGAGACGTGAGGCTCCTGCGGTTTAAGCTGACAGCAAAGTCAGACGTTTTTAACTAATATCCCGCTGAGAAACTCATTAATTGCGCTGAGTCTGCTGCAAAACCTGAGTTGCGGAAATCGGCGTTGGGGGTTGGACTTGCACGATCGCACTCTGTAACATGGGTGTACGGGCGATCGAACTGTTCGCCAAGGTAAACAGCGGGTTAGATAATATACCCGCGACCGAAGTAGCGATGACTGTCAGCACCAAACCGACTTGCAAAGGTCGCATTCCGGGCAAATTCCAGCTAATTTCTGGATAATTCTTGACCGTATCGGACATTTCGTGGGGTTCTTTCACCACCATCATCTTGACGACGCGGATGTAGTAGTAAATCGATACCACGCTTGTCAGTAACCCCAGCAGCACTAAGCCGTAGAGTCCAGCTTGCCAACCTGCCCAGAACAGGTACAGCTTACCAAAGAACCCAGCCAGGGGCGGAATCCCACCCAAGGACAGCAAACAAATACTGAGTCCCAAAGTCAGGAGGGGGTCTTTTTGATACAAACCCGAGTATTCGCTAATTTGGTCGGTTCCCGTCCGCAGGGTGAACAGAATCACGCAAATAAAGCCGCCCAGGTTCATGAATAGGTAAACCAGCAGGTAAAAAATCATACTGGCGTATCCGGCTTCGGTTCCGGCGATCAAACCCAGCATCACAAAGCCTGCTTGGGCGATGGAAGAATAGGCTAACAGCCTTTTCATGCTGGTTTGGGCGAGGGCGACTACGTTACCCAAAACCATGCTGAGGATAGCGAGGGCTGTGAACACAAACCGCCACTCCTCAGTAACTAGGGGGAAAGCGGTGACTAACAAACGGATGGCGAGGGCGAAACCAGCAGCTTTGGAACCTACGGATAAAAATGCTACAACTGGTGTAGGTGAACCTTCGTATACGTCGGGGGTCCATTGGTGAAAGGGGACGGCGGAGATTTTAAACGCAACGCCCGCGATCGCAAACACCAATGCGATTACCAAACCGAGGGAACCAGTACCGTTAGCGCTAGCAATGCCTCTAGCGATCGCGCCTAACTGAGTTTCGCCGCCGGATAACCCATACAGCAGCGAAACGCCGTAGAGAAACACCGCCGAACTCGATGCCCCAATCAGCAGGTATTTCAACGCTGCTTCGTTCGACCGGGGGTCGCGCTTGGTGTAACCCGTGAGCAGGTAAGAAGAGATACTAAGTGTTTCCAGGGAAACAAAAATTGTCACCAGTTCATCTGCGCCTGACAGGAACATACCCCCAAGGGTGGCGGTGAGCAATATTCCGATAAATTCCGCTAGGGAAGTTCCCGTTTGTTCGACATAGCGGATCGACATCAAAATGGTGACGGCAGCAGACAGGGCGATGATACCGCGAAATACAACGCTGAGGGCATCGCCGTTAAAGCCACCCAAAAACGAGATGGGGTTTCCAATATCCCATTGAAAGTATAGGGCGACAACAGCGGTTAGAAGACCTGCGATCGCTGCGTAGGGTAGCCAGCGCGACGCCGTCCGACCGACAATTAAGTCACCCAGTACGACTACCAGAAGCGTTATCAGAACGATACTCTCTGGCAAAATTGTTCCAGCATTTAACTGGGCTGCGAGTTCAGCAAAGCTCATAGAACCTACCAGTATTGGGGATTAGGCATAGAGTCACCGGACACTATTAATAATATTGTGTTCTGGGTTACTTGCGCTCAAGGTGTTCGAGCGATCGCACCCTTACACCCTTATGCTTTCAGTTGCGCCAGTTATCCAGCTTTAAACTATACCCCAAACCTTGAATCCGCTGATAGTGCGATAAATTACCCGTTATTAAGATTAAATCCTGGTGGATTGCTGTCGCGGCAATTATAGAATCAGCTAAACCGATTGGTTGTCCCGTGCGTTCTAAATCTCCACAGATTCGTCCTGCTAATTCGCCAATAGAATTATCTATTGGTAACACTTCCACGTTAGCAATTTCTGTCAAAAACTCTTGAACGCGGTCTTCCCGCTGACGTTTCTGCCAGCCTTTGACCACTTCTGTAACGGTCATTATAGAGATCGTATAGAAACCAAAAACATGACGATAAGCACCAGCCCTAGAGACGACGCGCCCATCAATTCCTTTACGAATCTCGGAAAAAATATCAGTATCAAGTAATATTTTGTTCAAATTTCTGATTTAACGGGTGTGCTGCCCGATCTCTCATGATTTCTGCTAGGATTTCGTCTACCAATTCAGGTTCGTCCGCCCATCCACCCAGGATCGCGTCTTTTGGGGGTTCGATTTCGGCTAATTTTTCGATAGCGTAGGCGATCAAGTCTGATAGAGTGCGATCGCTTGCAATAGCCATTTGCTTAGCACGCCAAAAAGTTGGTTCTTCTAGTTCAATTTCAATCTTGACTTTTTTCACGCTGCCTCATCTTCTCTAGGATGTACCGCTCGCTTCCTCATTATATCTTCTATCATCTCATCTACCAATTCTGCTTCATCTTCCCACCCACCTAACAAAGGGTAGTTTAGCACCGGAGGCACAGCCAGTTGCTCGAGCATCACTTTCAACAGTTCTTGCAGGGTACAATGGTTTTTTTCTGCCATTTCCTTAGCCCGAACAAGCGTTTCGTCGTCTAATTCAATTTCTATTTTTGCCATGCTGTCTCATTTTTTATACTTATTTTGCTCACAATTTTAGCATTTTCAAGGATTAAACGAGCGGGACAAGAAACCCGGTTTTTTGAAAAAACCGGGTTTCTGGCACAGTGTATGGGTTCTTTTAAGTTTGTACTGAAAATTCGTCTGGGTCGATGCCCCAGTTTACCCATGTTATCGCTTCCCTCGCGGATTGCATATCAGGCGGAACGCGCCAAGCGTGAATTCTCCCAGTGCTAGGGCAGATCATTTTTAATAGATAAATTGGCTCTATATCAGCATTGTCAATTTTTAACAGCGTGTATTCTTGCCAAGTATCTAATTCGATAGCTTCTAATTCCTGACAAATTCTATCGTCACCAATTCGCTGAATTAATACTCGCCTAAGTTCCGCATTTTCTTCGGTTAAAAGCCATTCTGAACGCCACCGATCGGGGTGCAATTTGCCATATTTCTCAGGTAGTCTCACGTCGTGGTAGGCGTAAACGCTGAAACCATCCGCAAATTGAATCGCGGTTGCGCCTTCTGCGTGGAGTCGCTGTTGGTTATCCAACGAGACAATGCGAGGGCGATCGCATACAAGACAAATCTTTTTATAGGCATAAATCTGCCCGCATTCTTTTACCAACGACTGCAATACTTCGCTTAAGCTTTGATTTACTGTACAATTTAAAACCGCAGCACAAATATCAAGCCAACAGCAATCATAACCTGCACCTGCGTGATAGTTATTTTTTATTATCTGCCAGTTTTGCTGTTCTAATTCGCTCTTGAGTGATTCCCAAAGTCTTTCTCCTAGCTGGCTTTCTAGTTTAGCTATTTTGCTTGTTATTTGTTGGTTTGCTAGAAGATAAAGTTAATTTATTATACGATTGTGTAGTTGGTATCCTAAATTTACCATAACGCGAGAATAGAATTGTTCTACTATTTCTAAACCAAAGTTATTCTCGAGCTGATCGTAGAGGTCATGCCGAGCTATAAATATTTTTTTAATAGGCTTACTCGAGATTTGAGACAAATAGTCAATAACCAGCTTTCGTTGTTTTTTATTGAGTTCGGCAATAATTCCGGTTTTGTCTACTAGCTTAGTAACGATTTGTTTTTCTATTTTATCGGCAAGCAGATCCAAGTGGAGCAAAAATAGTTTGTTCAAAGCGTCACTAGGACTGGGACAAAAAACAATTTCGGGGGCTTCTTTGCCGATAAGTGCGTAGGCTGATTTTATTGCTGACCTAGCGTGCCGATTAATTGGTTCAGTAGACAGGGCGATCGCTCTCCATTTCTCAACAATAATAGCAATCTGCGCTTCTTGTTCTGGCGTCAATTTTTCCATCTGATGTCACCTCACCTGCGGCTAAAGTTAGGTAAGCTTACCCCGCTTGCTTCAACTGGTAATAACATAACGTCGCCTTGTCCCATCGGTTGCCTCAATTTTTCCTTAAATTCGGCGCTATTTGTGTAGATTATGCTTTCTCGTGTTATATTACAGGAGTAATACAAAGTCAAGTCTCGTAGCGAGCCGCAGTTAGGGAATCTGGAGAGAAAATGTAAGTGCGATCGCATCCATGCTTTTGCCGGTATAAAAGAATAAGCTGGGCTAGCGCTACTCGCTCGCCAGCCAATATCCAGAAAGCGCATCTCAAGATTGGACACAATCATCAGGAAAACATGCAAGCGCGGCGAATCCGAGCTGGCGAACGTTAATTCACATGCATCAACGGTAAGTTAGAAATTGAGATAGCCTGACAATAAGAGAGAGCGCGCGCCTCTGGGACGCACCAGCATCCCTCCAAACCAACCCTCGCTCTTGACAAGTTGCACAAATTCTCTAAATTAGACAAGCTAGCTTAACTGCTATTGTTGAACTTCCCATGTCAACCCTGGTCATCGTCGAATCACCCACCAAAGCACGTACCATCCGCAACTACCTACCCTCCGACTACCGGGTAGAAGCGTCGATGGGGCACGTGCGCGACCTTCCCTCATCCGCAGATGAAATTCCTCCAGAAGTCAAAGGGGAAAAATGGGCGCAGTTGGGCGTCAATGTAGAGGCTGACTTTGAACCCCTATATATCATCCCCAAGGAAAAAGAAAAAACCGTCAAGCAGCTAAAAGATGCCCTCAAAGATGCCGACGAACTCGTACTAGCAACAGACGAAGACCGGGAAGGGGAAAGCATAAGTTGGCATTTATTGCAAGTGCTAAAACCGAAAGTCCCGATCAAGCGGATGGTATTCCACGAAATTACGCAAGAAGCTATCCGCGACGCCCTGAAACACTGCCGCACCATCGACGAACAGGTAGTCCGCGCCCAAGAAACGCGGCGCATTTTGGATCGATTGGTGGGTTATACCCTCTCGCCGCTGTTGTGGAAGAAAATAGCCAGAGGTTTATCCGCAGGGCGGGTGCAGTCGGTAGCGGTGCGGTTGTTGGTGAATAGAGAACGTCAGCGCCTCGCCTTCCGTCAGGGGACATACTGGGATTTAAAGGCAACTCTAGAGAAAGAGAAAACGCCATTTGAAGGGCGGTTAATGACGCTGAGAGGAATTAAAGTAGCGACGGGGAGCGATTTTGACGAATCTACGGGACAAATAGCCGCCGGACGCAACGTAGTTTTACTGTCGGAAGCCGATGCATTAGCGTTACAGGAACGGCTAACGGGTAAAATTTGGACAGTCGCCAACATCGAAGAAAGACCGATTACGCGCAAACCCGCCCCGCCGTTTACCACCTCGACGCTGCAACAGGAAGCGAACCGGAAATTGGGGTTATCGGCGCGGGATACAATGCGAACCGCCCAAAGTTTGTACGAGCAGGGGTATATTACCTATATGCGTACAGACTCGGTGCATTTGTCGGAACAAGCGATCGCCGCCGCCCGCTCCTGCGTCGAGCAAATGTACGGCACAGAATACCTCAGCCCCAAAGCGCGCCAGTACAGCACCAAAAGCAAAGGCGCCCAAGAAGCTCACGAAGCGATTCGCCCCGCAGGTAGCAGCTTCCGCACCCCCCAAGAAACCGGACTCAAAGATAGGGAATTTCGGCTTTATGACTTAATTTGGAAGCGCACCGTCGCCACCCAAATGGCAGACTCGCGCCAAACCCTGATTAGCGTCGAATTGCAAGTCGAAGATGCCGGTTTCCGTTCCAGCGGTAAGCGCATCAACTTCCCTGGATATTTGCGCGCCTACGTCGAAGGTTCCGACGATCCCAACGCCGCGATCGAAGACCAAGAAGTCATTCTACCGCCATTAAAAGTCGGCGACCATCCCAACTGTACCGAACTGGAAGCCATCGGTCACGAAACCCAACCCCCCGCGCGCTACACCGAAGCTTCTCTGGTCAAAACCCTAGAAAGCGAAGGCATCGGGCGTCCAAGTACCTACGCCAGCATCATCAGCACCATCGTTGACAGGGGTTACGCCCAAATGAACGGCAACGCCCTCGTTCCCACCTTCACCGCCTTCGCCGTCACAGGTCTGCTGGAAAAATACTTCCCCGACTTGGTAGACACCGGGTTTACTTCCCGCATGGAGCAAAATCTCGACGACATTGCTACAGGCGGAGTGGACTGGCTACCTTACTTGCAGAAATTTTATCTCGGCGAAGAGGGTTTAGAAACCCAGGTGAAGGTACAAGAAAGCCAAATTGACGCAACCGAAGCTAGGACTATCGAACTGGAAGGAATAGATGCCAAAATCCGCATCGGTAAATTTGGCCCCTACGTGGAAGCCGAAAACGGCGACGGCGTCGTCACCGCCTCGATTCCCAAGGATTTAACCCCAGCGGACATCAACCCCGAACAGGTAGAAACCATCCTGCGGCAAAAAACCGAAGGCCCCGAAAAGCTAGGACTCCACCCGGTTTCCGGGGAACCGATTTACATCCTGCTTGGGAGTTACGGTCACTATATCCAACTGGGTGACGCACAAGAAGGCAAGAAAAAACCCAAACGTGCCGGAATTCCCAAAAATACCAAAGTCGAGGATGTCACCCTAGAGATGGCACTAGGACTGCTGGCTTTACCCCGCACCCTGGGCGTCCACCCAGCCACCTCCGGCAAAATTCAAGCCGCACTCGGCCCTTACGGCCCCTACGTCGTCCACGACCAAGGCAAGGAAGGAGGGAAAGATTATCGCTCGCTCAAATCTAGCGATGATGTCTTGACAATTACCCTGGAACGTGCATTAGAGTTACTTTCTCAGCCGAAAGCCGGACGCGGCACTCGCAGCAAGACAAAGGAAGCATTGCGCGAACTGGGCAATCACCCAGAAGATGGAGAGCCAGTAAATATCTACAATGGCCCCTATGGCCCTTATATCAAGCACGGCAAAACCAATGCTTCTATCCCGGAAGGCGAATCTGTAGAAGCGGTGACCCTGGAGAAAGCACTGGAACTTCTAGCTGCTAAAGCTTCTACGGCGAAGTCTACCAAATCCAGTACCAAGTCGAGTAAATCAACGACTACCAAAAAAGCAACTACATCGAAAGCAAAGACGACTAAAACTGCTGCGAGTAAAACTACAACCAAAACTACTGCTACCAAGAAAAAAACGTCATAGGTGATGGGTAATTGGTAATTGGTAATGGTTTGCTGTTGATTGTTGAATTTTGGCAGTCAACAGTAGACCTTGGGCAAAAATCTAGGAAGAAAGAAACCGGATTTCTATGAAAAATCGTTGAGGGACGCAACATGGTTGTAGGGGCACGGCATCAGTAAGTTTTGTCGCTAAGCGCAAAGTTCTTTGAATGCCGTGCCCCTACAAGAGATCCACGAAGAAACCCGGTTTTTGGCCTCGCGCAAAGGCTTTGCCCCTACACATCTACAGCATTTTTCAATTGGGTGCAATACAACATTGTTGTAGGGAACATTCAACAAACTTTGCTCAAAGCGACAAAACTTACTCATGTTCCCTACCCGCCCCCGTTGATGCGACTTCGCCCCCAAACATCTACAGCGGTTTTCCATTGGGTGCAACACAACATTGTCGGGGCAAGGCATTCAAAAAACGGATTTGCTCAAAGTGACAAAACTTACTGATGTTCCCTACCCGCCCCCGTTGATGCGACTTCGCCCCCAAACATCTACAGCGGTTTTCCATTGGGTGCAACACAACATTGTCGGGAACATTCAAAAAACTTTGCTCCTAGCGACAAAACTTACTGATGTTCCCTACCCGCCCCCGTTGATGTGACGGAAAATGGCTATAAGTGTATTGCACGCCCGTTGCAAACCGCTATAAATCGACTTTTTCAAGAGGTTTATGAGAATCCGGCATCAGTGGGAGTACTGATGTAGAAAGTCACATCAGTACTCCCACTGATGCCGACAATGGATGAAAGCCGCCGCCAAGTCTATCTGAATCTGATCGATTTGTTACTCAATTGTCCGAGTGGGGAAACGCAACAGGTGTACCGGCTACTCCAAGACAACCTAGACAAACTGAACGATTATTTTGTCTATGTGTTGCGAGATTGGGCAACAGCAAAACTGTCAGAGGTGGAATCAGAAGAAGCACAATATATTGCCGAGCTAATTTTCAATTTTAGCAATTTGATTAGGGAGTTCCCTCTAGGGAGTATAGCTAGTAATTTGGAGATGGCGATCGCAGGTTACGAAGTTGCTGCTACCGTCTTTACCCGCTCAGCTTTTCCCCAAGATTGGGCAATGACTCAAAATAATCTGGCTAATGCCTACTCTAACGGAATCAAAGGAGATAAAGCCGAGAATTTAGAAACAGCAATTCGTTATTACCTTGCCGCAA
>NZ_BLAY01000143.1 GCF_020521235.1 Microseira wollei NIES-4236 | reverse complement strand
GGGCGAAGTCATCAGCTACAGCATCGTTGTAGATAACAACGGCAACCAAACCCTGACGGGTGTAACTGTCAGCGACCCGAAATTGGGCACCCTCACCGGACCTAGTGGCGACAGCGACAGCGATAGCAAATTGGATGTGAACGAAACCTGGACTTATACAGGTGCCTACACCGTCACTCAAGCTGATATTGACAATGGCGGTAACATCCTGAACACCGCAACGGCGGATAGTACTCAAACAGGTTCTGAAAGTGCTTCTACTTCGGTTCCCGTTGAGCAGAAACCAGACCTCAACATCACCAAGACAGCCTCCGTACCCGGTGGCACCGCCGATGTGGTGGGCGAAGTCATCAGCTACAGCATCGTTGTAGATAACAACGGCAACCAAACCCTGACGGGTGTAACTGTCAGCGACCCGAAATTGGGCACCCTCACCGGGCCTAGTGGCGACAGCGACAGCGATAGCCAATTGGATGTCAACGAAACCTGGACTTACACCGGTTCCTACACCGTCACCCAAGCTGACATCGACAACGGTGGTAACATTCTCAACACCGCCACAGCGGATAGTACTCAAAC
The DNA here is from genome assembly GCF_020521235.1 of Microseira wollei NIES-4236. Classification (GTDB taxonomy): domain Bacteria; phylum Cyanobacteriota; class Cyanobacteriia; order Cyanobacteriales; family Aerosakkonemataceae; genus Microseira; species Microseira wollei. The sequence continues at coordinate 26,557 of NZ_BLAY01000143.1, read as the reverse complement.
AGGTTCTGAAAGTGCTTCCACCTCGGTGCCGGTGACTCAGCGACCTGACCTGGACATTACTAAGACAGCGACCGTAGCAGATGGTGCAACCGCAGTCGATGCCGCTCTTGATGTAATTAACTACAGCATCGTGGTGGACAACAACGGCAACACCACCCTGACTGGCGTAACCGTTAGCGACCCACGCATCAGCAATCTCAGCTTAGCCAGCGGCGACACCGACAGCGACAGCAAGCTGGATGTGAACGAAACCTGGACTTATACAGGTTCCTACACCGTCACTCAAGCTGACATCGACAACGGTGGTAACATTCTCAACACCGCCACAGCGGATAGTACTCAAACAGGTTCTGAAAGCGCTTCTACTTCGGTGCCGGTGACTCAGCGACCTGACCTGGACATTACTAAGACTGTTAGCAGCATCACCAATCCCAATGGCACTGCTGGTGGCACGACTGTTGACCAAGTTGGAGATGTTGTCCGGTATGCGATTACGGTGGACAACAACGGCAACACCACCCTGACTGGCGTAACCGTTAGCGACCCACGCATCAGCAATCTCAGCTTAGCCAGCGGCGACACCGACAGCGACAGCAAGCTGGATGTGAACGAAACCTGGACTTATACAGGTTCCTACACCGTCACTCAAGCTAATCTCGATGCTGGCGGCAATCTGCTCAATACTGCCACCGCCGATAGTACCCAAACGCCGTCTGAAAGCGCTTCCACCTCGGTGCCGGTTAAGCAGAATCCTGCCATCAATATCGACAAGGTGACGGTTTACGGAACTCAAACAGGCGACGGATTGACTGGTGTTGTAGCAGGTCAGCCTATCAGTTGGCGATACACGGTGACCAATCCGGGTAACGTGAGTCTCTCCAACGTCTTTGTCAAGGATAACAACGGCACGACGACTAATACGGCTGACGACTTCAACGCGACTTACGTGAGTGGGGATACCAACAACGATGGCAAGTTGAATCCCGGTGAAAGTTGGAGCTATACAGCCTCTGGCACCGCTGTGGCTGGTAGCTACAACAACATCGGTACGGCGAGTGGTAGCATCGGCGGTACTACAGTCACCAAGACTGACTCCAGTTCTTACTTTGGCACTGCTGATGTCGGTCAAATTGCTCCCACAGGGGTGACCTGTGACCAGTACATCCAAGGTACGGCACCTGACTTCAGCCAGTTCTATGCCTCTCAGGGGGGAGTCGTCCAATACAGTACCCAAGGCGGTTTGATTAACCAAACGAACCCAGGCGTGTTCTTCTACTACACGGGTCTTTCAAACACCATCAAGGGGTTTGATGGCCCAGATGCGGGTACTGCGCCCGACCCACTCACCGTCTTCATCGACCAGAACAACAGTAGTAGTAACGTTAACCGATGGAATTTCGACGCCACCAAGAACGACGTCAAGCTCTATCGGGTCACCGATGTCAACAACAATGGCATCATCGACGCCGCTGATACCTGCGTACAGCAACAACTGAACAACAATCAGATCAAGATTCAGAACGGCGACGTGACAGTCGATTTCATACCCGCGACAATAGGCTCTCTATATGTAATTGGGGTGAAATACGACACGTCAACTGTGAAGGGCATCAATGTGGGCACGTCGAATCCGACGGTGAAGTACAATTTCCAGACCGATGTCGGCAATGACGGCTTCTTTGAGGAGACGGACTCCAAAGGAATCACCTTGCAGTACAAATTCCCGCTGAAGCTCCAAGGTACTCCAACGGTTGGTGGTTCGAGGCTGACTCAAGCGGAACTTGCGCCAGTTGTGGATGCGGCGATTGATTACTGGGCGAAACAAGGTGCAGACTCACAAAGTCTGAACAAACTGAAGAACACCGATGTGCTGATTGGCGATCTGGGTGGCTCGGTATTGGGCACGACTGATGGCTCAATGGTGACGATCGATGATGATGCAAGTGGTTATGGCTGGTCTGGATCGCTTGATGGCGTCGCTTCCAACCGCGTCGATCTCTTTTCGGCTGTGACTCACGAGTTCGGGCATATCCTGGGTTACGACCACGATGCGATGGGTGAAACTCTAGGTGTTGGGGAACGGCATCTGCCGTTGGATTTAGAGGATAAAAATCTGTTCAAAGATCCATTCCCCAATTCGCTTTCTGGGCGCTCGCTGTTCTAATTTGAGGTGCGCTGATTCTGCCTGAAGTTGGGTAGAATCAGCAAATTCCATAGGATTTAGGCAGAGACATCAAATATGATGGGTGGTGCGTTACGCGCAACGCTTACGCACCCTACAAATAGAGGCTTTGCCTAAGTTCCATCCGATCCGAATCTCGTCTAAAACAAGCGTTTCACGGGTAATCTGCTTTGTGAAACGCTTGTTATCAATAGGAGGTTTTAACCACAGATGAACACAGATGAACACAGATGAACACAGATGTTGGCGCTAGCCTTCTTTCGGGTACACAGATGAATACAGCGGTTTTCAATTCTTTTGACCACGCCGTAGGGGCACGGCATAGATAAGATTTATTGCTCACCAAAAGACTTTTGATGCCGTGCCCCTACTGGGGGTTTGTATTTCACCAAGTTGCAAACTGCTATAAGATTGTTATGTCAACAACAGACCCGGATCAAATTCAAAATCAGTTTCAATTAGGTATCGAGCATTATCAGAAAGGGGAAGTGCAAGCAGCTTCAGTTTGTTTTCAAGCAGTGCTGCAAGAAGAACCGCATCACGTTCATGCTCATTATAATTTGGGGATTATCTATCAAAATCAAGGAAATTGGATTAAGGCGCTACAGCATTATCAGCAGGCAATTCAAGTCAAACCTGACTATACTGCGGCTTATAATAATTTGGGTAATCTCTATTTAGAACAGGAACAGTTTCAAGCAGCTATTGATTGTTTCCTCAAAGCAATTCAATTTGAGGCTGATTATGCTCCAGCTTATAACAATCTGGGTAATGTCTATAAGGAACAAGGGCAGTTTCAGGCAGCTATCGATTGTTTCCTTAAAGCAATTCAACTCCAACCTGAATATACTTCAGCTTATAGCAATCTGGGTAATGTCTATAAGGAACAAGGGCAGTTAGAGGCAGCTATCGATTGTTTTGACAAAGCAATTAAACTCCAACCTGACTATGCCGATGCTCATTACAATCGGGGACACGCATTACTTTTGTTAGGTGAGTTGCAGTCGGGTTTTTTAGAGTATGAATGGCGATTTGAAACCCAAATAATCAGCCGGTTTAAACCTAAAACTACGATGTGGGATGGTTCTGAGATTGAGGGCAAATCTATAGTTCTCTGGAACGAACAAGGATTGGGGGATGAGATTCAGTTTGTTCGCTATGCCCAGCAGCTGCAAAAGCAGGGAGGATTGGTTACTCTCTGCACTCATCCGGCTTTGGTTTCTCTGTTTCGGGAATGTTTGGCAGGCGAAGTTGAGGTGATAGAAAAAAACAATTGCGATATCTATGCTTATGACTGCCAAGCTTCGATGATGAGTTTGCCAGGGATTTTTCAAACTAATTTAGATACTATTCCTAACTCTGTTCCTTATATTTTTACCCCTGATTCACTGCGTTCTGATTGTGTTATACCCTCATCTTCTGGTTACCGCATTGGCATTGTTTGGGCAGGGCAAATTAAAAATCCTGATTACCTTAAGAAGTCCTGTTCTCCTGATTGGTTTATTGATTTGCTTGATGTTGGCGATGTAACGCTTTATAGTCTGCAAGTGGGAGTAGATGCTGTTAAAATTCAGCCTTGGCTTGACCAAGAAGACGCCCAGACGCGGAGAAAGGGAGACGCTCTGCGCGACCTTTCTCAAGATCAGAGCATCTGGTTTGAGCCTCCCGAATTTATTCGTAGAGAAGAAGAAAATTCTACATTGCTCGAATCCCCTGGCTTTAGAGATGGGATGTCACCGCGTCACCGTGTCACCGCGTCACCGCGTCCTCTTCAAGATCGGCGCGTCTGGGATTTGAGCCATTTAATTCGCGATTTTGTTGATACTGTTTGCTTGATTGAGCAGTTGGATTTAGTTATTACTATAGATACTGCTGTGGCGCATTTGGCAGGCGCGATGGGTAAACCTGTATGGGTTTTATTACCTTTTATACCGGATTGGCGCTGGCAGTTACATTGTCAGGTTAGTCCTTGGTATCCGACAATGCGGTTATTCCGCCAACCGAGTTTGGGAGATTGGGGGAGTGTCTTCCAGCAAGTAAAGGAGAAACTTGCAGAGGTGCTAAAAGGACAATCTCCTATTTTTGCTGTGGAAGCAGTTAAAGCATTTTCTGGTACGATTCAGACTAAGGGTAAAGCGTTCAAGCAGATCGATACTAACAAGATTGCGATGAGCAAAGCCGAGGGGAAAAAATCTAAGAAAAAGTCTAATTCCCACAGTCGCAATTCTGCCGGTCAGCGGGAAAGAGGGGATGCGATCGCTCCTCCACAAATAAATCCTACCAAAATTCAGCAGCAGATTCGATTGGGAATCCAATATCATCAATCTGGACAATTGCAAGCGGCAGAAGCTTGTTATCAACAGGTGTTGCAGTGGCAACCTAATGATGCAGATGCTTGGCATTTGTTGGGTGTCATCGCCTACCAACAGCAAGAATATTTAACTGCAATAGAACTCATTCAACGAGCAATTAAGCAGAAATCAGGAAATGCTGGATTCTACAATCATTTGGGTCTTGCCTTTCAAGGGCAAGGGAATTTAGCAGCAGCAGTTCAATCCTATCAACGCGCCCTACAACTCAATCCTAACGCTTCTGAAGTGCATCTTAATTTGGGAAATGTTTGGCAAGAGCAAGGGCATTTAGCAGCAGCGATTGATTCTTATCAGCAGGCAATAAATCTCAATCCTAATTTGCCAGAAGCGCACAATAATCTGGGAAATGTCCTCAAAGCGCAAAGGAAGTTAGAGGCAGCGATCGCATCCTACCAACGCGCCCTAGAATTGAAACCAGACTATACGAATGCCCATTACAATTTAGGACTGGCGCTACAAGACAAAGGTGAGCTAGAGGCAGCGATCGCATCGTACCAACGCGCCCTTGAATTCAAACCGGACTCTGCCCATGTTCATTACAATTTAGGTCTGGCGCTGCAAGACCAAGGTAAGTTAGAAGCAGCGATTGAGTCCTACCAACGCGCCTTACAATTTAAGCCTGACTATGCCCATGCTAAATTCGGCATTTGTATGAGTCAGTTGCCCATAATTTATACCAATTTTGATGAAATTAATCTCAGACGAGAACGCTATCAGCAACATCTTGAAAGTCTAGCTCGTTTCTATCAAACAGCTTCACAAAAAGAACGAGAAAATGCGGCTGATGCGGTTGGTTCATTACAGCCCTACTTTTTAGCTTATCAAGGTTTAAATGACCGGGATTTGCAGCAGATTTATGGGCAAATGATTTGTCAGCTGATGTCAAGTCGTTATCCTCAATGGTCGCAATCTCTGCCTCTTCCTGCGTTAGCAACCCCAACCCATGAAAAAGTGCGAGTGGGATTTGTTTCGGGATGTTTTTATCGCCATTCTGTTTGGAAAATTCCGCTTAAAGGTTGGGTGGAAAATTTGGATAGAAATCGGTTTGAATTATTTGGCTATCATACTGGCTGGAAACAGGATGAGGAAACAGCTAGGGCGGCTCAATTTTTTGACAAATTTATTCAGGAAAATCTGTCTGTAGACAAATGGTGTGAGAGGATTGCACAAGACAAATTACACGTCCTGATTTTTCCTGAACTGGGAATGGAACCAATAACGCTGAAGTTGGGTTGCTTAAGATTGGCTCCAATTCAAGCCACATCCTGGGGGCATCCTGAAACCAGCGGAATGCCAACGATTGATTATCATTTGAGTAGCGACTTAATGGAACCAGAAAATGGTCAAGAACACTATAGTGAAAAGTTAGTCAGATTGCCGAATTTAGCGATTCATTATACACCCTTAGAGATGCCGCTGAAAGCGATCGGTAAGGCGGATATCGGGCTGAAAAATGATGACATTATGTTTTGGTGCTGTCAAACTTTACAGAAATATTTGCCGCAACATGATGATGTTTTTCCCAGAATTGCTCAGGAGGTTACTAGGGCTAAGTTTGTATTTATTGAGTACAGAAAAGGTAAATATGTAACCGAAGTCTTTCGTCAGCGTCTGAGCGGCGCTTTTGAGGAGTTTGGACTGGATTATCAAGACTATTGTATCTTTTTGCCTTATTTGGATGGTAGCACCTATGCTGGCGTGAGTGCGATCGCAGAGGTTTTCCTCGATAGCATTGGTTGGTCGGGTAACAATACGACGATGGAATCCACTGCTTATAATATTCCTATCGTGACGTTGCCAGGTGACTTGATGAGGGGGCGGCATACGCTGGCTATCCTTAAAATGATGGGGATTGAACAGACAATTGCGACGAGCAAAGATGAGTATGTCAAAATTGCAGTTCGTCTGGGTCAAGATTCCCAATATCGCCAATTTATATCCAGGAAAATTGCTGAAAATAAGCATAAGTTGTATGGGGATCTTAAACCGATTAGAGCTTTGGAAGATTTTCTCTTAAATGTTGTTCAGAAAGATGTTAAACCTGTGGCAGAAATAGTAGCAAACGGGCAGGATGCCCATCCCACAAGAGATATTCAGCTAGCAGCAAACGGGCAGGATGCCCATCCCACAAGAGATATTCAGCTAGCAGCAAACGGGCAGGATGCCCATCCCACAAGAGATATTCAGCTAGCAGCGGACGGGCAGGATGCCCATCCCACAAGAGATATTCAGCTATCGGCACATTTGATTGAACAGCAGCTTGATTTAGGCATCGCGCATCACCAAGCGGGAAAATTGACCGAGGCACAAGCTTGTTATCAGCAAGTGTTGCAGTGGCAACCAAAGCGTGCAGATGCTTGGCATTTGTTGGGGGTTATCGCCTACCAACAGGAGGAATATTTAACGGCGATAGAACAGATTAATCGAGCAATTGAGCTAAATTCAAATGCTGCCAATTTTTATAATAGTCTTGGTAGTGTCTATCAGAAGCTTCGTCAATTTGAGCGAGCATTGGATTGCTATCAAAAGGTAATCCAACTTGAACCTAACTTTTTTAAAGCGTATAACAATATTGGTTTGGTTTACCAAGAAAGTGGGAAATTGCCGGAAGCGATCGCATCTTATCAGCAAGCGATTCAACTGCAACCAAACTATGCTGAAGCTTACTTAAATCTCAGCATTACCTATGATAAACAGACGCAGTTAACCCAAGCGATCGCTTGCTGTCAAAAAGCGATTCAACTGCAACCAAACTATGCTGATGCCTACTGCCAATTGGGCCGAATTTTCTCAAAGCAAGTTAAACCCAGAGAAGCGGTGCAATCTTACCAACGCGCCTTGCAAATCGAGCCGAATTATGCTGTGGCTCACCACGATTTGATGTTCAGCTTGTTGTATTACAGTTGCGACTATGAGCCATCAGAGATTTATGCGGAACACCGCAAATGGGCTGAACGTCATGCAAAATTATTAGCAGAAAATATTGCGCCTTACGATAATAATCTCACTCCAGAACGTCGCCTGCGAATTGGCTACGTTTCGGGGGATTTTAAAACTCATTCGGTTGCCTATTTCTTTGAACCCTTGCTTGCTAATCGCAACGAGCGCGATTTCGAGGTTATCTGCTACGCCAACAACTCAACTATCGATGCTACAACGCAAAGATTGCGGCAACTTGCTGATGGCTGGCGCGAGATTTATACGCTGAACGACGCGCAAGTTGCTGAACGAATCCGCCAAGATAAAATTGACATTCTGGTCGATTTGTCTGGTCATACTATGGACAATCGGCTGCTAGTATTTGCCCGCAAACCTGCACCCGTGCAAGTCACTTATCTTGGCTATCCCAGCACGACTGGACTCGATACGATTGATTATCGCCTGACTGATACTTGGGCAGATCCACAGGGAGAGACGGAACATCTACACACCGAACAATTGGTGCGTTTACCCCACGGTTTTTTGTGCTATCTTCCTGCTAGCAATTGTCCCGATATCAGTCCACCACCTGTGTTGAAAAGCAATCAGATTACTTTTGGCTGTTTTAATAACTTAGCAAAGGTCAATCCAGAATTGATTGGTTGTTGGGCGAAAATTCTTCAATCTGTGCCTAACAGCCGCCTGATCATCAAATCTAAACCGCTAGTTGATTCTGACAATTGTGCTTATGTGCATGGACTATTTCAACAATACGGGATTGAGCGCGATCGCGTCCAACTCATCGGTTGGTTAGCCAATCAAACTCAACATTTAGATCTGTATAATCAGGTCGATATTGCTTTAGATACGTTTCCTTATCACGGCACAACTACTACCTGTGAAGCGATGTGGATGGGTGTGCCGGTAATTACCCAAGCGGGACAAACCCATGTCTCGCGGGTTGGGGTTAGTTTGCTTTCTTCAGTTGGTTTAGAAACGCTGATTGCTGCATCATCTGAAGAATACATTCAAAAAGCAGTTGATTTGGCTAATAATCAAGAACAATTGCCAGAACTGCGAGCTAAACTACGCCACCGGATGCAAGCAGCACCCCTGACCAATGCTAGTTTAATTGCCCGTTCTTTAGAAGACGCTTACCGGGCGATGTGGCGGCGTTTTTGCGATCGATCCCTAGTTGAAACGGTCAATCCGGAGGGTTCCGAACAGACAATTTCTGACCAAATTCAACAGCAAATCGAATTGGGAATCAAATATCATCAATCTGGGCAATTGCCAGCAGCAGAAGTTTGCTATCAACAAGTGCTGCAATGGCAACCAAATCATGCGGATGCGTGGCATCTGTTAGGCGTTATTGCATCTCAACAAGGACAATATCAAACTGCGATTGAACGCATCAATCGGGCGATTGAATTGCAGCCAGAAGCGGCTACTTTCTACAGCAACCTTGGCAATGCTTACCAAGAACAAGGGCAGTTTCAGCCAGCAATCAAGTGTTACCAAAAAGCACTTCGACTCCAACCTGAATTTGCCCAAGCAAAATTAAATCTAAGGATTGCCTATAAGCAGGCGCAGCTACCAAAAGTCCTCGACTGTTGCGTCGATTATCGGACTCAGCATTTTGAGTGGCATTGTCAATATATTTATGAAAAATATTTGAAAGATTGGCCGCCTCGCTCTCTGCCAAAAGAAAGTCAGTATATGGCTGTTATTGTTGAGAATCGCGCCCATCCGCTGCTAGCTTTTGCGATTAAAAATACCCTTCTATTGACGCCCGATGAAGTGGGGTTACAAATTTTTTGTTCGGCGTCTAATGTTGATTTTGTTCAAGAGATTGTCAAAGATATTGAGAATGTCAGAATCGTTATTTTGCCTGAAGTATCTAACCTAGAAAACATGGGTTATTCAAGATTGCTGAAAACCCAATCATTTTGGGAAAAGATTCCCGCCGAAAAACTATTAATTTTTCAAACTGATACCATACTGACAGAACCTCTAGACCCTCGTTTCTTTGAGTATCCTTATCTGGGCGCTCCCTGGTTACAAGAAGACATTCAAGAACAATTTTATTTCTTTCATTTCGACGGCGATCGCAGATTCCCAGTGCAACGGGATAGCTATGAAATTACTCGAAATGTAAGTTTCCCAGTCAAAGAACGATGTCCAGTAGGTTTTGGAAATGGAGGCTTGTCAATTCGTAATAGACAAGTTATGCTCGATATTTGTCGCCGATATCCAGAGCGCAGCGATTGTCCTGAAGATTTGTATTTTTCTTACCACGTATACAAGGATCTAGAGACCAATTCTGGTCTATTGGAAGTGGCGCGAAACTTTGTGACAGAAACCTGGTTTTCTCCTGATTCGGTAGGACTTCATGCCGCTTGGAAATACCTGAGTTCTGAAAAGCCAGCTTACTTTTTTGAAAAACATCATAAAAATATCCTGGCTTACTTTTATTCAAACCCAAATCCTATCGACTTAGGCATAGCTGACAAGAAACAAGGTAAATTGCCTGAAGCCCTGCTCAACTCTGGCATTGCTCATCAATTGAAAGGAGAGTTTGAGCTAGCGATCGCATCCTACCAAAAAGCGATTCAATTTCAACCCGACTGTGCTGTAGCTCACTATAATCTCGGTCGTGTCTACAAAGATCGAGGGCAATTGACTAAAGCCATCCAGTGCTTCGAGCAAGCGATTCAACTTAATTCCAACTATGTTGATGCTCATTTAAGTAGGGGACTCGCATTGCTATTGCTTGGTGATTTTCAGCAAGGTCTTTTAGAGTATGAATGGCGCTTTAAAACCCAACAATTTAACAATTTCAAACAACTTAAAGTCCCGATGTGGGATGGAGCGCCACTTGAGGGTAAATCCATCGTCCTCGGAAACGAACAAGGACTGGGAGATGCCATTCAGTTTGTCCGTTATGCCCCAAAGTTGCGAGAGCAAGGTGCAAGAGTTATCCTCAGTACCGATCCTGCATTAGTTTCTCTATTTCGGGAATGCCTAAAAGGACAATTTGAGGTCGTAGAATCAAGCCAGTGTAATGTTTATAACTACGATTTCCATGTTTCTTTGATGAGCTTGCCCCGTATTTTCAAAACGAGTCTAGATACGATTCCCAACTGTACGCCCTACATTTTTCCACCTCACCCATTGCGCGGCTGTATTCTCCCCTTATCCCATTCGTACCGCATTGGGATTGTCTGGGCAACTGGTAAGCTCAACGCCCAACTTTATCGCCAAAAAACCTGTACACCTGAGTTGTTTATAGACTTGCTTAATTTGGGGGATATATCTCTCTATAGTCTGCAAGTGGGAGAAGATGCTTCCCAAATTCAGCCTTGGTTAAATTATCAGCGCGTTTGCGATCTCAGTCCGCTACTCAAAGATTTTGTGGATACCGCTTGTGCAATTGAGCAGTTAGATTTAGTCATTACCGTTGATACAGCCGTAGCTCATTTAGCAGGAGCGATGGGTAAACCAGTGTGGGTTTTGCTGCCTTTTGTCCCCGACTGGCGTTGGCTTTTAGAGCGCCAAGATACCCCTTGGTATCCCACCATGCGATTGTTCCGCCAAACAAGTCCAGGCGATTGGGCGAGTGTCTTCCAACAGGTGAAAAAGAGACTGACAGAAGTCCTTAAGGACGCATCTCCTCTCTTTCCTATAGAAGCAAAAACTCCCATAAATTAACCTAGCTATTCAAGTATATTATCCGGGTATTTTTCCAATGAAACCTATCTACATTCACGTTATTTCTTATTTTCAAGGAGATACAGGCTATAACATTCATGCCCGTGAGTTCACCCAGGCATTAGAACAGGTTGTTTCGGGTCAAAATGTTACTGTTATTAAAAGCTCTATCAATGACGGTCGAGCCTTAGAAAAATCTCAAAAAATGCTTCTAGCTCTCCAAGAAACAGCTAATATTATCAATATTTGTATCTTGTACGGAAGTCAGTGTTGGAAATATTTACGTTTATTTCCTGGATTGAAGATAGCCTATACTTATTGGGAATCTACCAAGCTTCCTGATGATTGGATTGACCCCTTAAAACATTGCGATTATGTATGGACTGCTAGTAGCTGGGGAAGAGAGATATTCATTCAAAATGGATTAAATAAAGACCAAGTATTTGCGATTACATTAGGAGTAGATACTGAAATTTTTAATCCTCAAAAGCAACCGCATTCAGATTTAGCAAAAATAGATGGATTTAAGTTTTTGACTGTGGGAAAATGCGAATACCGTAAAGGTACGCAAGAATTAATTGTTGCATTCGATTTAGAATTCCACGCCGATCCGAATGTTTTCTTAGTCTTGGCAGCAGAGAATCCTTTTATTCCTAAATTTAATCTGCAAACATTCATCCAACATCTGTGGTTGCGAAACTATAACAAGTTTTTGTATGTCTCAAAAGGGATAACCCATGAACAACTTGCACAAACTATGGCAGCTTGCCATTGTGGTGTCTTCCCGACAAAAGCAGAAGGATGGGGACTGCCTATTTTGGAATCGATGGCACTGGGAAAACCTACTATCGTGACGAATTATAGTGGCGTTACAGAGTATGCCAATGAGAACAATGCAATTTTATTAGACTACTATACTGTTCCTGTTGATGGGCTGTTTTTCCAGCGAGCGGATAAAGACTATGGAATGTGGGCTTTGCCAAATACAAATACCCTGAGAAAAAAGATGAGGGAGGTATATGAGAATTACAGCCATTACCAAGAGAAATTTTTGACATCTTCAGTCGATGTAAGAGAAAGTTGGTCTTGGCAAGCAAGCGCTCAAAAAGCTTGGGATTTTATTACCAACCTGATTGCAAAGGAAAAAATAATTCTCAATGGGGAATCATTGGTTATTAGTTCTGAGCAAATCGAAAAGCAACTTGACTTAGGTATTGAGCATCACCAATCTGGACGGCTGGCAGATGCGGAAACTTGTTATCAACAAGTGTTGCAATGGCAACCGAATCATGCTGATTCTTGGCATTTACTGGGAGTAATCGCCTACCAACAGGAACAATATCCAACTGCGATTGAACGAATTAATCGGGCAATAGAGCTACATGCAAATGCTGCCAATTTTTATAACAGCCTTGGTAGTGTCTATCAGAAGCAACAGCATTTTACTGAAGCACTGGATTGTTATCAAAAGGTAATCCAACTCCAACCTAACTTCTTTAAAGCTTATAACAATATTGGTCTGGTTTACCAAAAAATTGGGCAATTTAAGGAAGCGATCGCAGCTTACCAACAAGCGATTCAACTCCAACCAACCTATGCCGAAGCTTACTTAAATCTCAGCATTACCTATGAGAAGCAAAGGCAATTAACCAAAGCACTGGAGTGCTGTCAGCAGGCAATTCAGCTACAACCTGACTATGCCGAAGCACATTGTCAACTGGGTAAGATTCTCCACAGTCAAGGACAACTCGTTGAGGCAGTCGAATCCTATCAACGCGCCCTACAAATCAAATCTAACTATGCCGATGCTTATGCCAATTTGGGAACCGTTCTGCAAATGCAAGGCAAGTTAACAGAGGCAATTCAGTCTTTCCAAAAAGCTCTACAACTGGAACCTAACCAATACCAAACCTACAACAATCTGGGAGGAGCTTTTCAATCGCAAGGGAAACTAAAACAGGCAATTGAGTTGTTTCAACGCGCTATCCAAATTAATCCTAGTGATGTCTTAGCTTACCAAAATTTGCTGTTTGGCTTGCATTACAGCAGCGACTATGAGCCATCAGCAATTTATGCCGAACATAGGCAATGGGCTGCACTCCATGCAGATAGATTGGCAAAAGTTATTGCGCCCCAGGATACAGCGGATTGCACTCGTATGAGGTACACCTTTGTTTGTGTAGCGGCACCGTTAACGGTGCCGCTACACAAACAAAGCCTGAAGGCTGTACCTCACTCATTTGCGCCCCACGATAATAATCGAAATCGGGAACGTCGCCTTCGGATTGGCTACGTTTCGGGCGATTTTAAAACCCATTCTGTTGCCTACTTCTTTGAACCCTTACTCGCAAATCGCAACCGCAAAGATTTTGAGGTTATTTGCTACGCCAACAATTCAAAAATTGATGCCACCACCCAACGGTTGCGTCAACTTGCCGATGGTTGGCGCGAAATTTATGCCCTCGACAATGAGCAAGTAGCTGAACTTGTACGCCAAGATAAAATTGATATTCTGGTTGATTTGTCTGGTCATACTAAGGACAACCGCTTGTTAGTATTTGCCCGCAAACCTGCACCCGTGCAAGTTACTTATATTGGCTATCCTAACACCACTGGACTCGACACCATAGATTATCGAATTACGGATGCTTGGGCCGATCCGCAGGGAGAAACGGAACACCTGCACATCGAGCAATTAATACGTTTACCTCATGGATTTTTGTGCTATTTGCCTTCAGCAGATTGTCCCGATGTTAGTCCATCGCCAGTTTTACAAACCGGACAAATTACGTTTGGTTGCTTTAACAACTTAGCGAAGGTTAACCCAGAACTAATTAGCTGTTGGGCAGAAATTCTTAAAGCTGTACCTAACAGCCGCATGATAATTAAATATAAACCACTGGTTGACCCTGACACTTGTGCATACGTGCATGGACTTTTTCAACAGCACGGAATTGAAGAGAATCGCGTCGAACTGATTGGTTGGTTACCTGATAAAAACCAACATTTGGCATTGTACGAACGGGTGGATATTGCCCTCGATACTTTTCCCTATCATGGTACAACTACTACTTGCGAAGCGATGTGGATGGGCGTGCCAGTTATTACCCAAGCGGGTCAAACTCATGTGTCGCGGGTTGGGGTGAGTCTGTTATCATCAGTGGGTTTGGAAGAAGCGATCGCTCAATCTTCCCAAGAGTATATTCAAAAAGCGATCGCTCTAGCAAACAACAAGGAACGACTACAGGAACTACGGGCAAACCTGCGTAGTAGAATGCAAGCAGCACCGCTAACTAATGCTAGTTTGATTGCCCGTTCTTTAGAAGAAGTTTATCGGACAATGTGGCGGCGTTTTTGTGACCAAACCCTACTCAGTCCAGACGAACGTTTAGTTGCGATCGCAGGAGATGTTAAAGTTTGCGTTAAAAACGATCTCACCAGTCTGACAACTTATATCTTGTTAGAGCAAGGAGATTGGTTTGAAGCAGAGATGGCATTTATTCGCCAGCTAATTATCCCAGGAATGCACATCCTAGATATTGGCGCGAATCATGGAGTTTACACCCTGACTATCGCTAAGTTACTCCAAGGACAAGGGCAAATCACTGCATACGAACCAGCCAGTTCAGTTGTTTCGCTACTGCAAAAAGGGGTAGAAGCGAATGCACTGAATACTGTACAAATCCTCAACGCGGGTTTATCAGATCAAGAGGGTGAAGCGACTTTCTTCCTGTCAGCGAACAGCGAACTAAATTCCCTACAACAAAGCAGTTCCCAACAACTACAAGAAACAATTCAACTGCTAACCATCGATGGAGAATTAGCAAAGCGAAACTGGCAGTCAATCGACTTTATCAAGTTAGATGCAGAGGGAGAAGAAGCCAAAATCCTCGCAGGGGGTGGACGCTTTTTTACCGAGCAGTCTCCTTTGATTATGTTTGAATTCGCCCATGGTAAACAGAATAACCTGTCGCTCATCAAGCTATTTCAGGATCTCGGTTATGACATTTACCGCTTCGTCCCCGGTATAGGATATTTAGTGCCTTTGGATGTGAGTCAGCCAGTTGCTGGCTATCAGTTAAACTTGTTTGCTTGCAAACCAGATCGAGCGCGACAATTAGCCGAACGCAAACTGCTTGTCAGGGAAGTGTCGGAAAAGCCAGAGATGCCGCAGGGAGATTACTGGATAGATGCGATCGCAACATTAAATTATTCCACTCCCTTCCTCAGTCAGTGGCAAAAATTTGCCCTCAATTCCCATCCTGAAAATCAATTTTACCTGGAAGGACTGAATTACTTTTTTATAGCTAAAACAGCTAACATTTCACCGACAAAGCAGTTGGCAGCATTACAACATTCCTTTGAATGCCTTGAGCAAGCTGTTCGCGCTAAATCATCTTTCCCTCGACGTTGTACCTTGGCGCGAATTGCAGCAGAGTTAGGACATCGACAAGTCAGCGTCCAAACACTCCAAGAATTGGTCGCCACTTTTACTTCTGGTCAATCTATCGTAATAGACGAGCCTTTTTTACCTGTAAGCCAGCAATTTGACAATCAGCCATGCAACAATAATCTGTCAGACTGGCTTTTCGTTAGCATTTTAGAAACCTACGAAAACAGCCGCACATTCAGTTCTTACTTTTCCCCCCAGCCATCGGTATCCTTACTCGAATCGGTAGTCCAAAAACCCTTCCATAGCCCTCAAGTACAACGCCGATTGTGGTTTGCCAAGCAACGCCTGAAAGATCGGCAATATGCCATCCAAATCTATCAAAAAGATGCCAATGCACTCAGCTTAGGTTTGGGTAATTATTATTCAGAGATCGCCAAAACGCTCTTTTGTAGCCGGAATAACCCAGCTAACGGCTTTTTCTCTATTCTTTCAGGATGTTTTTGGGGATTGATCGATCTATGCAATCTAAATATCATCCCAGATAAAATAGACTTTTCCGATGAGTTTATCGCCTACATAAATCCAGAGCAAATCCAAAACAAAACTGATTTATATCCCGCTTATTTCACAAGCAGCCTTGACCAAAAGATTGAAATAAATCGCCGGATTTCAAAACCCGACCATCATGGCATTTATAAAAAGTATGATTTTGCCATCTACAACTTACTTGTTCAAAAATTCTTCAATTTGAGCCAATCAATTTTAGAGATCCAAGATGCTTTAATTGCCAATTATCAGATAGATTTGTCAAAAACAATAGCAGTCTGCTATCGAGGCACTGACAAATATACAGAAGTCCTATTAGCCGCTCCGAGAGCCTATTTGAATCTAGCTGAGAAGTTGTTAGAGCAAAATCCAGAACACAAAATATTAATCCAGACCGATCAAAAACAAGTTCGGGATTTGTTTGTCAATTATTTTAACGATCGGTGTTTCTTTTTTGCAGAAATGCCAGTAACGGGTGGGGGAAGAGTTTTGCACGCAAATTCAAATCTTTCACAGCTTGATAAATTTGAATTTGGCAAAACCCTTTTGGCAGTCACTCATTTGCTTTCCCGATGCGATTTGATTGTGAATCATACTGGAAATATGGCGGCTTGGATTTGTTTGTTTCGAGGCAATGCAGACGGCGTATTCCAGTTCGATCGGGAAGGACAATTAATAGTTCCTAATCAACTGCGCTTTGGAGATCCCCCCCAACCCCCCTTGACAAGGGGGGAGTGCCCCCAACCCCCCTTGACCATCGCAGATCCCCCCCAACCCCCCTTCACAAGGGGGGAGTCCGCCCAACCCCCCTTGACCATCGCAGATCCCCCCCAACCCCCCTTCACAAGGGGGGTTGGGGGGGATCCTGTAGGACTTACGCAAGTCCCCCTTATTAAGGGGGATTTAGGGGGATCAAAAGTAGCGCATACGCAAGTCCCCCTTATTAAGGGGGATTTAGGGGGATCAAAAGTAGCGCAACAGCCAAAGATAGACCGACCAAAATTTATCCTAATTAAAGCATGGGGATATGGTTTCTGGTCTGATATTGACCACGTTATGGGGCAATTGCTGGTTGCAGAATTGACGGGTAGAATTCCGATTGTGCATTGGGGTGATAACAGTCTCTACCGAGATGCTGAAGATGAAAATGCTTTTGAAAACTACTTTGAACCTGTTTCAGCTTATCGAATCGACGACTTATTAGGACATTCCTATACGTTTTATCCGCCTAAGTGGACAGAGGATAATCTTAGCTGCAACAATGTGAATAAATGGGAGGGTGCTGGTTCTCGCTTGTCTGCTTCTGCTTTGCTGTCTAGAAATGAAGATGTTGTTGTTAGCGATTTCCACACTTACCTGGATGCGATCGCGCCTGCTATAAATCCCAGTCATCCCCTTTCCGGTCAAGCACCGCAGGATATTTATCGCTATTTGTTCCAAAAATATCTCAAACTCCGACCCCAAATTAGTCAGGAGATTGAGCAATTCTGGTCAGATTATTTGGCAGGCCACAATACCCTTGCCGTCCACGTTCGCGGCAGTGACAAAATTCAGGAAAATCCTAACCTGAAACAAGTTAACCAGAATTGCCATCAAGCGATCGCTCACTACCTCCAGCGCGTGCCAGATGCCCTAATATTTCTTCTCACTGATGACGCCTCAGTGCTGGAAGAATATCAACAAATATATGGGGATAGACTGCGATACACAAATGCTTCTCGCACCCGTTCAGAAGTCAGCATTCATCACCAAAATCATGCCTGTCGCCAGCAAATTGGCATTGAAATCATCAAAGATACTTATTTGGCTGCCAAATGCGATTATTTTATTGGCAACGGACAATCTAATGTTTCGAATACCATCCTGCATTTGAAAAATTGGCTTGAAGATCGATACTTTCTCTTAGCAGAAAATCGACTGTTTACCCCTCATCCAGAAAAGATGAGTCCAGAAGCGATCGCTCTCTCAGTTGAGCAGATTTTTCAGTCAGCCATTAGCAACCATCAAGCGGGTTATCTACAACAGGCTGAGCAAGAATACCAACAAGTACTGCAACAGCAACCCGCTCGTGCGGATGCGTGGCATTTGCTAGGCGTAATTGCGGCTCAACAGAAACAATATCAAACGGCGATCGCACGCATTAATCGTGCCATTGAACTGCAGCCAGAAGCGGCTATTTTCTATAGCAACCTCGGCAATGCTTACCAAGAACAAGGGAAATTATCGGAAGCGATCGCCTGCTATCAAAAAGTAATTCAACTGCAACCCAATCATGTCGATACTTATAAGAATATGGGGATTGCCTTTAAAGAACAAGGGCAGTTAGAAGAGGCAGTCCAAGCTTACAAACAAGTCCTCCAACTAAAACCTGACTATGCAGATGCCTACTACAATCTAGCAAATACCCTCCAATTGCAAGGCAAGTTAAAAGAAGCAATCCAAGCTTTACAAAAAACCCTACAACTCGATCCCAACCATCCCCAAGCCTATAATAATCTGGCAGGCGCTCTCCAATCCCAAGGAAAGTTAAAAGAAGCAATCGAGTGCTTCCAAAAAGCCTTACAAATCAAGCCTGATTATGCGATCGCTTACAGCAATATGCTGTTTAGCTTGCATTACAACAGCGACTATGACCCATCAGCAATTTATGCCGAACACCGGAAATGGGACGCACTCCAAGCATCTGCACTGGCAAAAGCTATTCAACCTCACAATAATAATCGCAATCCGGAACGTCGTCTTCGCATTGGCTACGTTTCTGGCGATCTCTTTACCCATTCAGTGGCTTACTTCTTTGAACCTTTATTGACTGCCCACAACCGCAACAATTTTGAGGTTATTTGCTACGCCAACAACTCAAAAATTGATGCCACTACCCAACGTTTGCAGCAACTTGCTGATGGTTGGCGCGAAATTTATGCCCTGGATGACGAGCAAGTAGCCGCACTGGTACGCCAAGATGAAATTGATATTTTGGTTGATTTATCCGGTCATACAAAAGACAATCGGTTGTTAGTATTCGCCCGCAAACCTGCACCTGTACAAGTGACTTATCTTGGCTATCCCAACACTACTGGACTCGACACTATCGATTATCGCATCACAGATGCTTGCGCCGATCCACAGGGACAAACGGAACACCTGCACGCCGAACAATTGGTGCGTTTACCTCATGGTTTTTTGTGCTATCTGCCTGCTGCCAACTGTCCAGATGTCAGTCCACCACCTGTTCTAAAAAGTAACCAAATTACCTTTGGCTGTTTTAATAATTTAGCGAAAATAAATCCAGAATTAATTGCTTGTTGGGCAGAAATTCTTCAAGCTGTTCCCAATAGTCGCATGATAATTAAATCCAAACCACTGATTGACCCCGACACTTGTGCATACCTGCATCAACTTTTCCAACAACACGCAATTGCCAGCGAACGAGTGGAACTTTTAGGTTGGCTTCCTGATAAGAACCAACATCTAACATTGTACGAGCAGGTGGATATTGCTCTCGATACTTTTCCCTATCATGGTACAACTACTACTTGCGAAGCAATGTGGATGGGAGTGCCGGTAATTACTCAAGCTGGTTCAACCCATCTGTCGCGGGTTGGTGTGAGTTTGCTTTCGTCTGTGGGATTGCAAGATTTAATTGCTCAATCTGCTCAAGAGTATATTCACAAAGCGGTTGAGCTTGCCAACAATCAGCAGCGACTGCAACAATTACGAGCCAACTTGCGCCATTGGATGCAAGCATCACCCCTGACTGATGCTGATGCGATCGCTCACTCTCTCGAAGCAGCTTATCGTACAATGTGGCGACACTGGTGCGAGCAATTCAAAACTCAAAATTCAAAGCTTAAACCCCTTCACCAAAAGCAATAATCTGCTCCACTGTGAGTGCTAAATCTCTGAAGAATTGAGATTTAATTTTGTCACTCCCCGTGCAGCTTTCAAACTCATATTCCCGCTCAACTAATATCATGTCCGGTTCTTCACCCATAGTTAGGAATGACTTGGGAGAACGGTGACACGGTGACGCTCTGAGATTTTTATTAAGGGTAATCGACCGGACATGATATAAAATGCTGCGATTGGAAACTAATTTTCCAACTGAAATAGTTGGTTCTTGAATTTTAGGATTCTGGCGTTTGGCAGAGCGGGCAATGGTGAAAAGTGGAGCGATAATCCACAATTCACTCACTCCAAAAGCGGCATACGACAGAGGCTGATTGCGATAGTCTTCCTCCCAGTTTGTACTCACAATTTCAATAAGGACACTAGGAGGTTCTTTTAACACTGCTTCTGGTTTCGTCTGCCGATTCCAGGATGCTCGATTAATTTTGTATTTTTCATATCATGTCTATAACGCAAGTTGCTAGTTATCAAGGGCGTTGCTAATGGCTAATTGCTAATTGCTAATAAAGGATTTTTACTGACATTAGCCATTAGCCATTAGCCGCTCTGAGAGATATAACTAGCAACTTGAGTTATATAAAGATGCAGAGACAATTCCAGATCTAGAAAATGCTCGAAAGTTTGCCACAGAAACATGGTTTTATCCTGACTCAATCGGGTTACATGCTGCTTGGAAATACTTAAGCTCAGACCAGCAGGCTTACTTTTTTGAGAAACACCATAAAAATATATTGGCTTATTTTATAAGCAGGTAGGCAGAATTAAACCTAAAACTTGCAGCGGGGATAAAAGAAAGTAGGAAAAGTAGGAAAAGTAGGAAAAGTCAGTATTATTGCGCTCGCTTAAATTGAGAATGTAAAGAATTTATACTTTTTCATAGAATTAACGTAAATTTCACAAATTTTTCACAAATGCATGGCAAGATGGTTGCCTGGATCGAAGTATATCTACTGAAATATTGGGTGCTGAGTGTAAAGCATGAAGTATTAAGTTTGATATACTGAGCGAGCGCAGCTCAAACCACTTGGCGAGAACTATGGCACAAGATATTCACGAACTTTCAATTGTCCTGGCGATTGGGAACCACAACCCGGCAATTTTGACCCTGGACTTTCTTAAAGGCGGCGGTATTGTGTCTGGCGATTGGGAACTTCAAAGGCCCCCTGTTCTTACAGTTGGGTCTGCCCAAGTTATCTTTAAAAACGGCGTCAATATTGTTGCTAGTTCTCAAACGGTCACGTTTTCAGAATCTCTGGATAGGAAGAGTCTTGAGGATGTAGAGATTGCCAGAGTCGCTGGTAAATACGTTTCTAAGCTGCCCAATCTTGACTACTTGGCTATCGGGATTAATCCCAAGTATTTCGCCACTTTTGAAAACCAACCCGATGCAGCTAGGAAGTTTATTAATGAAACGCTTTTATCTCCAGGAGCTTGGCAAAACATTGGGCCCGATCCCGTACAGGCTCGCGTCGATATGATTTATACTGTGGAAGGACGAAAACTTAGATTGCTCGTTGCGGAAGCAGGTTTACAGCTACCAGACAAACAGCAAATTCCTGCGGTCTTGTTTGCGGGCAATTTTAACTACGACCTAGACGGAGAAAGCGGTGAGGCTCGAGTGCGCTCTTTGCATCAACGGCTTGCGAATTGGCAGACCGATCTGGAAACTTACCGAGACATTGTTAACAACAAGTTCTTGGTGAAGAAGCCAGAAACAGACAAGGTTTTGTTGATTCGGGATGCATCTTAAGTAACTCAAGTTGCTAGTTATCTCGTTATGGCTGCTAATAGCTAATGGCTAATGGCTAATGGCTAGTAAGGGCGGGCGCATTGGCGGAGAAATATTTCTTGTGTGCCGACAAGATAACAGCGCAGCTGTGCCCATAATGGCGAAATCAGGAAAAATGCTGACTAGGCTCTGGCGCTATTAGCAATTAGCTAGCAATTAGCTATTAGCAAAGCCCAATGTTTATAAGTAGCAACTTGCGTTAAGTACCAGTTTTTTCAGAGCAAAGATTCCACAAGGAAAGCAGTTAAGCAATTTAGCGAAGGTTAGACAATTATGGGCAATCCAGCTATCAGTATCCAACAGTGGGAAACCCTGACAAATCAGTGGGCAAATGGACAGGCGAATCAGAACCAGTCCACCTATCTGGAGGGTGATGTCGTCCCCTATTGGCTTGAGGGAAGTAATCTCACCGTGGGAACAACCTACGGTGTCCGTATCAACATGAACACTTACCAGAGCAATACGGATGCTGGTGGTTTTGTGTACATGGACACCTATAACGACAGCATTACCAATATCACGCAGAACCCTGACGATGGTACGGGTTCCCCGCTTCCAAGTCTCACCACAGACAGTTCATTCACCTTTTCCGATCCGTCCTACTCAAATCCTGGCCTAGCCTTCTACGTCAACAACGCCGACGTCCTTTCTGTTACGTATAGCTTGAGTCCCGACGGTTTGGATCGGTACGCCGATGTCACGTTTACGCCATTGGCAGCCAATGAAACCGATGGTGAGGCAACCGCAAACATTTACTGGGGTCAGACTCTTGCGCTTCCCGACCAGGTTATCACCACTGTTAATTCGACTCCCGGCAGCAAGGGCGCATCAGGCTTCACGGGTGGCAGCTTGCAGACCAAAATAGACGGAACGGGTGCTGCTGGCGCAACTTGGATCACCCCTAGTAACGCCGTGCAACTGATGCCTGGTGTAGTCAAGCAAGGCTCGATTTCGGGCTACAAGTGGAAGGATGCTAATGAGAATACTCAGTGGGACAATGGCGAAGTTGGACTCAGCGGATGGACAATCGAGTTATTCAAAGACGATGGTGATAGCGTCTTCGAGCCTGGAACGGGAGACACATTAGTAGGAACCCAAGTCACCGCTAACGGGACTACCGATGCTAATGGAGATGGCTCAATCAACACTGCTGATTTGGGCTTCTACAAGTTTGCCCCTCTACTGCGCGGCACTTATTTTGTCCGTGAAGTACAGCAAGCTGGCTGGACTCAAACATACCCCTCTCCCAATAATGTCTGGGGGCCGTTAACTATTGACACGTTAAACCCTACCCGTACCAACATCAACTTCGGCAACAAACAAAGCGAACCTCCTACCATCAGCGTGGTCAAGGAAGGCTCTGGGTCCATCAATGAAGGTGGCGGGGTCGCAAGTTATACCTTCACGATTACCAACAGCAGTGCTGTCACTGACCCGGTTACCATCACGTCGTTGAATGACGACAAGTTCGGTGACTTGTTGGCGGAAGCGGTAGCTGATAACGGCGGTAACAGCATCGTTATCCAGCCAGGGGCGAAATTCACATTTGACATTACCAGGTCGCTGACTTTGGATGCGACAGGCGGAACGGTGGGAACCTATCAAACTTCCCACACCAACACCATCACCGTAGTTGGCAAAGACGACGAAGGCGTGACGGCGACTGCTACCGACCCACACACCGTTACCGGCGCAGATGTTGCACCCACAATCAACATCGTCAAGAATGGTTCTGCCACCGTTAAGGAAGGTGGCGGGGTCGCAAGTTATACCTTCACGATTACCAACGCCAGTGCTATCACTGATCCAGTTACCATCACGTCTATTAGTGACGACAAGTTCGGCAGCTTGTTGGCGGAAGCGGTTACTGACAATGGCGGTAACAACATCGTTATTAATCCTAACGGCAGCTTTAGCTTCGACATCACTCGCAGTCTGTCGCTAGATGCAGGCGATACCCACACCAACATCGTCACCGTGACTGGTAAGGATGATGAAGGCACAACCGATAGCGGTACTGATGACCACACCGTTACCGGCGCAGATGTTGCACCCACAATCAACATCGTCAAGAATGGTTCTTCTACCGTTAAGGAAGGTGGCGGGGTCGCAAGTTATACCTTCACGATTACCAACGCCAGTGCTATCACTGATCCAGTTACCATCACGTCTATTAGTGACGACAAGTTCGGTGACTTGTTATCGGAAGCGGTTACTGACAATGGCGGTAACACCATCGTTATTAATCCCAATGCTACCTTCACCTTCGATATCACTCGCAGTCTGTCGCTAGATGCAGGCGATACCCACACCAACATCGTCACCGTGACTGGTAAGGATGATGAAGGCACAACCGATAGCGGTACTGATGACCACACCGTTACAGGTACTGACGTTGCACCCACAATCAACATCGTCAAGAATGGTTCTTCTACCGTGAATGAAGGTGGTGGCGTCGCCAATTACACCTTCACCATTACCAACAGCAGTGCTGTCACTGACCCGGTTACCATCACGTCGTTGAATGACGACAAGTTCGGCAGCTTGTTGGCGGAAGCGGTTACTGACAATGGCGGTAACAACATCGTTATTAATCCTAACGGTAGCTTTACCTTCGATATCACTCGGTCATTGACCTTGGATGCCGGGGAAACTCATATCAACACCGTTACGGTGATTGGTAAGGATGATGAAGGGACGACGACAACTGCCACCGACAACCATACCGTCAGCGGACAGGATGTTGCACCCACGATTGACATCCTCAAGAATGGGCCAGCAACGCTCAACGAAGGCGGCGGTACGGCAACCTATACCTTCACCATTTTCAACAAGAGCGTTGCCACCGACCCAGTTACGATTACATCCATCAGCGATGACAAGTTCGGCAGCTTGTTGGCAGAAGCACAAGCGGACAACGGCGGTAACACCATCGTTATTAATCCCAATGCTACCTTCACCTTCGATATCACTCGGTCGTTGACCTTGGATGCGACAGGCGGAACTGTGGGAACTTATCAAACCTCTCATACCAACACCGTCACGGTGATTGGTAAGGACGACGAAGGCACAACTGATAGCGGTACTGACGACCACACCATCACGGGTGCTAACGTGGCTCCCACTATCAGCGTGGAGAAGAATGCTAGCCCGACAAGCTTCCTCGAAACCACAGGTGCTAACGTTACCTACACGGTTAAGATTACCAACAACAGTGTCGTCACTGACCCGGTGACCATTACCTCGCTACCGGATCTGCTGATCTACGACACCAACGGCACGGGGATTTACGGCGATACCTACAATAGCCTCGCCGACCAAACGGTGCTGACAAACCGCCTAGCTGATGCTCAAGCTGACTGGCTAGCGCAAGGCAAGACAGGGTCTATCGTCCTCCAGCCCGGTCAGACGTTCACCTTCGATTACACGGTGGCGTTTGCAGGTGGCAACACTTTGAACACTTGGGAAGACCCAGCCAATACCATTACGGCGATTGGCGTTGATGACGAGGGGAGTTCGGTTTCGGCCTTCGACGATGCTAAGGTGAATGTCTTGCTGAAGAACAAGCGCAGCATCGTCATTGATAAATTGACTGGGGAGCAAGTAGCTCCGGCAACCAATGGTGGAAACAACGTCAGTGGCTAC
Organism: Microseira wollei NIES-4236; assembly: GCF_020521235.1. Classification (GTDB taxonomy): domain Bacteria; phylum Cyanobacteriota; class Cyanobacteriia; order Cyanobacteriales; family Aerosakkonemataceae; genus Microseira; species Microseira wollei. Next base: position 1,094 of record NZ_BLAY01000143.1, on the reverse strand, counting down.
TTCCACATCCGGGATGCCAGCAGCGATGCAGCCACAATTGATGTGCTGATTAACAACCTCAGTATGCAGTACGAGAAAAAAGTGGGTCCCTCTTGGACAGCGATTAGTCCAAGCCCCTACCCGACTCAGTTCTGGGTTGAAAACGGCACGCCCAATGGTATTCTTGACGCCGGTGAAACGCTGCTGACTGACCTCAATCCCACCCAAGCTGGTTTGCAAACCTCGGTTGTGTTTGACCAGGATATCAATATCGGCTATCGGTCGAGCCTCAGCCCGCTTCCCAATCCACTGCGGGCTACGGTAAACGTTAACTTGTTCGAGGATTCTCCAGTGGTGTTTAAGTTCACTAATTCGTTCACCTTCTAGCGCCATCTGGGAAGGCTCGCCTCACCAATCCCGGTGCGAGCCTTTCCCAGAGGTTTGTCGTAGCGCTACTACGAACCGAGCAAAGCGAGTCAGTTTTGTAGCTTGGGTAACCGCAAAGTTGGGTAATTGGCTTCAGAACGCGAACAATCTAGTTCCGAGCTTGAAGTTTCGAGTTCCGCGCTTGAAGTTTCGAGTTCCGCGCTTGAAGTTTCGAGTTCACAGCTTGAACGTTTTAGTTCGTAGCTTGAAGTTTCGAGTTCACAGCTTGAAGTTCCGAGTTCACAGCTTGAAGTTCCGAGTTCACAGCTTGAAGTTCCGAGTTCCGAGCTTGAAAATGGCAAAGCTTGAGCGATCGCCAAACACCCAGATCCCCGATTTCTCTAAAGCGGTTTCCAATTGGGTGCAACACAACATTGTAGGGGCACGGCATCAGCAAGTGTTGTCGTCAAGCCAAAGTTGTTCACCTGCCGTGCCCCTACCCCCGTTGATCGGACATGGGAACCTGGTAATAACCGACACAACATTGTAGGGGCACGGCATCAGCTGTTGTCGTCAAGCCAAAGTTGTTCACCTGCCGTGCCCCTACCCCCGTTGCTCGGAGATGGGAACCTGGTAATAACCGACACAACATTGTAGGGGCACGGCATCAGCTGTTGTCGTCAAGCCAAAGTTGTTCACCTGCCGTGCCCCTACCCCCGTTGCTCGGAGATGGGAACCTGGTAATAACC
>NZ_BLAY01000142.1 GCF_020521235.1 Microseira wollei NIES-4236 | reverse complement strand
GTGGATTATACCGTAACAGCCACCGCATGGTACAAAGCGCCCTGGCAGACTTGTTTGGTGTCTCAATGTCCTTGGGAACAGTAAACAAACTGAGGCTGGAAGCAAGCAATGCCGTTGCAGATTGTGTGGATGAAGCAAAAGGTTACATCCAACAACAAGAAATTGTTGCTGCGGATGAAACAGGCTTCAATCAAGCCAATATCGACGGTTGCAATCCTCAAAACAGACAAGCTTGGCTGTGGGTAGCGGTTACACCTCTGGTCACATTTTTTGAGATTGCACTGACTCGTTGCACTACTGCGGCTAAAAACCTTTTGGGTGAAAACTTTACAGGAATTTTGGCGTTGCATCCCTGCGGGATGATTTAGGACTTTTTCCTCAGTTTTGAAGTTGGCTATCTAAGAGCGATCGCCTAATCATCTAACCAGAAGATTAAACTTAAATTATCTGATAAATATTTTTCTATTTCAGGTAATAAATAAGGAGTTTAATTGATAAAAATAACATCTCCTCTGATTTAGAATAACAAAAAGTTTTTCGATGTAGCCGGGCTAAATAATGTCGCTTGCGACTATTCTCTCCTTCTACTCTTGTCATCGAAGTTTTACTGATAATCTGGTCTCCATCAGGCAGAAATTTTGGATAAACTTTATATCCATCTGTCATCCAAAAATAACACTGCCAATGCTTAATTTTTTTCCATAATTTGGCAAATTTTTTTGCACTTCTATCTCCAATTACATATTCTAGAATCCATATCTCTTGTCTAAAGCTGTCCAAACCCAGAGCTTGTTTTTTTTGACCGATAAATGTTTCTAATTCATCTAGTTGACCAACTTCAGGAATCGGGTAATTACTATTACTATCTGGTAACTGATTACCTACCTTTTTGACCCAACGGATGACTGTGTTATGATTCACTTTAGTAATTCTTTCAATAGCTCTAAATCGATTGCCATTTAAGTACATAGTTAAACATTCTTCTTTGACTTCTTTAGGATAGCCTAATTGAGAATAAAATTAAATAAATTGACGACCTTCTTACATTGGTAATTTTGTTTACCTCTTCTATGACCATTTTTTCTCACATTATTACAACCACATTTTGGACAGTTCATCTTGATTTCTTTCCAGCAGCGATTGCCGCATAAAAATTTTCTCCTTCATTTTACATCATCCCCCAGAGATGCAACGCCCCACCAGCAGTAGCAAAAGATCCTCCTCTTCCTACAGATATTGTAGAACTTCAAAAAGAACAACAATTAAGGGCCAATCCAGATTGGATTAGTTATCTATATCAAGATAAAAAACTGGCAGGTGGAGTTCCTTTTATTCTCAGATTTTCAAACAATCAAAGCGGAGTTGTTTATACCCGAAATATTACACCTGACCACGATACAGGACTTGGAAATTGGTCTGAAGAGGAAATTATTAATGTAATTCGTACTGGAAAACGCAAGGATGGCTCTGCGCTAGTCCTGTTTCCTCCTCACACTTTATATAAAAATTTAGCCTTAGAAGATGTTAAGGCATTGGTTGCATATCTGAAGAGTCTTCCTCCTATTCATAACTCGATTCCAGAACGATCATTACCTTTCCCAGTGCAGGCTGTTTCAGATGTATCTCATCTGGAAAAAGCACCTAGAGGTAGAAATCGTCAGAGAGCAGAATATTTGATGCAGAGCTTAGTTGACTGTAGAGAATGCCATTCTTATCATGGTAAGGACGGTAAACTCGTAGAATTTGCAGGTGGAGATCCATCTGATCCCTTTCAAGGTACTTTTCGTCTGGGTCCAGACCTTCCACTACGTTCAGAGGAAAAGGGGTTTGCCGCTTTCCCTTATCCTGGTTATGCCGTCCTATATGGCAGCAATCTGAGTGATTTTGGCAAAGGGGGCAAACTTGGTGAAGTCTCAAGGAAAAAAATCGTCAAGGCTTTCCGTGAAGGAATTGATCCTGAACCCGATAAGTATGCTCGTCCTCATCCTTTGGCTTATGTGATGATGTGGCATTTTTACAAGGATATGTCGAACGATGATGCCTATGGGATTGCAGACTATCTCAAATGCAGACTATCTCAAATCCCTGAAGCCTATTCCCCATGAGGTTGAACCCAATCTCGTTTATTACGGCACAGACTGGGAAGCTGCTTTTGAAAGGGTGTTTGGGGAAAAACCATCTGCCAATGATAAGGCAATTTTTGGCAAAACAGGTTCATAGCAACACGTCAATTTTAAGGAGGTCAATATGGCAATTGAAGTAAATATCAACATATCATAAAATTTGGGTTATACCGCTACCGATACTAGTTCAGATCTAGCCGATATTTGTGATAAACATGAGGAATTGTTGCGGCAAATGGGAGATGAAATTTCTCCATTTCCAGATTCAAAAATTGGTGTATACCTGAGTCATTTCAGGATATCCATAGAGTTTTTAAGAGAAGAGATGGCAGGCAGAATTATGTCAGTCGTTTCGCCAATGGCAATCCAAAGTGTTTCATGGGGAAAACCTTTTATTTACGAGGTATCTTCCTCTAACCATCAAGTTCAGATACCTGTGCCAAGTAATTCGACTCTAGCGAATACAATCTCCGAATCGGATTTTCTTAATCGTCCACCGAAATTTTTTCAAAAGGGTAAAGAGACAATTTGGTTGCAAATTCTTAATCTTGATGCACGAATGGACAGTGAGATCGGCCCTATTCGCATAATTCTTGGTGAGACATTAAAACGCGAACATCCTGATATTTTCAAACCATCACTTGGTGTAGCACAATCTCTGGGACGCAAAGGGTTCCCCGCTATGTTATTTTTTAACCCTTATGCGCTGATCGAAACACCATTGGGTTCATTTAGGGCAATTCATGGAACTCTTTCTTATGGTCGTGTCACAGCCTTTCCACCTGTTGGCACCCCTGTAAGTATCTGTGAATGTATCCCATTGGAGCACATTGATGAAATTAGAGAAATGATGAGCAGCCTTTCTCTAACTAGTGTTCCTACCTCTGTACAAACAACTCAACCCTTAGCACGTATTATTGGTCTATCTCATCCAATTGATATGGAACTACAAGTTTCAGGGGAAGAGGCATTTAATCTTGTTGAGCGCTGCATTGAATATGGAAGTTCAGACCGAGGCAGTTAGGCTCTCTTGGATATTTGGTGTAAAATGTTCGCAAGTGTTACAAACTCTGGGAAGATGGGTTACGACGGCTCGATCGTTTCTCCTTACGTTTCAAGGCTTAGTGCCGTCTAACCTATCCTACTGGATAGACACAGCTAATTTAGTGCATTAGTTTAGGATAGACAATACCCACCAAATAAGAGAATTATTGAAAATCTATTGCCTCATTTTAGCTGTGTCTATCCACTACAATTATTGATAAAATTTTCTGATCACCATAACCCCAAGAGATCCGGCAGTTAATTGTTCATAGACTCAAGAGTAGGCCATGTATCTATACTCGTATTTTTGTTCAACTATATCTTAAGATTAGCCAAACCTTAATTACAGGAGAATCTAATGACATACTCACTTGTAAAGGATATCTCAGAACTGAGAACCCCGATGGTAAACCCAGTCGATATGCCGCTTTATACGATCCATATGGGACCCGAATTCACGTCAACGTGGATGTTCGGTCCCTCAGGCGCACCTGCCATACCAGCCGGATTCTTTGGCCCCGGATCAGATCCATGGGTTGGGTCAATCTCATGTGTTGGAGTTCCATTAGATCCAAGCAGTTCTACTCCAACTGCCGATATGGTTGTTAGGCACGAGATGGTAGAGTGGATTCCCAATCCAGAAAAGAGATTTGGTCCCGCTGAAATTCCAAAAAAATTCACTCTTCGCTGTGAGATGGTTCAGTTATCAGAACGAGGAACTGAGCCTATCACTGTTACATATGATGGCGGCAATCGACCGGAACAGCGGGATGTTGTCGTAAAATTAGCTAAGAATCACCCAGGTGGTGGACGAATCGAGATAACCCATATTAATTCAGATGGAAATGGTGGCCTTGCTGACATTGAAATTGCAGTAAAAGTTGCATTTCAGTTTAGTAATGGAGGCAAATTTATTGAGGCGGAGTCGAAATGCTAATTATAAGGTTCTTGAATGTCTTTCTTATTATTGGATTTGGAGTCATTCGCTACGTTACAGCTTTCTGTTTCCAGGCACTTTGCGGCAGGCAGCCAACATTACATGGATGTTTTGTAAATGAACTTCCAATTATTTGTGAACGCCTTGGTGGTGCGTTTCCAAAAGTGGGACAGATTCTTGCTACCAGGACAGACCTTTTGCCTCTGGATGTATGCGAGGCATTGAGTCTTTTACAGGATCAAGTGAAGGCTCTCAGTCCAATCACAACTAAGAGGATTCTTGGCAAAGACAAACTCTGTCAAAATATCAAGGACATTGATTTCGCTCCGATCGCCAGCGCCACCATCGCCCAAGTGCATAACTGTATCCGCATTGATGATGGTCGAGAAGTCGCTCTTAAGATAATGCGACCAGGTGTGCAGAGGAAACTTGAGAGTGATTGCCAGATTATTCAGTTCTTTGGACGATTTATCGCAAGATTGCCTGCGATGCAGAGTATTCCTGTGAAGGATGCCTTGAAAGAAGCTAGTGATATCCTGATCGGTCAGACTGATTTTGCCCGTGAGGCATCGAATTTAAAGCGACTCTATTCAATCTTTGCTAATAGTAATGATGTTGTCGTACCGTTGCTTCACGAGGATCTCTGCACACCAGAAATTCTGGTGATGGAATTTATTCCAGGTTTGCGAAAGTTGAGCGATCCGGCATTGTCAGAACAGGTCGCCAGAAAAGCTCTTACTGTTGGAGTGCGCGCACTTTACACCATGATCTTTAAGGAAGGGTTCATCCATTGCGACATGCATCCAGGCAATGTCCTGGTAGCTCCGGATGGTCGATTAGTTATTTTAGATGCAGGATTTATGGTTCAGCTTGATGACTCAACCCGTCGCAGTTTCGCTAAATTCTTTCTGTCCATCGCTTTCCGTAATGGCAGCACCGCAGCCCGCATTGTGCGGGAAACTGCTCAGTACCTGCCTCCCAGTCTCGATGTCAAAGCGTTCGATGATGATATCACCAACTTGATCAAACAAGTAGGGGGGCTGCAAGCCAGGGATTTTCAGGTTGTAGGTTTTGTCGGAGAATTGTTTGCGATCCAGCACAAGCACGGTATCTACGGCACTAATCAATTCACGCTTACAATTCTCTCTCTGCTAGTTTTTGAAGGTGTAGCTAAACAGCGGTTCCCCGATCTCAACTTCCAGCAAGAATCTGTGCCGTTTGTGATGGCAGCATTGGCAAGATAAGTAAGACTCGAAAAGAGCAATCCTGGAGAAGTCAAGCAGTCAAAGCTTGGATAGTATGTATTCATGATTCCCTGTCTTATGCAGGAGTTCATACTCTGCGGCTATAAAAAACAAAAATCATGAATAGCCAATCGAAATTACCTTGCATAGAACACGTTGTTTACATTAAGGTCTCCCCTGAGAAAGTTTATAAAACACTCACAACTGGAGAGGGGTGGGACTCGTGGTTTACTCAGGGAACTACTGTCAATCCTAGACCAGGTGGCAGCATTCAACTACGTTGGAAGAATTTTGGAGCAGGCCATTGGACAACTGAAGACGGTGGAGCCGTCCTTGAAGCTGAAACCAATTGTAAATTTGTTTTTCAGTGGTCGCCAGGGGAGAATCCAACAACGGTTGTTATTACCCTCAAGCAACTTGGAGAGGGTACTTTACTTAAGCTAGTTGAATCGGGATACTCCCCCTCAGATACAGATTTTCAAGCTTGTCTTGGTTGCGCTATTGGATGGGGTGAGGCTTTAACTTTATTGAAGTTTTATTTGGAGTACGGAGTTACCTATGGAGAAGTACCTTATGAAGACGGAATTGCCTCCCCGCCGCTACCTGAGAAGCTTGAACTTACCTAAATCAGATAAAACAAACTGAGCAATATCAAAGAAACAATGGTGCTCCGTTTCCAGTAACGTTAGTGATTAGTAGCTTGATATAGCGGTTTCTGATCGGATGAAGTGCAGGAGAAGCATTGCTGGATAAGCGTTGTAGGCATCTCTATGTACCTCACGCCAGCGAAAACCGCTATAGATGCATCAAGAATCCGAAAAGAATCAAGGGAGATTTAGCTATGTTTTTGCAAACTAAGAATCAAGAAGCTGCTGAAAAAGTATTTGCAACAGCTTATACAGACTTAGATCCTGAAGTTACATCAATGGATCCTGCTGAGCGATTAGAATTCTCGCGCCCGTCAAGAGCTGGAATCCAAAGATTTGATACGCGCAACGATGATGACTTGAGGGAAGTTATTTTCGATCACGTTCTCTCTATGGAGCGCGAACGGGCTGTGTGGGAATATGCGGATCGTAATAAAATTGAGGCTTTGTCTCTATTGCGAGAAGTAGCTAAGAAAGATTCAGATCCTTCGATTCGTTGGAGTACGCTCTGGGCTATTCAGAAATTTACTGGACTGCATGGGAAAGATACTATAGCTGAATCCCTCAGCGATGAGCATCCAGAAGTTAGAGATTGGGCAAAGCTTCTGCTTAGAGAAATATCTGGAGTATTAGAAGGAGAAGCAGATACAAGAGAAGCAAAGTTTGATCAAACGAATCCTTTTGATCAAACTTTGCCGCTACTAATTGCTGGCTATGCTCGTGTTCTTGTTCCAGGTCTGGGTTTTGTTCAAGCAACTCTATCTCCACAATGGTTTGAGTCAATCATGGGACGTGTGATGGCTTGCACCGTAGAAAAAACCTTTAATACTGATCTAGTTATTGAAAAGAAAATCGCTAAGTACTACTTAAGCGAAAAAGAACACTATGAAATTTACAAATTTGGAGGTCTTACACAGGAATTGGATAAGCATATTGCTCATCATCAGTATCAGTGTATGAGTCGCCATACATTTTTTCCTTCTGGGAAAGTAGGCGATATCTCTGTGGAGCCTATTGACGATTTAGACGTGATATTAAATAGAGTGGCTGAAACTGAAGCTATATCAACTTCAACGATTCAAGTTAATTTAGCTACTAAAGCAGCATATCCTGAAGCATCTCCCTCTTCACAACGCACTCAACCTTCAAAGATTGTGAGATCAGTAAGAGGAAAATATATGGGATTTGGTTACGCTAATTTAAAACAAATCATATCCAACGAAATGAAAATTGGTCCAGGGGAAGTTCAGCTTTCCAGCCCACATCATCCTGTAGTTGGTGCTTTAACTAATACTTTTCTGTTTGGAACATTCAAGGGTAAGTTGTCAGATCTTGATGATGATGGCTACTTAGATATAAATACGGAGCCGTGCCACGGAACTGTAAATGGAGAACTTGACTATGGTCTAACGCTGAAACCTAACCCAAATCCCTTTGAATCATTGTAAGGCAAAGGTATTGGCTATTTTTACAGCTTTGCCTAACTATAGAACTTTGGACATACAGGTAGTGTTTTAAATCCCTGATTCGATAGCCAAATCACCATCCATAGCGTGTTTTTAAATTTGTCCAAAGTCCAACTAATTATATTGGTTAATTGAACTTTCGAATATTGGAGCCTGAAATTATGAACCGACAAGAACAATTTGGTCGTGATTTACGTAGTTTTCTTATTGGCTTTCTGGGAGATAAAGCTAGCTCTTCAGAATCGGAAACCACTAAATATCCGGGAGGAAGTACATATCCAACAGGGCCATCCAGCGGCTATAATGATGAGTCTCAGCGATACATAAAGCCTCCTAAACCAGGTTTGCCAGATCTTGTAGCTGCTATAAATGTTGGAGCGAGGCTAACTAGTGGACATCTACTATTAGGGGTTCAGAAAGATCGAAGCATATATACATATGATCCGAACAGTGGAGAGGCGGAAATTGTTTGCAGTTTTCTCAACACGAAAATGACACCATGGCGAGTCATTATTGATACCAATAGTGCTATTTATGTTTGCATGTCAGGTGAACATCAAACAAACAAAAATAATTCATATGAAATTCTTTGGGGGCAGATTGGCGCACTGGTAAAAATAGAAACTCGAAAGGAGACAATGTCTATCATACCCGTCAATGTTAGATTACAAGATCCCTCACACATAATTCTGAAGGAGAATGGGAATCTACTCGTTGTTGACTTTCAGGGATTTGGAGGGACAGGCTCTTTATATGAAGTCAATCCCAGTTCTGGAGAAAGTATAACAATTGCTACCCAAGGAGTATTGCGCGATCCAATCTCTGCGGTAATTGGTGCAGATGGATATATATATGTTGCAAACTCTTATCAAACTTATGATACGCCTCTTGGAAATGATGGTCGCTTCCAAAAAAACTGGGGTAACGTTGTTAGGGTAGATCCTAAAAATCAGTCGATGGAGATTATTTATGATGAGAGTAATATACGAAAGGGGGTTATTTGTGGAATTGTTAAGACAGACAATCCTAATTGTTTAATAGTCATCCGAGTTGATTGGCCAGCCCATACTGAAGGTGCAGTTCTTTTACTATATTTGACAACCAGAAAAGTTGAACCTCTTCTTGAAGCAAGTAAAGATTTACCTAGATTTATTGCTCATCAGGCTGTTACTTGTATTAATGGAAAACTACTTGTGGCAGATAGTTACCAAAAAGAATTGCTTACAATCGATATGCATAGTAAGGAGATAATTAGTGTTAAATCAATGATGAATATTCTTGGCTCAACTAGAGGAATGATACATTCAATGCAAACTATTGAATCTATGGTCGTTATTCCCTAAGTGGAGATATGATCTGATTTTTCACGCTATGTGGAAAAGGCGATTTTAACCTTTTATCAAGCCCTGGTTTTTTCGTTCAATATTGTCATTAATTTTAAGCTATTCACAATAACCTTGTGGGAAAAATAGCGTACTTTCGTTGGTTGAGTACTTACTGTGAAAAGGAAATATGGCATGAGAATAGATGATTCTTTTGTAGATGAGTTGACTACATTTGGTAGAGAGCTTAGGCACTTCCTGTTGGGTTTTCTAGATAATAAGGAAACTGATGTAGAAATTACTGATAACTTCTGTAATGAGCCAATTCTGGAAGTTAATGAAATTCAGGGTAATGTCTTACCTGGTTTTAATAAGAATTATCAAACTCTACTTTTCCTTAAAATCAATAGTAAAGAACTTACGAAATCATGGCTTCGGCAAGTTCAGCCTCAAATTGCTACCCTAGAAGAAGTATTTGCCTTTAATGCAACGTACAAAGCAATTCGTAAACGTCGAGGGGCACATACAGAGACGGTTCAAGCCACATGGATTAATATTGCTTTCACTTTTGATGGTCTTAAAAAACTAACTGGAGATCTCGAACAATTCTTCGATTTGGCCTTCAAGAAAGGCATGCATGACCGCTCTATACTTTTAGGAGATCCAGCAGAAAGAAATGCTGAAGGCAATTGTAATAACTGGTTAATTGGTAGTCCGAATCAAGTTCCAGACATTATTTTGATAGTTGCCAGCGACAACAAAGACAAACTAGCCGATGAAGTAAGCAAGGTTGGGTCTAGCTTAAATGAGGGTTTGCGGATCATGTTTAAACAGCATGGAGAAGCCCCTCCCGAACCCTTCAGATCTCACGAACATTTTGGTTTCCGCGATGGGATCTCTCAACCTGGAATACGAGGGCGGCTATCAGATAATCCAACTGATTTCCTGACCTTACGTGAAAACCCCCAAAACCCCAATCAGGGTAAACCGGGTCAGGATTTGCTCTGGCCCGGTGAATTTGTTTTTGGCTATCCGAGACAAGACCCGACCGATCCGCTTAAACCTGGGCCAATTGCTGAAGCTGGTCCATCATGGGCGCGAAACGGATCTTTTTTGGTTTTTCGCAGGCTTCGTCAAGATGTTGAGGGATTTCGTAACTTCTTGCAAACCGTTGCAACGGAGCTAGCAAAGAAAAATCCTGAATTTGCTGGTATCACTCCTGAAAAAGTCGGTGCAAAACTTATGGGTCGGTGGCCGAGCGGTACACCCATTCTCAGTGCACCAGAAGCTGATATCCCCTCCATTGCAGAAAATAGCAATACCGACAATAACTTTGAATTTGGTGAAGATGCACTCGGATTAGTCTGCCCCCATGCCGCTCATATTCGGAAGGCTTATCCCCGTGATGACTTGAACCGAAAAAGTAGTGAAGCTGAAGTCCAAACCCATCGCCTACTTCGACGTGGAATCCCCTTTGGCAAGCCATATCCTGCTTCAGGTGAGCGGGGTTTGCTATTTCTTGCATATCAAACATCGATTGAACGTCAGTTTGAATTCGTCACACGTTTCTGGATAAATAACCCCGATTTCCGTGACAGTGGCGATGGATATGACCCTATCGTTGGACAAAACAATAGAGAAGGAGAAAAGCGTTCTCGGACATTTGTGCTTCCAATACGAAATGCTAATGGTAGCATTGACAAAATTTCCATCGAGCTTCCAAATGATTGGGTTATTCCTACTGGAGGAGGCTACTTTTTTGCTCCTTCGCTAAGTGCTCTTAAATACTTGGCAGCTAACTAATATGGATAGAAATACCATTATGATTGATTTTCCCCTGGAAGACCTCCAAGACCTTGAATACGAATCCGCTACCATTACCGCCAGCCCTGAAAGATGCCTCGCGATCAGTCGTCAAACCTGTCGTGGCATTCAAGGGCAATACCGCCAAGAAACCACTGAAGTTGCTCAGTTTCCTGCTAACCAGTTTGGGCTGTACGACATGCACGGCAACTTGTGGGAGTGGTGTGAAGACGACTGGCACGACAATTATAAGGAAGCCCCCAGCGATGGCAGTGCCTGGGTAGAGTCGGATCGTACAAAGACAAGGCTGCTGGTGCGCGGCGGTTCCTGGAACTTCATTCCGCAGGATTGCCGGTCTGCCTTTCGCTTCAGCGTTACGCGTGACATCAAAGACAACGACGTTGGTTTTCGGGTACTTCACAGAGTTGAAAGTTGAACTAGCTATATTACCCGTTTAGCTACCGCTCATAGTGTTCCAGCGTGGAGTTTACCCATAAATTTATCGAGATACTGGTTTAATAAAAAAGGAAGGGCAGTCAGAATAGGGGGATCGGTCAAGGACTTGGGTCGTAAACTAATATCGAGAGGTTGGCTGCTCTGACCTTGATGGACTGCTACTGGTCCAACACACCCATGTAAGAAAGTCTCTTGCAGCAAGTAAGACTGTGTCCTGTCAATCCCGGTAAAAGCAGCTGCAAAAACGTAGTAGGTTCCATCCGGAACATGAGTAAGATGATAGCTCCCCGGCGCAGTCAACAGAGTACAGCGAATTGGTTGACTTTGGGGGATTGACGTTGAGAAAAGTCCAACAAAAATCAGCCCTGTAAAAGATTCAGGAGCCTCAATCTGTCCCATGAGACTCGGTGCAAGCGGAACGACACGATCCAGAGAGGTTAAGTGTTGGCAATATTCTTTCAGAGAGGATGGGTCAAGCTCGGTAGCTAAGCGGCGCAGAGACCCGGGTGAGAGACCCACCAGTTGGGTAAAACGAGTGACAAAAGACCCTAAGCTGTTATATCCCACTTCATAGCAGATGTCAGTCACACTGAGCTGAGTTGTCAAGAGGAGGCGCTTGGCGACTTCCAAACGAAGGGCGTACAAAAATCGAGAAGGAGGAATTCCTGTAATTCGATGGAAAATACGGTTGAAATGATAGGGGCTAAGTGAAGCGATTGAAGCCATATCTTCTAGAGAGAGGGGTTCATCTAGGCTTTCGTGCATGGCTAGAATTACTCGTTCAACCGCGTGGTAATGTAACGGCACAGTTTTGTGGTCGTAGTGGGGATCTAGTACCAGACTATTAGCTTGCATAATCAGCTCCTATCCTAAAAAAAGAACGTTTCAAGTTAAATCACGAATTAGCGATCGCTCAAACTCTAACGATGACAGTAAACTTTCAAGCAGGTTCGGCATAGAGACGTAATGCCTCCCTTAGCTCTTCCGGCACGGGTGTCGGAACTAATTTTTCTCCCTCTCTACGCATGCAAGCCGCTTGTTGTTCGCCTCTAGCAACCAAGGTTTCTCCCTCGTCCGTGATGCGCCAGTATTCAAAGAGCATGGTAATCCGATTTTGGGTCAGTCCTCCCAGACGCATGCGGATGGCGACTTTATCGAAGGCAAACAGTTCAGACAAGTAATCACAGGAGACGCGAACCGTAACTAAGGCGAGGTTTTGAGACAGGTCTTTAATAATCTCAGGGGCACGATCTCGCAAGAACATTTCTCGACAGCGTCCCTGCCAGCGGACGTAGTTGACATAGTAGACGTTGCCAACGAGGTTGGTCTCTTCAAAGCTGACGATGTGCTGGTATTCGTAGGCTTTCATCAGTAAATTTTGGATGTTGATTGTTCATTGTTCACTACTGATTCATCTCTCATCCTGCCTCTCTTAAGCTGAAAGATTACTGCGGGCGGGCGGGAAACGATGATAGTACAAGGCAACCAGCATCGGAATGAGAACGATTAAGTTGTAGAACAGATGGAGTTCAATACGAGGCAGCCAAGGTTGGCCCGCAAAGGGATGCCCGCTAAAGAATTGGGCGATCAGTTGAGCGATACTTACTGGCGAAGCGAAGTCATAGAGGTTGTCATGGATCAGGGCTTGGCCAAGTAGAAGGGCGTGTTCAATGTGATGCCAGAACGCGATCGCAAGAGCGATATTCCACCAAAACAGCGCTAGACCAATTGTGATTGCTGGACGCAGTACTGCCAAACCGAGGAGCATAAAAAGGGCATGACCATAGTGCAACCACTCTGTTTTCATTAGCCAAGGGTACATCAACCCCAAAATGCCCATGCATTGAGGTCTTGGCCAGTGCAAGACCCAAAGTTGAACTCCCTGAATGAGATGTTCTGAGAGATGCGCCAGAACAACAATCATGAAGACTTGCATGGCGCTTTTGTGCCAGCGCCCGTTGAGAGCGTAAATTAGAAATTGGAGAGCCGATCCCAGTTTTGAGATTGGGGAAAAATTTCTGAGTTTAGGTTTTTTTTGAGTAATAGTCATGGTTAGTTTCTCCTTAATTTGTTTGAGATTGAAAAAACTGTAATTCTTTTTAAGCTTTGCCAGTGACTATTCGCTGCTTAGTTAAAACAGCGAAATTCAGTTGGTTTTCAGCCTGACCAACACAGACCGCAAAAGTCCCGATCGCCATCTCCCCAGACTCCAACCACACCTCAAGATCGGCCGCCTTAACCAGCGTTAAGGGAGCATTGACCGTTGCACCCGCTTTCTTGAGGCATTCACTGGCCGTCCAAACCCTTGTGGCGGCTGTATCTAAGCCCTCCTGAGCTTGGGAGGCGATCGCCTCGGCTAAGGCAAACCTTTCTCCTCCTAACAAATCTCGCCAGACGGCAACACTCCTTGACACCACAGATTCCACATCACACCCAAGGGAACCCGATCCCGTAACCACTAAAGTCAGATCGCCAGCATGGGCAACTGATACCGCTTTCCCATTGGTGAGTTCTGGTTTTCCATCAGGGCGGCGGGTGAGCATTGCTTCTTGTCCTACAAGAAGGGCGCGATCGCTCCTCACCCTCCTTTCCACCGTCCCATCGCTATCGATCGAGATCGCCACATCAGCAGTGGGAATAAATTCTCGAATCTGGCGTTCCAGATAAGGAGCGAGTAAGGAAGCGACCCAAGCTTGTCTGGTGTCCCGAACCTGGACGATCTGGAGGGTCAAGCCTTCCCACTGTTCTAAAACCTCGCCATCAGGGGTTAGAACTTGCAGATCGTAAATAAAGGTATCGCCGCTGCGCTGCCTTTCCTTGGCAACAACGAGGCAAGTCTCAGAGGTAGCGAGACGGTAGATTTTCAGTCTCTCAACCCCAACGGGCAAGAGGGTGGCATGGGGGACGCAAGCTTGTAAGGCGTGAATGACTGCATCTCTCGCTCCCGGATCGCCTAAGACTAATTCTGTGGGGAGATAGCGGCTAAACCAAGGCGCTATTGGGTCGATCTCGATCTCAGCAATACATTCTGTCGCCCTGAGATGGCGGTATTCCCGCAGCCGTTGAAAGCGCCCACGGTGGAAGAGGAGGTTGCCGTAGAGAGCTTGTTTGGGGTCGAATGGATTTGGGTTGCCGTTCTGCTGGAGGCAGATTCCAGCAGCGTGGGGCAACTGGGTTTCGCCGATTTGGGATTCCCCCTTTTTAAGGGGGGTAGGGGGGATCGGATTGGGGATGGGATTTTTTGTCGCCTGCCCTTTGCCGCCTGCCTTACTGAGGGTAGCCCGAAAATGCTCGACGGCAAATCCTGTCTGTTCACTTCTTAACACCACCTCAACTTTGCCGGACTCTCGCACTAAAGCAGCCAGGCGAATTTTCAGGGGAGAGGTTTCAGCAACGACGACGGGGCGATGGAATTGTACATCTTCAAACACGGGAATTTCCGAGGTTTCTAGCAACGCCATCGCCACCTGCGCCATAGCTTCTAATCCCATCACGCCAGGAAAGATGCGTTCCCCTTCATAGATGTGGTCGTTGAGGTAGGGATCCGTATCGGTTGAGAGTTCTGCATCTACAATTAATTCCACCCCCCGATAGTAAGCCCTCGGTTTCTCCAAAAAACGCAGGAAAGGCAGTTCTGGGCGTTCTACCTTCAGGGTAGGCGGTTCGCCAAAACGCCCGGTGACGACCACAGAAGTTACGGGTAAGGATTGCCCCATCAAGCGGCGCAGGATCCCAATTCCCGTATCGGGAGAAATAGGAGTAATCCCCTGCTGCATCAGTGCGTCAATGCGCCCTAATCGTTCCCCCATCCCCGCACCCGACCACACCGACCAATCCAGAGTCAGGCAGTGACAGTGGGAATATTGCGCCTTAAACTGGTCTACCAGACGGCCGAGCCATTCATTGGCGACAGCATAGTCTGCTTCTCCTGGCAGCCCCGTCCGCCCAATAATTGAGCCAAAAGCGACTAAGATTCTCAGTTTTTCTGGGTTGATTGCCGCTAAGAGATGGCGCAGCCCTTGAACCTTGGGAGCCTGAGTGGATAAAAAGTCATTTTTGTCAAGGGTTTTGATCAATTTTGGGTTGTTGACCCCCGCCCCGTGGAGGATAGCGGTAATCGTGCCTAGCTCTGCTTCGATGTGACTCACCGCTGTCCTGACAGCTTGAGCATCGGTGACATCGACAGAGAGATATTGGACTTGAATGCCCAAGGCTTGCATTCGAGCCAGATTATTGCTCAATTCCGCATCATTTTCTGGTTGAGAGCGCCCCAGTAACGCCAAACGCACTCCGGTGTCTTGAGCGAGAGCGAGAGCGCATTCAGCAGCAATTCCCTTACCGCCTCCCGTGACTAAGAGGACATCTGCTGATTTTAGATTTTGCTGTCCTTTCCTGTCGGAGATGCTTCGCGAACGGAGTCCGTTCTGCGGGCGGGTTTTGGATTTTGGATTGCGCCTCTCGACGGGAAGGGGAAATAGGCGGAGGACGGGGGAGTGGCGGATTCCTGTCGCATCATAATAGGCTTCCCAATAGCCCTGAGCAGCTTGCGCTTCTGCCACTACCCAAGCAGTTGCTTGAGGGTGTTCCAGGGGAAGATCGACTACACAGGTCGTTATTTTGGGATTTTCCAGGTAAAAAGTTCGGGCAAAAGAGGCAGCGCCACCGCCATGCTGTACCAAAACAAAGAGAGTTGGGATTTTATCGCCTTCTTCACTGAGCGAACTGCGGGTTTTGATGAGGGCTTGGGCAGCTTGTAACAAGACATCGATGTGACTTTCATCCGGGTTGGGGGGAAGGCAGGCAACCACCCCACTCCCTTCACAATCAGTGAACGCTTGCTCTAAGGCCCCTGCTAAAGGATATTCAGCAGGAGCAATAATTTTGAAAGCTGATGGCTGGCGGCTGACGGCTGAATTTTGCTGGATTACCTTGCTCAATAAGGGACGTTCTACCCATTCGACTGTAAAGGTACGAATCCAAGAATCTACCCCAGAGGGCACTTGTCTGTCATCTTCCACAGGGGCAGAATTCCCGATTTCTGACAGGTGTTCTAACGCTTGGGCAATTTCAGCTACCGTGGCATCCGCATAGTCTGTAGGAGACATCGGCGGGGAGAGATTGAGCATCCGCGCCGCTTCCGCTACTAATTGCCCAACCGTAATGGAATTGAGATGTAAATCGCTCAACAGGCGATGGTCATCTTTGACAGATGCCGGCGGCAGTTCCACACGGTGCGCGACTAACTGGCGGACGCATTCCAAGGGGGATGGCAGAGGTAGAGTGCCATTGAAAGCTAAAGAAGAACTTTCTAATCCCCTGTCTTCTGTCTCCTGTTCTCTGTTGTCTATCTGCTGTTTCGTTGTTGCTCCAACTGGTGCTAACTCACAGGGATTGGCAAAAAATTGGGGATGCCAGTCGAGATTGAAGGGGCGGGTAAAGCGACTGGCATAGAGGGACAGGTGCTTAATGGGAACGCCAAGGGCAAACGCGGCTCCAGCCGCCTGTAACAAGCCTTTGATGGAGGGTCCGCCCGCATCTAAAGAGATGGACCGAACGCCGAGAAAATCCTGACACAACCCACTTAAAATGCGCCCTGGCCCCACTTCAATCAACAGATCCAAGTCTTTGGCGGCGGTAGTAGCCGCTTCCTGGAAGTGTACTGGAGTCGTAATCTGCCGGACGAGCAGCTCTCTTAAATCTTCATCGGCTTCAAGTGTAAGTCCCGTGACAGTAGAAACGACTCTTCTGCACAAAGGGGAGAACATCTGTCGTGCTAGATATTGCGCGAGAGGTTGAGCCGCATCCGCGACGAGGGGAGAGTGAAAGGCATGGGAAACGGGCAATTCGACCGTCCGCCACCCCTGGACTTGGGCGCGTTCCATGGCGGCGAGCACGACGCTCCGGTCGCCAGAAATGACTGTTTGCTGGGGAGAGTTGAAGCCAGCGATCGCCACGACTTTCCCCTTGAGTAAGCCTCGAACAGCTTGAGCACTTGCGCCAATACTGGCCATTGCGCCACTAGAACTGCTTAAATCAGCCATCGCCTTGCCGCGAAACTTGGCAAGGCGAATCAAGGCAGCAACATCCATCCCCTGAGCCCAGTGTAGGGCGCACAGTTCACCTAAACTGTGCCCGACAGCGACCTCGGCATTGATGTCCAGTTGTTCGAGCAGTCGCAACCCGGCGGCGGAAGCGGTGACGATCGCCGGTTGGGCGACGGCTGTCGATTTGGTATCTCCCTCAAGAGGGAGATCGGCTTGTTGATATAATTCCTTCAACCCAGGAAAGCGGCGCTCCCAAGCTCCCCCATCGAGATAGACGGCAGCCGCTTGTCCGGGGAAGAGGAAACCGATGCGAGGCACCTTGAGGCTCCGGCTCAAGAAGAGCGAGGAGTTCTGGCTCCGGCTTTCGGCTTCCGGCTTCTCGCCTTCTGAAAGCCAAGAGCTTAGGGTTTCTAAATGTTGGGTCAATTCTTGGGGATGGGCGGTCACGATGGCAGCCCGACAGGGCATTGAGGGCGTTAACCCCCGCGCCAATTCAGCCGCTAAGTCTCCCACTTCTGCCCTAGAAAGTCGAGGAGCAATGGTGAGCAGATGTTGGACTTTTTGCTGCAATTCCCCCTCATTTTCAGCCCCTAATAAAATGAGTTCAGCATCTTGAGCGCTGCTGAGGAGAGTTTGTTCTGGGGGAGTGAGGGTTTGCCGCCGGATTGCCGTCACGCCTTCGAGGACGACATGGGTATTAATTCCCCCAAACCCCATCGCGCTGACTCCCGCCCGCAGAGGCGTTAACTCCGGCCAAAGTTGACCTTGCTTGAGAGGTTTCAAGTGCGGATTGTCCTCTGTTAGTTGGGAGTGTGGTTGCTCGCAAGCCGTATTGGGAGGTAAGATTTGGCTGTAGACTGCCATTGTCGCCTTAATCAGCCCTGCCATCCCGGCGGCAGCTTTTGTATGTCCGATGTTGGCCTTAACTGACCCGATGACCGCACTCTGCCGGCTCGTTCCCCGAAAGGCTTCTTCACGGGCGCGAGAGAGGGCTGTCAATTCTGCCGTATCTCCAACTCGGGTTCCGGTGCCGTGCCCTTCCAAATACCCTACCGTATCAAGGCCGAATCCTGCCCGTTGATAGGCCCGTTGGATGGCGAGTAATTGCCCTTCAACTTCAGGGCGGGTAATGCCTCCATTGCCATCTGAGGAGATGCCCCAACCGCGAATTAAACTGTAAATTCGCCGCTGCTGGGCTAAAGCCTCTTCATAGCGCATCAACACGATAAAGCCACAGCCTTCTCCTGGGATGAAGCCCGCCGAACGCCTATCGTACACCCACATCTCACCTTCAGCGAGCGCCCCTACCTTGGCAAACCCGACTAGCTCAAAGGGATCTAAACTCAAATCTACGCCACCGGCAAGCGCCACATCCAAATCTCCTGCCACCAAAGCAGAACAAGCATTCGCCACCGCTAACAGCGAAGAACTACAGGCGCCATCGACCACATACCCGCCGCCTTTGAGATCGAAGTGGTTGCAGATGCGCCCGGCAATGGTGTTGGATAGGTTGCCTGCGAGGGATTCTTCGCCGATGGGCGGGAAGGAGTCTTTATAGTGCGCTTCTAAATCTCGCAGGAACGCCCGTCTTTCTTGCTCTGGCATCCCCTGTTCTAGCAACTTGGCTTCTAGGATGCGGCGCACATAAGGCCAGCGCAGGCGCAGGCTATTGGCTCGCGAAAATTCTCCTGCCAGGGTATTTCCCAATAAAACGCCCGTCGTCTCGCGGGGCAAATCTTGCCCATCCGAGAAGCCAGCATCAGCTAAGGCTTGGGCAGCTACATCCAAAGCCAGCCAATGGGCTAAATCGGCAGAACGGTAGGTACTCCCCGCGACTCGGAATTTGGCGCGATCGAACTCATAGCCTTCAATGAGGGCAGCTTCTTGAGAATAGATGGCATCTGGTGCTGTGCGCTCGGACGAGAAATAATCATCGAGGGACAATCTTTCCCGGGGAATTTGTCGGAAAGCGCGGCGTTGGGCGAGGACATTTTCCCAGAGTTCGCGGGGCGATCGCGCATCGGGGTAGCAACAAGCCATTCCAATAATCGCAATTGTAGAGTGCATAGCTTAAATCTTATCCTCTGTTTATAAACTCTATTATTTCGATTAAATTTCCATCCGGATCTTCTATAAGCAGAAAACTGCTGTCATTATCTTTCCATTCCTTCATGATGTTAATACCATTTTTTAGTAAATACCTTTTTGCTTCTTTAAGATTAGAAACTACAATATCTAGGTATATGCAATGTCCATTTGGATAAAATTCTGTATTTTCTTTATCTGAATGAATTAAAATATGAATATCTCCTGTGCTTACAAAACAGCAATTCTCATCCTCATGCACTAAAGTAAAACCCAAAATTTGCTTATAAAATTTAACAGAAATTTGATAATGAAGTGATGGTATCACTACATTCATAATTCTTCCAATTGACATTTTTACCCTTCTTTAATCACTCTTGTGAACAAAAATTGCATTAACATTTGATAGCCCTTGCAATGTATGGCTTTCAGGCTCTTATTTCGCACAAATTCTTCTGATTTGTTAAGGTTCTAATTCAACATCTATTTTGTAGGGACGACTAACATCATTTTGCTCCCGCACATACAAAGTAAACCAAATATCTGTTAATTCATTAACCATCGGCGCAACAAATGTTGGGTTCAAAGAATTGGGATTTTGCAATTCCATTCCATGAGGAGCAACCCAGATAAATTCAGGTTGAGATTCTCGAAAACTAAATCTTGGAGTGACTCCCAATTCTACTGTTTCCCCGGAACGAACTCGTAGTATTGAAGGATGATCTACATCTAGCCTAGAAAGAGGAGCTTGGGAAGGGAGTGGTACATCTAAACGTGCTGCTCCTGCTAATTCTGGCTCCATACTATAAGGACGAATAGTAACTTCTAAATGCTCTTCCAAAGGATTGTCTATATGTCCGATGATATCAAACTCGAAAGGAGATTCCCCAAGAGCTATATTTTGAAGCAAAGAGCTGCTAATAGTAACTCCTCTTGTTGGAATAAGGAGAATAGCAGTTTGAACCACACCTACAGATTGTACTAATTCAACGGTAGCTCTGGTACTAAAGTTACCTTCACTATCGACTGCTGGAGAAGATGCATGAATTCTATACAAAATACGATTCACGGGAGTAATTTCTGAGCCTTCAGTAATTGTCATTACTGGCTCACCATCTGGATTACTTTCATCAAACAGTTCTACTGGATTTTTTAGCAAGAATTTAGGACTTCCATTGAATTGGGGAAATCCATTGAAAGGAACATCTGTCTCGTAAAGCAATGGTTCCTTGTTAAAAAGAAAAACATTCTGACGACCCAACAAAATTGGAATCGAAGATTCAAGCTCAAATTTCAAGTACAAGGATAAACTACCATTGCTTGGGAAAAAGTTTTCTTGGGTTTCATTCAAGGCTCGAAAAGCAATGGATGAAGTACCTATTTTTTGATTAAG
This sequence comes from Microseira wollei NIES-4236, assembly GCF_020521235.1. Classification (GTDB taxonomy): domain Bacteria; phylum Cyanobacteriota; class Cyanobacteriia; order Cyanobacteriales; family Aerosakkonemataceae; genus Microseira; species Microseira wollei. The sequence goes on along the minus strand of NZ_BLAY01000142.1, from coordinate 6,585 downwards.
CCTCGCTTCAACCTTAGAAAAAGGTGGCTGAATAGTCGAAGCTGTAATATTGATAAAGTTATGGTCTGCACTAGTAATACCTGGGAGAAAGCGATAACTTTGTGAGCCATGTTCTGCCAATTCAATCTGATTCAAGCCTATTGATAAACTTAAGGTTAGTGGCGCATTCATTAGATTTGCTTTCTGCTCTTCTGGCATTCCTGCTAAAGCCACTGCATTTAAACTAACCTCTAAATGACAAAGAGCGCTACTGCATCCAGCATGAGATCCCATAGTTTTCTCCTTAAGTTAAATTTCATTGATTGATTTGAGATGCAATTTCTATCATTTCAAAAAAATCCTGCGATCGTGAAACCAATGATTTTCTACAACAACTGTGATTTCAGACATAGCCTAAACCTCTACCACTGTAGTCGTTACAGGAGCAACAGTAGTAAACTTCTGAAGTGTAACCATTGTCTGAACTTGAAGGAGAATTCCCCGGACTGCACAGACAATTGTTAAAGCAAAGAAAAGTCCAAAGACAATATGACAGACCATCAGCATGCCGTAAGCGGCGGCTACGGATGCGCCAAAGATGATTTGCTCGAGGGGGTTACTTGGCGTTGTCCCTGGATCGGTCACCATATAAAAGGTAAAAAGGACAAAAGCTACTCCTGTCATGGGAACTAAAGCAGCCACTAGAGGCGTATCAAAGCAATAGCTCCTCAAAACTGCCTGAAGGAGGAAACCGCCTACCCAACCGACAATTAGCGGCAGCCGTCGCGTAAAACGAGCGTTGAGGAACGTCCCCGTACAGACGATAATTCCCGGTAAAATCCAATCTCCCCAACCATTGAGGTTTTCAGTAAACTGATAGGGTGGTGCAATGCCAACCCAGGCAAACAAGAGTAAGGTGACGGTAATTCCCAAGTTAGAAGGGTTCATGAAATGCCGTTTCCCTTGGCCTGCAGAAATCCTCAAGAGAGCTTTTGAGCCAATGGCAACTGCCGTAGCCAAGGCGATGGGCAATAGCTGTTCATTGGCATAGAGCAACATGGAAACGGCTAAGGCCGTAATGTGAGCAGGGAGGAGAAAATCGATGAATTTGCCAAAGCTTCCCCAGAAACGAGGTTGCTGGCAGTTTGCCCAACTATCAATGGCTTCTAACAGCAGTTCTAAACTGTAAGCGGTGCCCAGGGAGACAAGGGGATAGGCCCAGGATTGCTCGAAGCCGAAAACTGTATGTCCTAATAGGTTAAGAATAGTAATCGCTATCGCAAAACGCCGTAGTCCTGCAAGGCGATTGTTTTTTGTCCAACTGTCGTTTGTTATTTGTGCAACACAAAACTTACTCAAAACGAATAAAGCTACTCAACTTATTTGTTTTGACGTTTGCTTCCTGCTTCCACCAGGGGAGTCGGCTCCTAACCTGTCCGCAGGCGTAAATTCCGCGCTTGCCGCACGTACAAGGGTTTTTGGGGCATTTTCCAGATTGAGCGCTGCATTTAAATCGCGATCGATGGAAACGCCGCACCTCTGGCAAAAGTAAACGCGCTCTTCCAAAGGCATTGGCTGAATGTTGCCGCAGCAAGAGCATGTTTTGGAGGAGGGGAACCATCTGTCAACCAATTCTACCTTGGTGCTAAAAAACGCCGCCTTGTAAACCAGCATTCTCCGGAACTCATAAAACCCCAAACTGGAAATAGCTTCAGATAATTTCTGGTTAGCTATCATGCCTTGAACGTTCAGATCTTCAATCCGGATGTTGTGGTATTTAAGACTTATATCAGTCGTGATTTTTTGCAAAAAGTCTCGTCTGATGTTGGCAATTTGAGCGTGCCTTTTTGCCAGCCGTTGGTAGTATTTTAAGGCATTTCTTGATGCTTTTACCCCAGAGCTGCGGTTACCCAGTTGTTTGTTTCGATTGCGCCACTGTTCCTTACTTAGCTTGGTTTTCGCCTTTTTTAGGGATTGTGGCGCCAGGATTTTGGAGCCATTTGACAAGGTGGCAAAGCATTTAACGCCCAAGTCAATACCAATCGATTGAACTGGATGTAAAAGCGGTGGAATCTTGTCAATGTCGAGCGCAAAAGAGACAAACCATTTGTCGGCTACTCTCGAAACAGTAAATGTTTGGCTTGAACATAAGAATGGAATTGGTTTCTTTAGTCTGAATTCTCCTAAGCCAGGGATGGAAATTTTCTTACCTGGGTAAAGTATTTGACGATTCGTGAACGGAATCATCGGCTCACCCTTGGCAGGATACACCCCTGACTTTTTTAGGACGGTAAAACTATCGCCCCGTTTTTTTGATTTGAATCTAGGGAAACCAGAATTCCCTTTTCGCCATCGGTCAATAGCTTTGGCTAAATTTCTTAGTGCTGATGAATAGACGGCTGATGGATATTCTTTCATCCAAGCGTATTCTGGCTTGGTTTTGACATGGTTGGTGAAGACTTTCTCGATTTCGGTTAAGCGCTTGGAATCACTAGCTTTGATACCCTCAAACGCCCACGAAGAAGCAAGTAGCGATAGGCCAAAGTTGTATACCAAGCGGCTAAAGCCAGCGCAACCGGCTAGGAATGACCTCTCTTTATTATTTAACTTTAGTTCTAACTTCAGGCTATACATCACAGAGGGCAGGAAGTAATGAGCGTTAAAGTGCGAGCGAAATGCTGAGGATTGAACGAAATAGGTAGAGATTTTGTTACTTGGTATTACGTCCGCCCCCAATAGTAAACCAGCAAATCCATCTGCCCATCTTCATTGAAATCCCCAGGAAGGCAGCCCATCGGTGCCATCGTGGTTGCATCGTAAGGAAGGGAACCAGGAGTTAATTCAAAAGGTTGATAGCGGTTTTCAGTTTCTGGTATGGGGGCGACTATCGCCTGGTCAGTGCGCGTATCTACATAACAAGCGTCGTTGGGCAAACCATCTCCATCTAAATCGTTGAGTGCTATTGAAGCTCCCACCGCAGAAATCCAGGCGGCATGGCGTTCCAAACTGGGATGCACTGAGCGCAGGAATTTTTGAGGTTTTCCTGCCAATTCCGGCAAGGGTAAAGCCGTAAACTCAAACCGGGACGCGAGCGCCGCTCTTTCACTGGCTGACAGGGCAGGAAGGCGGCTAAAACTCCAGAGACTGACAATCACTGCCATCGCCACTAACGGTTTGGCGTACTTTTTAATGAACTGAGCTAACGTTTTCATGGGTTAACCTGGACTGCTACAAATTGAGCTTGGATTCGCTGTCGCCAGACTTCGTAAGCAGGATTTGCCCCGTCTGGGTGCAAGTCTTCCAGCATCCTGTCAGTAATTCCTGCGGCTGCTTCGGCGGACATGGCGCACAACACTTGACACGCCACCTCCGTATGAGCAGTTAAATTCCCCACCCTTTGGCGGCTCTTGGCGGCAAAGGCTGCTCCCTGAGATAACTCTGACCAATAAGGCTGGGCAGCTACCTGTAAGGCTTCTATGACTGCTCGTTCCACGCCACCCGCATAGGCGCAGGCTAAACCTACCCCACTCCAAAGATCTGCTCGCCTGCTAGGGGAGAAATTCTCAATGGCATGGTGGATGCGCCTGACATCAGCCCCTTTGACAAACCAAAGACTGCGCCCCAACCCCTGATCGAAAACCCGACAGGCATACCCGGAAAGTCGGGGGGGAATGGCCATTTCCTGAATATACCGACGCCAGTCAAAATACCCCTGATGGAAGCCATAGCCATCCAAGGCTAGCCATCCCAGGACAGGATCGATGTCCCCCTCCATCCCCCAACATCTTTCTCTGTGCGAAGGAGAAAGGGTAGCCGACAGGGTTTTATTGAGTTGAGCCAGATACCACTCAATTCCCCAAGGAAGTCGGGCTAACGCCCAACCAACTCCTACATACACCATATAGGCATACTCGCTGCCTGCACCTTTTAAAAAGGACTGCACTCGGTTTCGCTTCCAAGGCGTTAAGCCATCTAGCAAAGCCAGTCCCATAGCAGCTCCCTCAAAAGCAAACCCGCGCAACTCAATTTCAATCGCATTTAGCTGGCGCACGAGCCCCTCTGGTCGATCGTCGTTGAGTGCCGCCTGGTAGCCGAGCAAAAATATTTGACCGATCTGCTCCAGTCGCTGCCGCAACCCTGCGTCCCCCTCCAGAAAACCCCTTTTAGCAAAGGTCGCCTCCTGCAGCGAAATGCCGAAAAGGCGCTTACGCAGCCATTTCAAAAAGGAAACCATTATCAAACCTTTCTCAGTTTTATCCGTGTTAAAAAAAAGCAATTTGGAAGAAGTAAGAGCCTCCAAAAATTTGAGATATTAATGATTAAAGTTGGCTTCTATAAAAATTCGCTATAATTATGCTATTGTAATACTTGCAATGTTATGACTCATACTTAATCAATCTTTATAAATTATTATGGCAAACTGTATATTTTGCTACAATAAGCTGTTCGGCATTTAAACCCACATTCCGCAGATATTAAAGCAGATTTAATGCGAAGTAAATTTATCCATATACAAGCTCCAAATGATTGCTAGGCAATCATTTGGAGCTTGTATAATGTACAATAATCAAGCGGGGTAGCTAGAGAGAAAAACCATGAATGAGCCTCAAGATGCCATAAAAGTCCAAAATTTAGACCATTTAGGAATAGTAGCGGGAATAATAGACGAAATGGAATTGGTAGAAGAAGTGAATAAAAAAGTGGGAATAAGAAATAAAGAAACCCTCAGCCCAGGACAAGCGATCAAAGCGATGATTTTGAATGGACTAGGGTTTTTGAGTGCCCCATTATATATATTTGAATAGTTTTTTGTCGGCAAAGCAACAGAACATCTAATCGGAAAAGGAGTATTACCAGAACATTTAAACGATGACAGGGAAGAGCCTTAGACAAATATTATCAAGCAGGAACCACGAAATTATTTACAGCGATCGCGCTCAAAGCAGCAGAAAAATTCCAAGTAAAAATGAACAGCGTTCATTTAGACGGAAGTTCAATGTACGTACATGGAGAATATGAAAGCAACGCTGAAGCCAGCCATAAAATAGCAGGAGAAGCATCAGCATCAGACTCAGAAATGAAACCCATAGAAATAGTTCATGGTTATTCCAGAGATCGCAGACCAGACCTGAAACAATTTATCATAGACATGATTGTGACCGGAGACGGAGACGTGCCATTGTATCTAAAAATAGATTCAGGAAACGTCGATGATAAAAGTGTCTTTGTAGACAGACTAAAAGAATTTAAAAATCAGTGGACATTTTCCGGAATTTGTGTAGCAGACAGCGCCTTATACACCGCCGATAATTTGTCAGCGATGCCGGGAATTAAATGGATAACGAGAGTCCCATTCAGTATTAAAGATGCACAAATTAAAATTTTAGACATTCAAGAGAATGAATGGCTTGCCAGCCAATTAAAAGGATATAAAATCGCCGAGAGAACCAGTGAATATGGAAACATCAAGCAAAGATGGCTGGTGATAGAAAGTGAAGCGATAAAACTAGCCAATATTAAACAAGTAGAAAAGACTGTAGAAAAACATGAATCAAGCGCCAAAGTAGCACTGCGTAAGCTATACCGGCAATAGTTTGCTTGTCAATCAGACGCATAAATAGCCATAAAAATGCTATCATAATCATGGAATTATCACCAAATTGCAGAAATTGAATGCCTAGAAAAACTCGTCAATAAAAAAACAGCGAACCTCAAAAAAACGAGCAACCAAAAGACAGTAGTCTATCAAATAACCGGGGAAATAGAAACCAGAAGATCCGTCATAGAAGAGGAAAAGCTCAAAGCTGGAAGATTTATTTTAGCCACAAACATTCTAGATAAAAATGAAGTGAGCAATCAGCAGGTATTAGAAGAATACAAAAGTCAACGCAGTGAAAGAGGATTTAGATTCTTAAAATATCCGTTGTTTTTCACCTCAAATGTCTTCGTCAAAAATCCGCAGAGAGTCGAGGCAATAGCGATGGTAATGGGATTGTGTTTATTAGTGTATAACCAGGCTCAAAGAAAGTTGAGACAAGCATTAGAGTCAGCCGGTAGCATCAGGAATCAGGTCAAGAAATTAACGAATAAACCGACGATGCGCTGGGTATTTCAGATGTTTCAGGCCGTGCATTTAGTCACCTTGAATGGAGCTGATCAGGTCAGCAATTTAACATCAGAACGTCAACAGATATTGAACTATTTAGGCCAAGTTTGCGGTCAATATTATTTAATGGTTGAAGATGGATAAAACTCAATATAAATATGGAGATATTTGGGAATATATTCAATTATTGGTCAAGATAACAACCATCTTGTCAGAGATTATATTCTGTAATTTAGACTAAATAATTTGATTAATTGCCAAAATCAATCTATTTAAAGAAATCTATCAAATCAACTTTCTTAGATGTCGGTTAATTGGAACAAAAAGCGACACTAAAATCAGAAAACATAGGATCTGAAAATTTTCAGATCTGAGAATACATCAAAAGTCCTGGTAATCCGAGTCAGATCTGCGGAATGTGGGTATAACTATGACAGCGTTGGGGAAAACTTCAGTAATAACTTTCTTAAATCCTCTCCACATATCAACGCTGACCTCTT
>NZ_BLAY01000141.1 GCF_020521235.1 Microseira wollei NIES-4236 | reverse complement strand
CGCAGAAACCCGGTTTCTAGGCAAATCACCAAAGTTTCTCGGAAAAATCGTGGGTTTGGCAACCAAAGATCGACGCAGAAACCCGGTTTCTAGGATCGTCCTATATCTCTGAGAACCGGGGCAAACACCAAAGTTTCTCCCAAAAATCGTCGGTTTGGCAACGAAAGATCGCAGATGGAAACCCGGTTTCTAGGATCGTCGCGCCTAAGTCCTATCTCTGTAAAATTTTTGACCGAGACGATTTGTGAACCCAGAGGGAAAAGTTAGCTCACGGGGAGAAATGACCGCAGCGAGATTGCCAAAAAAAAGTTAAAATGCATGGCAAATTAGCATGCAACTATTGCCAAACATACAAGCCATCGGGGATAAATGTGGAGGACAGTACGTTGGTTGGGTTCAAACCCAAAAAACAAAAACATAGAATAATATTCTATGTTTTTTGAAATGATAATTTTTTGTTTGTGACAGGATTGATAGCAGGAGAGGTTATGAAATCATTCCTTCGTTGGAGCGCAACCTTGGGGTTATTGGGGACTGCGTTGGTATCCGGTGCGCTCGCCAACGTTCCCGAGGCGCTAGCATTACCCGAAGAACAGGTGGTACAAAGGTTGCGAACCGTGCCGGTGTTTATGATTGCTAAAGCAGACGGTGGCGTACTTAGCCAATGCCTCGACCCCACCAACGGTCAGCAAGTTAACTGTGATAATGAGAAAAAGGTGTTGGTAACGCCAGCTTTTATCAGTCAGCGGGATGCTCAGACGGTTTTACAGCGATTGCGGGCAGATAATCCCAACGACGGCCAAAATCTCCAGGTAATTCCCAGGTCGCTGGCAGAAGTTTACCAACAATTGGAACAAGCGAATCGCGAAAAAAAAGATTCTGTCGCGGTTGACTTTTTACCCGTGCAGCAACAAGTTGAGTCAGCATTAGCTTTGCTGCGACAAAATGGTCGCCAAGTGCAGCGATTTAACGGCGTCCCCCTATTTGTAGCCAAATTCAAGTCAGAAAATAAATATCTGACCATACCCCAAGGCGACGATCGCGTCATACCTTTCTTTTTTGACAAGGAGCAAGCGATCGCACTCCTAGATCGCTTTAAGCAGTCACAACCAAATATGGCATCTGACGTAGAAATTCAAGTGATGGACTTGGAAACCGTAATTCAAACGTTGAAAACCAGCAACGATCCAGTTTTGAACAAAGTTTTGCTCGTACCGTCGCGGGAGTCGTTAGAATTCCTGCGAACCCTCCAACCAACACAACCGGGTTCTCAGCAACCGAGTCGAAACCAACCAGCTAACCAACGTCAAAATCAGCCGCAACAACGCCAAAATCAGCCCCAACAGCGTCAAGATCGGCGTTAAACGATGGAAAACCTGCAAGGGGTGGCGGTATCTGGTTTAGAACTTTGGCAATGGCGGCGACAAGCACTAGCAGCGGCGCGCGCCGCCGATGTTCCCCCAGAGGAAGTAGACTGGTTGTTGCTTGCGGTGGCAGATTTAGACCGCTTGGCGTTGCGGTTAGAGTCTTTTCGCGACCGAAAAAACATGACTCTGCGCCTAAGTTTGCCAGAATTAGACCAATTGTGGCAGCGACGAATAAGCGATCGCTTGCCCGTACAATACATCGCTGGGGTCACCCCTTGGCGCAATTTTTCTTTGGTTGTTTCCCCAGCAGTATTAATTCCTCGACCAGAGACAGAACTTTTGATCGATTTGGCGGTGGAAGCGGTGCGCCGCAGGGGAGCAGGAGAGCAGGGGAGCAGGGGAGCAAGCGAGCAGGTGAGGCAAAATTCTGGGATGACTGATGCTGATTGGGCGGATTTGGGGACTGGGAGTGGTGCGATCGCTATCGGTTTAGCCGCCGCGTTTCCTGATGCTACCATCCATGCAGTGGATCGCAGCAGCGAAGCTCTCGCCATTGCCCGCCAGAATGCCCAGCAACAGGGTTTTGCTCAAAAAATCAAGTTTTACGATGGTTTTTGGTTTGAGCCGCTAGAAGCGCTCAAGGGGCGGCTTAGCGGTATGGTTTCCAACCCGCCTTATATTCCCAGCAGCATAGTACCGACGCTGCAACCAGAAGTTGCTTTTCACGAACCCCACCTCGCCCTCGATGGCGGCGAAGATGGTTTAGACTGCATTCGCCACCTAATAGAAACTGCCCCTAATTATTTACGTCCTGGCGGCATTTGGTTGATTGAAATGATGGCGGGACAAGCGGATGCGGTGGCTGAATTATTGCGGCAAAATGGAAGTTATTATGGCATTAAAATTTATCCCGATTTAGCCGGAATTGAACGCTTCGCTTTAGCTTATCGGTGCTAATTCACCCAAGTTGCTAGGGGTTAGGGCAACAAGGGAATCTAATCAAGGTTTCTGACCTCGTAGTGCATAAGTCCTAAATTAGCAATTAGCAATTAGCAATTAGCAATTAGCAATTAGCAATTACCAATTTCGATATCCCTATAAAACATGAACCCGCTGACTTATTTTTCAGACGCCGCAGCAGATTACGCAAAATATCGCCCAACTTATCCAGAAGTTGCTATCGACAAGGTTTTAGAAGGGTTAGGATTACCCTGCCAAATCGTCGCAGCAGATATTGGTGCGGGAACGGGTATTGCCTCTCGTCAGCTAGCAGAAAAAGGGATTAAAGTTTTTGCCGTAGAACCCAATGCCGAAATGAGGCAAGCGGCTATTTCCCATCCTTTGATAGAGGTTTGTGATGGCACCGCAGAAGCGACAAGTTTACCCGATGCATCGGTGGATTTAGTCGTTTGTTTCCAGGCTTTTCACTGGTTTAATCGCGAGCAAAGCTTGTTAGAATTTCGCCGAATTTTGCAAAAATACGGTCGCTTGGCATTGGTGTGGAATTACTGGGAATTAGAGGATAAATTTACTAAAGATTATTTCCGCTTGCTGATAAAGGCGTCAAAACCTTACAGCGCTCGCTCGCTTTTAACTCAATTGCGGCGATGGGTAAAAAAAGTGCAGCGTTTGCCGTTAAAGTTATTAAGAAATTGCGGATTTTTTCTGCCTTATAGCTGTTTGCCTTATTTTGTTGAAGTGGGTCGCCACAGGTTTACTAATAAGCAAGCAGTAGATTTATCGGGTTTAATTGGTCGCGCTCAAAGTCGGGGACTCGTACCGCGTTCTGGGGAAGGATTTGAACAACTTGTTGCCGATTTAACCCAATTGTACTCGCGATCGCATTCTCCAGACGGCCTCGTTGACATCGTCTACCGCACCAGAGTTATCCTAGCCGAACCATTGCCTGAATTGAAATAATTTCTATGCATGAGGTTAAATAAAAATGTCAAAATCTAAAAATAAATACTTTGCCCTGCTAATTGCTAATTGTTAATTGCTAATTGCTAATATAGGATTTTTACCAATCTCGCCATTAGCCTCGTGACCACGGATCTGCCTGGGAACGCCATTAGCTGCTCTTCGAGAGATAACTAGCAACTTGAGTTATTAGCGATTAGCGCGAGCGCTGGCAACGATAGATTACAATTGACTAATGACAAAAGTTTCAATGGACGCCCTCGTCACTGGGGCAATTTCTGGTTTTGTAGTCAGCTTTCCCACGGATACGGTTCCGGCATTAGCAGCGTTACCAGAAAAGTCGGGATTAATCTTTGCAGCGAAGCAGCGGAGTCAGGATAAACCGCTGATTTTAATGGCAGCAAATCCGGAGGAATTGTGGCCTTTTTGTCAAGGGAGCGAGTCAGAAAAATTAATTTGGCAGCAAGTTGCCCAAAAATATTGGCCTGGAGCGTTAACCTTAGTATTACCAGCAAGTTCGCGCCTCCCTCCACAAGTTAATCCCAATGACCCCGCAACAATAGGGGTGAGAGTTCCCGATAGTGCGATCGCCAGAAAAATATTATCTCAAACCGGGCCACTCGCCACCACCAGCGCCAATTTATCCGGTCAACCCCCCCTGCGGACAATGGCAGAAATAGACGATCAGTTCCCCTCTGTTCTGACTTTAGAGTTATCTGAAACCGAATTAACAAAAGAGTCCGGCGTGCCTTCTACGGTGGCAAAATGGACTCTTAAGGGTTGGGAAATTCTCAGACAAGGTGTGATTGAAATGGCTAATGGCTAATGGCTAATTGCTAATTGGTAATGGTTATTCTAGTTCGTTGGGGGCAATTCCTAGTGCTGCTAGTTGATCGGGAGCGATCGAACGCAATTTTTCCACTAATTTTAGTCGCTTCATGCGTTCTATTTCAGCGGTTTCTTGACCTGTGAGTAACAAGTTACCCTCATAATCCCACCAGCGCAACCAAAGCATGGTTTGATTTTGATAAGTTCCTTCCCAAAGTCCTAATTCTACGCCCATTGTTGTAATAGGATAGTGACCTCGTGAGTTTGGGGTCATTTTTTCATAGAACCCATCAACAAAGTGTTGACATCCTCCCCGCCCTAGAAGTGCGGGGATTCCAAAGATCGCTCCTTGGACTTCCTCTTTCTACGAGTTGATTTACTTGGCTGAGTTTCCCCATCCAAGCAGAGATCAGTCTCTCCAGAGGCGTTAATTTCTGTCTGCCCGACAGTATTTGCCCATTGTTTTAAGGCCAGTTTCAGAATGTTAATCGCTGCATTTTCATCCCGATCAGCAATATATTTGCAATGAGGGCATTGATGGGTTCTGGTACTTAAAGCTTTAACAACTTTTTCGCCACAATTAGAACAATTTTGGCTAGTTAACTTAGGAGCTACAGCAATAACTGGCACTCCATAAACTTTGCCAAAATATTCTAACCATTCCCTAAATTTGTACCAGGCAGCATCATTTATTGATTTAGCTAAATGGTGGTTTTTAACCATGTTACGCACTCGTAGGTTTTCTATCGCTACTAAGTCGTTAGACTGTATGACGTGCTGAGCTAACTTACATACCCAATTCGTAAGTCTGCGTGAAACCGATAAATGCGATCTCCCTAATTTGTTTCTGGCTTTGGCTCTATTCTTACTACCTTTTTGAGTACGAGATAAACGACGCTGAAGTTTTTTAAGTTTCTGTTCATCTTTTCTCAAAAACCGAGGATTATCAACTTTATTGCCAGCAGAATCAGTGGAGAAATGGTTTAAACCAACATCTAAGCCAACTTGTTTACCTGTTAAATCCTTGTTCTCCTCCCTGTTATGGTCAATTAAAAACTGTGCATAATAGCCATCGTGCCTTCTAACTACTCTGACTCGTTTGACTTGGTTGAGTTGATAGAAGTGCAAATTGCGGCTTCCCCAAAGCTTGAATGTGCCAGCCTTAAATCCATCAGTAAACGTTAAATAACGTCTGTCTTCTGATAGTTTGTACCCACTGGTTTTGTACTCAACAGAGGCTCTAACTTGCTCTTTGGTAAATTTGGGATAACCTTTTTTGCCACCTACTTTCGCTTTGCAGTTCCGGTAAAACCTTTCGATTGATGCCCAAGCTCTTTCTGCGTGAGCTTGTCTAGCCATTGAATTTAACTGACTCGCCCAAGGGAACTCAGGGTTGTCCGCTAATATTTTGCAGTAGGCATAAGCATCGTTTCGGCTTTTTACTTGACCATCCATCCACGCTCTAATGATGCTATTCCTAACAAAACGTCCAGTACGGATGGCTTGATCTAGCCTTCTGTACTGGTCATCTGTTCCTTGTAGCTTCATTTCGTAGACAAGCATGGTCTTATCGCCAGTGTGTGCGATAAACCTATCTTAGCACAAGCATTCAAAGTCGCCCCAGAAGGGCGAGGCTTTAAACCCAATTCTTTGGTAACTGTACTGTCCTCCGCTAAAGATAGGGGTGTCTTGTCCCGTTCTTCGCTACCGTCTCCACTGGCAAATTCTCAGGCAATTCTGGGGGCAAGAAATTCGCGCCACAACACGTAAGATCGTCGGATGACACCTCCTAGTCTAGGAGGTACATGAGGAACGTAAAACCAGTCCGGTGCTTCTGCACCTTTTTCCGGGGGTTCAGTTTCTCGCCAGTAAATGCCACAATCTTGACCAATGCAGTACTGTCCATCTGGATGCAACCTCTGCAACACTGCGCCAATCGAGTCGGTTAAAATTAAACTTTGTGGATGTGCTTGAAAATTCTTCACCAAATTACCGTCCTCCGACCGTAGTTGGGTGTGGTCGGGAAACGGGGGTGGTAATGCGATCAAAGATATAATATCGGTCATGGTTTTAAAATCCCTGGGACTGTTACTTTCATTTTGTGCAATTTCCGAATCGCTGATGGCGATTCTAAAATTAGCTTATATAGGACTTACGCACGACGAGCTGAGAAACTTTCATAGAAACCCGGTTTCTTTGCGTAAGTCCTGTCATAGTTAGTTAATCCAAAATTCAAAATCGAAACCATCGAATGGCTGCATTCCAAGATCCTAACCAAGAAATTTCTGCTCTGAAAGAAGAATTATTGCGGACGCAACTGGCGTATCGCATGGCGACGGAAATGTGCCAGTTTAAGGCAGGATTTCTGGCGCGAGTTTCCCACGAGTTGCGCTCGCCTCTCAATAGCTTGATCGGTCTGCAACAGTTAATTTTGTCGGATTTATGCGAAGATGCGGCAGAAGAACGAGAATTCGTAGCGCAGGCGAATGCCTCGGCAATGAGGATGGTAGCGTTTCTGGATGCAATTCTCAACGTTGCTAGAACTGAGTATGGCACGAATCGTCTCAATATTGAGCCGGTACAACTCGCACACGTTCTCACACATGTAGATGAATTAACTCGCTTGCAAGCAGCGGATCGCAATTTACCTTTAGATATCGAGAAACCCGCTCCGGAAATTTACGTTTTGGCAGATTCCCACTGGCTCAAACAGGTGTTGATGAATTTGGTAGATACCCCTTTAAAATTAATGCGGGAGGGCAGGGTTTGCGTTTCGATTCATCCCGATCCAAGTGCTGGTTACGTTCATATCCAGATTGAAGACCAACGTCCCTACAGCGCCTGGAGTGAACCGATAGATTTGTTACAGTCTGCCCCTAAAACCGATGAGCAACCGAATGAGAATTCTATCCTTTCGCCAGGATTGAATCTACTGGCTAATCATACCCTCCTAGAACTGATGAAAGGACGTTTGGAACTTTTAGCAGTTCCTTCACCGAATCAGGAATCTAACCTGACTCGGATTCAATGTTCTATTCCTTTGGCGACTCGCTAGACACCTTTTGTTGACCGGAATGGGAACTGGCGTGGGTATGGTTGTACAGCACCATTGAAGTACTAGGGTTGGGATATTGAAATCCGAGGCGGGTGTAAAATCCTTGTTGATAGGTTGTCATCAGGTAAACGCGCTCTACCCGACAAACGCGAGGATGGTTTAACAGCGTTTCGATCATCTTGCGACCGAGTCCCAATCCCCGATAGTCTGGGTGAATCACCACATCCCAAATCGTGGCGCGATAGACGCAATCTGAAGTCGCCCGCGAAAAACCGATTAAGCGATCGCCATCCCAAACGCTGATCGTGGGATCGCTGTTGGCGATCGCTATCTCTAAGTCCTCTTGGGTGCGGTTTTGCGCCCAAAACGCGGTCAATTTAAACAATTCTTGCAGTTGCTTGATGTCCACTTGCGATCGCAAGTCGCAAAAACGGATTTCCTGGCTTTCGATCGGTTTTTCCAACGTTCTACTCTGAGTCATTCTGTTCCTTATCTATTATGGTGTTTGCTCCTTCACCACATTTCACTTTAGCCTCCCTCAATTTCTGTAACTTTTACTACTTATTTGCTTTTGTTTATTTAAAATTCTTTCTTGAGATAGATTTTTCATACGTCAGGGGGCATAATACCTCGTTCCATTTTGCACCAGATCTGATAAGCGCCAAAGATGTGGGGACTCCTGAACTAAAGTATCGAGTCAGAAACTTGTCCCCCCTGGGGGATATTTCTACCTTCACAAGCGAAGAAAAAGGCCGTGCTAGTTGCGGTTCGGCTTACCTTCACCCGAAGAATTTTCTCACTCAATCTCTAGTGCAAAAGTCCCCTAAGTTTACCCGGTTCAAACAGACTTAATTGCCTTGTTCCAACCAACGGGCGGCATCTTTAGCGTGATAGGTCAAAATCAAATCAGCCCCAGCGCGTTTGAAGCCGATTAAAGTTTCCATCACGACACGTTTTTCATCAATCCAACCGTTGAGGGCAGCGGCTTTAACCATAGAATATTCCCCAGACACGTTGTAAGCAGCAACGGGTAGATTGCAGGCTTGCTTGACTTGCCAGATAATATCCATATATGCTAAGGCTGGTTTAACCATGAGCATATCCGCCCCTTCTGCAATATCGAGGGCAATTTCTTTCAGGGCTTCGCGGGAGTTAGCCGGGTCCATTTGGTAGGTTCTCCGATCGCCAAACTGGGGCGCCGACTCAGCCGCATCTCGGAACGGCCCATAATAAGCCGACGCATACTTAGCCGCGTAAGACATTATCGGTATATCTTGATACCCAGCCTCATCCAGAGCTGACCGGATAGCGGTGACGAAGCCATCCATCATACCCGAAGGCGCGATAATATCCGCCCCGGCTTTTGCTTGAGAAACCGCTGTTTTCTTCAGCAATTCCAGCGTCGGGTCGTTCAAAACCCGTCCAGTGAGGTCGCCGACTTGCAAATAACCGCAGTGACCGTGACTGGTATACTCGCACAAGCAAGTATCAGCAATTACAACTAAACCAGGCACAGCTTGCTTCACCGCCGTTGCCGCTGTTTGGACAATACCGCAATCGTGCCACGCACCCGTCGCGTCGGTATCCTTATCAGCGGGAATGCCGAATAGAATAATCGACGGGATACCCAAATCGTAGACTTGCTTAGCTTCTTCGACGATTTTGTCGATCGATAGCTGGTAGACTCCCGGCATCGATTTTACTTCTTTAGCAAAACCTTCGCCCGGTACGGCGAATAGGGGATAAATCAGATCGTTTTTAGTCAGAACCGTTTCCCGCACCATGCCGCGCAGCTGGGGCGAAGTACGGAGGCGACGAGGACGATGAACTGGAAACATAGATGCTTAAATTGGTAATGGGTAATCGGTCATTGGTAATAGTCCCAAGTTTATAGCTTTGGTTGATAGTCCCGATGATGGGATTGGTAAAGTTCTGTTAAGCATCGGGACAAGAAACCCGGTTGCTTGGACAATACCTTCGCCAAATTAGGCCAGGTTCACACAGAGCTTTGCCCTGTGAACTCGTCCTAATAGCGCTGCGCGCTGGTATATTGACAAATACTGAAATGCTGCTGCAACAGCTTTGTGAACATTAAAATCTTCGCTATACACCTCTTTCGTGATGGCTGTCTTCACTTTATGCCACCAATGCGAGCGTGGGGTTTAAGTCAGGAGAATAGCTGGGCTTTGAAAAGTAATTCGCACCCAGATTTTTCGATGATTTCTCTAATGAGAAGTGAGTTATGAAAGGGGGCATTATCCATAATAATTAACTCAAGTTGCTAGTTATCTCTCTGGGAGCGGCTAATGGCTAATGGCTAATGGCGAAATTGGTAAAAATCCAAGATTAGCAATTAGCAATTAGCAATTAGCAATTAGCAATTAGCAATTAGCAACGCCCTTGTTTATAACTAGCAACTTGCGTTAATTACCTGTCTTGTTCGGACTTGAGGCCACAAAAATTTCTCCAGCCAAGTTTCAATTACTTTGGCCGATCAATATCCTTGATAAACCATCGGGGCAAAAAACTTCCCCTCCCATAAAGCGCCAATAATACTGAGTCTCGCTCGACGCTTTCCGGGTCGTCTGGCGTGTTCCGCCGCTGCGATTTCGCTTTTTGTGCCAGGATTGAAACAATTTTAAACACCCACACCAGCAGCTCATTTCCATCCCGCCTCAGCGGTCAAACTATTTTGCACCAGCCATATAGAGAGGCTTTTCACCCAAAATCCCACCCAAGAGGGTGGGATTTTGGCGAAGGTATTGTTTAAGAAACCGGGTTTCTCTGGATTAGAGATTTTGTGCGATCAGCTGGCGATATTGGCTCTTTTGCTTAACACCTTTAACTTCAGTCAACAACTCTTTATTCTTGAAGAACTGAATCGTAGGCGTTCCGGTAATGCCAGCATTTTCGGCAATGTCTGTATCTTTTGCAATGTCGATGGTGACAAAGTGGATTTTACCGTCAAATTCGTCCACGACTTTATCTAAAATTGGTTTGAGGGTATGGCAAGGGCCGCAACTGGGCGAAACGTACTTGACTACGAGCAAGCGATCGCTCTCGTGAAACAGCTTCCGCAGTGCAAAACCCCCGCTGTGGCGCGTATCTGCAATATCAAACTCTGCTGGTTCGAGGGTTTCGCTTTTCTTCACATCTGCTGGCGTATCTGGCTTTTCCGCCTCAGCCGTTTGATGAAATTCTTGCAGTAAGCCATTCGCCGACAACCACCTTTCTGCTAACATCGCCGCCATACAGCCAGTACCCGCAGCGGTAATTGCCTGACGATACTCGTGGTCTTGTACGTCTCCAGCAGCATACACCCCTTCGACGCTAGTTTCTACCGAACCAGGCTTGGTGACGATATAACCCACTTCGTCTAATTCTAGTTGCCCTTCAAATAAAGAAGTGTTGGGCTTGTGACCGATGGCGTAGAATAACCCCTTAACTGCCAAGACACTTTCCTCGCCAGTTTTAGTATTGCGGATGTGAATGCCATTCATGCGATCGCCTTCCCCAATTACATCCACCGCCTCGCTATTCCAGTGAACTGTAATCTTGGGATTATTCAGCACCCGATCCTGCATCGCTTTCGACGCCCGCATCTTATCGCTGCGTACCAGCATGTGAACGCGAGAACCGTACTTAGTCAGATAAATCGACTCTTCCGCCGCCGAGTCCCCAGCCCCGATCACCGCCAGTTCTGCACCGTGAAAAATCGGAGTAGCACCGTCGCAAATCGCACAAGCAGAAATCCCCCGACTCCAATACTCGTGTTCGCTAGGCAGTCCCAACCGTTTCGCCGTCGCGCCCGTAGCAATGATGATGCTGTTAGCTTTAACTTCCCGTTCCTCAGAACGCACCGTAAACGGACGCTGACTCAAATCGACCGATATGACATCTTCTGTGTATAATTCAGCACCCCAACGTTCCGCCTGCGCCTTCATCCGATCCATTAAATCCGGCCCCATAATCCCTTCGGGAAAGCCGGGGAAATTCTCTACTTCCGTCGTCGTCATCAGCTGCCCACCAGGCAACCCCCCAGCTTGGAAGCCTTCAAACACAAAGGGTTTCAGGTTGGCACGCGCCGCATAAATCGCCGCAGTATAACCGGAAGGGCCGGAGCCAATAATAACCAAATTCTCTACCGTTGGGTTCGCCATGTTCTTATATAAACTCATAACGACTACGACTAATATAGCATAACTCGATGGTAGAGCGGATGGGTAGGAAAAAGCGATCGGCGATTGTGTACGCTGAAGCCAAAAAAGGGAATACTTAGATTTGAGTGCTAAAATCGCCTCTAACTAAATTTCCCCATATTCCCCATTAGGAGACGTTCAAAATGGAAAATCAAGCCGCTGAACTAAAAGAGAAAGTTCGTCAACAATTTGAAACTGGTCCATACCCGAGAATTCCTCTAGAATACTCTCCCAAAGATGACTTGAATTTTCTGTTTAACCATAGTATGGTAACTGCCTACTATTTAAAATATCAAAAAGTCGTAGAAACTGAAGGCAAAATCATTTTAGATGCAGGATGTGGCAGCGGCTACAAAGCTTTAGCTTTGGCAGAGGCAAACCCAGGTGCGAAAATTATAGGCATTGATATCTCAGAAAAATCAGTTGAATTAGCCCGAACTCGCTTGCAACAATACGGATTTGAAAATGCAGAGTTTTATGCAATGTCTATTGAAGATTTGCCGAGTTTGGGAATGCAATTTGATTACATAAACAACGACGAAGTTTTGTATCTTTTAACCAATCCAGTTATTGGATTGAAAGCGATGAAAGCAGTTTTAAAACCAGAGGGAATTATTCGCTCTAATCTTCATAGCGACCTGCAAAGAACTTACTTTTTTAGATCCCAACAAGTTTTTAAACTCATGGGATTGATGGATGAAAATCCAAGAGAGATGGAAATTGACTTAGTGCGGGATACCTTCCAGGCTTTAAAGGATGATGTGATTCTCAAAGCCAGAACTTGGAATTCGGTACAGGAACGAACCGAAGAGTGGTTTTTAGCCAACTATTTACTTCAAAACGATAAAGGTTTTACCATCCCTGAAATGTTCTCAGCCTTGAGAGCTGCTGATTTAGAGTTTCTCACAATGGTAAATTGGCAGAGATGGGACTTGATGCAATTATTTAAAGAACCAGATAACTTGCCGGTGTTTCTGGGAATCAGCTTGCCAGAAATTTCAGTCGAACAGCGGCTGCATCTGTATGAACTTTTGCATCCAGTCAATCGCTTACTTGACTTTTGGTGTACTCAGCCTCAGCCAACCAACTCAGTAGTGCCAGTTGCCGAGTGGACGCCATCTGACTGGCAGGGGGCAAGAGTACATCTGCATCCACTGTTAAGAATTCCTCAAATCAAAGAAGAGCTGATCGAATGCATCACCAAATACAGACCCTTCGAGATTAGCCGTTACATTGCTGCCTCACCCACCGCTGCGGTTTGGGTGGATAGCAGGATTGCGGCTTGCCTGCTACCCCTTTGGGAAGGAGTACAGCCATTTACATCGCTAGTAGAACGCTGGTGCAAGATTGAGTCGGTGCATCCTGTTACCTTAGAGACTGTGAGCGACGAGGTGGCGATCGCCACCGTTGAGCGTTTCTTGAAAACTCTAGAACCCTTCCTATACGTGCTTTTGGAACCCTCTGCTCGCTCTTGCTAAGACGTAGTGAAAAAATTTTTTGGCACAGGTGATCGGTAATTGATCGCAAGTGGGTAAGTTTAATCTAGAGCAAACAAACGGCTATCACACACCTAAAGGAGAAAGCAGTCATGAAGGCTGATGTTAAATATAAACTACTGCAACACCTCAACCAAAAGAAACAACAACAGGGTTTTACACTGATTGAACTGCTTGTTGTTATCATCATTATCGGGATTCTGGCTGCTATTGCCTTGCCGTCGTTCCTGAACCAGGCAAATAAGGCCAAGCAGACAGAAGCCAAGCAAACGCTGAGCGCCATGAACAAGGGTCAGCAGGCTTACTACCTAGAAAACAATAGTTTTGTAGAAATCGCTGCGGGTAATGTCGAGCAGGTTTCAAAACTGGGTATTGGCGTCAAAGCTGTGACTGTTAACTACACCTACAGCGCTACTGCTGCCAAAGAGAGAGTTGATAACTATGGAAAGAGTGAGGCTAAAGCGCTCAAGGAATATGTAGGTTCTGTCGCTGTGATTCAAGTTGGTGGTGCTGGTTCTGGCGGCGAAGCGACTAGCACCAGCGGCTTGTGTGAAACCAAAAATCCTGGTGAAGAAGCAACCCAACCCAACATCGATACGGCAAAAGGTGTAATAAATTGCAACACCGGTTCCATGCAAGACGCCAAATAGGACTTTGAGTTTTAATATTTTCCTCAAGTGGGTGGTGTTAGTATACGCTACCTGCTTTTTTATTTTTGAGTCACACCAAATCCGGCTTTGTTACCTGGGGGCTACACCAATAAAGACCGTGCAGGCGGTCTAGACAAAATTATAGGGCGTATATAAACCGGATTTAGTATCAATCATTAGATTTGTTGGTAGATATCTGCTCTAACCTAAATTTCTTTGAGCTTGACCTAATGACCTATAAATTCGACCCTTGGCATCAGCAAATTCATCACTATCTGCTCCAAGATAGCTATACTAAAGCCGCAGAACTCTGCGAACAGGCAATTGCAGCAGAACCTAACGTGAAATCTTATTACTGGCATTTAGGATTAATGCTACTGTTGCAGGGGCAAGAAGCAGAAGCTCACACAACTTGGCTGCTGGCAATGGCAGAAGGTGAAGCAGAACAAGTCGAACACTGGACAGCAGAATTGGTTCAGGTTCTCCAATTTGAAGCTCAGCGGCAAGAGGAACTAGCAGACTATGCTATTGCTTGGGCAATTCGACAACATCTGCGGGAAATTAAGCCAACAGAAATTAACAATCTACTGCATCTGATTGGGTTGGCTATCCAATTGGAAACTTTTAATAGTGAGGATCTGATATCGTTGGGAATCATCGAGCTTTTGCAGTGGAAGCAACTGCTACAGGTAGATTGTGAACTAATGATGCAAGTGTTAAAGAAAGTTTTAAGCTGCACTCCTGAAAATCCATCATCGCTGGAGTTCGCCGAAGCCTGTCTATGGCATCTCCAACAGCTAACGGATTTTCCTAAAGTTTTGCAGCAGCTAGCTGTCTGTTACGAAAATGTGGGTGATTATTCTAAGGCAGTAGAGACTGCGAAACGGTACTATTTCCAAGTGCAAAAGTTACCAGACAAGATTTTTGCTAATTACCTCATATTGCGGATGTTCATGCGTGCAGGCGCATATTGGGAAGAAGCTTTTTCTCTCTTGGTGCGGCAGGAATCACTACTGGGATTGCTAATTGCGGAAAACTCTAAGTCGCTTGATGAAATCTCAACAATCCGTTTATTTCCCTCGACCTTCTTTTTACCCTACTTTAGAGACGATCCAAGAAGCAATCGCTCCATTCAGAATCAAATTTCTCAGATGTGTCAAGCTGGCGTCCAAACTTACGGGCAAGAGTCGGTTCAGCGATATAGTCAACGACGAGTCAGCAGCAAAGAGCAGAACGAGTCAACTAAACGTCTCAAAATTGGATATTTATCTTATGGTCTGCGAAGACATTCTGTTGGTTGGTTAGCGCGATGGCTGTTTCAGTATCATAATCGCGATCGCTTCACTATCCATGCCTATTTTCTTGACTGCCAACCTAGCAACGATCCTTTACAAGAATGGTACGTCAATCAGGTTGACAAAGCTTACAAAGCCGAAAATGATAGTTTCCAGGTTGCTGAGGAGATTTATCAAGATGAAATTGATATTTTAGTTGAACTCGATAGCATTACGTTAGACGTTAGCTGCGAAATTGTGGCTTTAAAACCCGCTCCCGTTCAGGTGACTTGGTTGGGTTGGGATGCTTCAGGAATACCAGCAATCGATTATTTTATTGCTGACCCTTATGTATTACCGGAGTCGGCTCAAAATTACTATACAGAAAATATCTGGCGACTGCCCCAAACTTATATCGCAGTAGACGGTTTTGAAGTCGGTGTTCCTACTCTACGTCGAGATGAGTTGAATATACCTAGCGATGCAGTAGTGTATCTCAGCGCTCAGAGGGGTTTTAAACAACATCCTAATACAATACAACTGCAAATGAAGATTCTTAAAGAAGTGCCGAACAGCTACTTCTTGATCAAGGGTACAGCGGATGAAGAATCGCAAAAAGACTTTTTTGTTCAAGTGGCAGAAGCAGAAGGGGTGTCGAGCGATCGCCTGCGATTTATACCAGAAGTTGCTTCAGAAGCGGTTCATAGAGCCAATCTGGGCATTGCTGATGTAGTTCTAGATACCTATCCCTATAACGGAGCCACAACCACTCTGGAAACCCTCTGGATGGGTATTCCTTTAGTCACGCGAGTGGGAGAACAATTTTCCAGCCGCAACAGTTATACCATGATGATGAACGTGGGAGTCACCGAAGGGATTGCCTGGACTGATGAAGAATATGTTGAATGGGGGATTCGCTTGGGGAAAGATCCAGTTTTGCGGCAACAAATCGCTTGGCGACTTCGCTCTTCCAGGCAAACATCGCCGCTGTGGAATGCAAAGCAATTTACCCGCGAGATGGAGAAAGCTTACGAGCAAATGTGGCTCAATTATCTAGAAGCGGATCGGTAGCATAGACCAAGCTTACTGCAATATCCAAGTTCCAGATCCTAACTGAACGGCTCGCCGATCCGATAGACTGTCTGTTGTCAAGCAAGGAAGATCTTGTGCTTTGGCTTGTGCGATCGCCAATTCATTTTCGCGTTCTAAAGATATCCGAACTTGAACGCGACGCAGCAAAGCATCCCACTGCGATCGCCTCAGATCTCCAACCAAAGAAATTTCTACTCCTTCACTCTCACCCAACTCTTCTTCCATCAACAGATCCATCGCGACGCTGGATACAGCCATATCCGCATCCTCATCGGAAATATTGCTGGTATCTATCAACAGTGTCATGCGAGCTTTATCCGGATGAGTGATGACGGCTTTGATTGCACTTGCTATAGCCAAATACAGCGATTCTTCCGGTGCAGACCAATCTGGGAAAATAATTAAATTGATCTCATTGAGTTTGAGAGGCAACAGACTTTTTTCAATTTCGGCTATGCTTGTTTCCATCAAAGCGATACTGACTATTTTCGCCATTTTTGACCAAGAAAACTGTTTCGCTTGTTCCAGTCCAGCCTCACTTAACAATGCTCTAACATCCGGCTTTTGTACCTCACACAGCGCATCTGCTAGCTCATTCTCATTACTATCATCCACGTATATAGCCGCATCTCCTGCTACTTCTGGAATCGAAGCATTGGCACAAGTAATAACTGGACACCCACAAGCCATTGCCTCCAAAACTGGTAAACCAAACCCTTCATATTTAGAGGGATAAATCAACGCAACAGCACCCGAATAAGCAAATCTCAATTCCTCATCGCTTAGCTGCAACACGTGAACAACATTACCAGGTGTATAAGCTCTAAATTCAGCTTCTAACTGCGGATCTCCGCCCACACAGACAATCTCGAATCCCTGTTTGCTAAATAGTTTAGAAAACGCCCTAAAAAAGAAAATGGCATTTTTATTCCCTTTTCTACCTCCAACTAGAAGAAAGTATGGCTTGAAAATTCCATACTTCATTTTAAAAAGCTCAACTTCCTGCGGATCGGCAGGTGAAAAAGTACTGTCAACGCCACAAGGTGCTACTACTACGGACTCTCTAGAAATATCCGGGAAAAATTTTACCAAGTCTTGAGCCGTGTTTTCCGAAATTGCAATATAAGCAGATGCATGGCGAATTCCATAATGCTTTTCTTGCCACATCGGTTTATTTAAGTCTGCTCCTATAGCCTCTGGAACCATATCATAAGCCATGAAAGCAGATGGCGTCGAAATGGGCGTGGTGTAGTAAGTTGAAACAAATAAATCCGCACCTTCTTCATCGCAAACTTGCTGTAACATTTCCCGATCTGTATCAGTTCTGTTGTAGTCATAGGATGGGATAGAAAGATACCGTATACCAGGAATTTTAGGAGCAGTTCCATCTCGATCTAGAACGAGAATATGCTTGCAAAAACCCGTTTTTGACCATTCCTCAAGCAAAGAACTCCAAACCCGAGCAATCCCCGTTTGATAAAGCTGAAAAAATACTCCGTCCACGATGATTCGCGGATATAGTTTCTCAATTTCTAAAGTTTTTCTTTGTAACTGTTCAGATGATAAGAATTGCCAACTATTACTGCTTGTTTCTATTTGCGCGATCGCAACGATTCCACAGGACTCAGCCGTATTAACTAGAGTATCATCGCCGACCCAAGAAAAATATTCACGTAATAAAACCGGAAATTTACTTTGTTTTTGTAACGCCATCCATTGAGCGACGGCATTTTGATAACCATAGTATTGTTCTTTAAACTGTAACTGTTTTTCTATCGTATAGGCGAAATGCTGAAAAACCAGATTTTTTGCCTCAGTTTCTGCGTGTAAAAATGGATTTACTGCTGCGATGTTACTCCACTGACCGTTTGGCAAAGGCTCCACTAATGTGGGAGGCTCGTGAGCCACCCAAACTGCTCCAGGCTTATATCTCCAGGTGCGTAACCAATCTTGTTGAGGATTTTGAGAGTAGCAATTACGAGTACTAACAACGAGATTTTTGCCGACAAAAAACCAACTCCAATAGAATGCAGCCGTTTTTGAAGGACAGTCAATAAACATTTCTCGTGCCGTGCAAATTTGCTCTGGTGTCCAAAACTCATCCACGTCTACTTGCCACAGCAAACATTCTTCCTTAATGTTGAAAAGTGGCTCGTTCACCATCTCGCGTTTTCCTTCCCAAAAAACGCCTTCCGGCTTCCGATAAACTGTGACATAGTCAGGATACATTTTTGCTAGTTCATCAATATATTCGGTTGTACCATCAATGCTGCGTCCGTTTTGGTGCAGTTCGTCAGGAATACATCCACCCAAGCGAAGACTCCAGGAAGTATCGTGTTTTAAATCAGCTACTCCTTCAACTATGTGCCAATGCCATTTGAAAGGCAGTTGCTTGAAAATTTCGATATGGTATTCGATGAACGGTTTTCCATTGAGGACGATAGTAAAAAAATGAACGGGTAATATCTCTATGTTTGTCAAAAGGTTTCTTCCTGTTAAATATTTTTTAATATATTTTTTGGCATTACCTTGAAAGTGCAGGCAATTAAATTTAATTTGATTTCCAAATTTTAAATCCTTACAACAAGGTTGACCATTTACGAAATAAATTTTTTTGATTCCATCCTGCATCTCAAAGCCTTCTGAGAGATTTATATTGTGATCGTATCTAGAATTATCAATAATAGTTGACAGTTCACCTATCTTGCTTGGATGCATCTTGCGGTACTCGATAAAAGCAGTCATATCGCAAGCACCACCTGGCAAATTCTGCTGAATCCTATCCTCAAATTTTGATTCCATTAATTTAAGCAGGGATGGATCGGTATAAATTTCACATAGAAAATTGCAGAAATCCTCTAGGGTTTTTAAATTGTTGATAAAAACGCAATGGGGACTTGTTTCATAAGATAAAGTTAAATCCCACTTTTTAAATTTATTTTTTTCTTTGGCAACATTTGCATATAGCATGACATCAGAATCAATATACAGGCATTTGTCTATCTTATTTTCTAATAGAAAATTATTTAAAATGAACCATCGTTGGAAGCAAAATAGCTCATATCCTAATGAATTTGTATTATAATGTTTGTATATTTTTGCAAACTCTACAGCATCATTGCTGTATTTAAATATATCTACAAATTCCGCTAAATTATAATAATGAGCGTTCGCAGCGTCTCCAATCAAAAATACAGTTGAGTCTGGGTTGGAATGTTTTGCTTGAGACAAAGTATATTTTAAATAATCGCTATCCCCTTGATGGATAAATACAATAGGAATAGAGTTTTGTCTGCTGCGTTGATCTGAAATTGGTGCAGTTACAGATGCGTTAAAAATAACAGGTTGCGAGAAATACTTTCCAATCCAAGGCTGTCCACCTGCAAAATGACGAAAGCGAATCGGTTCTAAACAAGGATTTTTTCGGTAAATGTCATAAAGAGGAAATTCGCCTTTAACTAGCGTCACATTTAAACAGTTTGGCAAAATTTCAATATGATTTTCTTGTTCTTGTGGTGAAAGTTGTAATACCACTTTCTGAAGTGCTATTTGCTCTGAAAAAGGAGAGCGCTCGCCTTCATTTTGGTTCCAAACTGCTTCAAAGAAGCGTTTACTAAACTCATTGACTCTCACTACCCAAATGCCGCTATCTATTACTCCTGAAGAATCTTTCGCTAAACCTATGCTTTTATAGGTATTTAACTCAATATCCCCGCGAACAATTGCTATATTTGCATCTAAAAAAGCAATTAAATCCCCTGTTTGCAGTTCGCTCAAAAGTTTTAATACATAATCAATTTTAATCCACTCCTGCTTTCTCTCGGTTAAGCAAACGTACTCGGTAATCTCGCGGTATTCAAATCCATAATAATTTGCATATTCTTGAAATCGAGGACTTGTAAATTGATTGAATTCCGCTGCTAATTCTTCCACTCCAACTGAAAATAAAACTTTACGCAATGGTCGTTGATTGAGTAATTGACTTGATACTTTCTTGAAAATAGCGTACCCGTTGCGTAAATAGCGGTCTTGCGCTATCAATGAATAACTGTCATCATTAGCAAGTCGGTAGAAGTTTTGATAATTTTTAAATGTTTGAATGTCATCAAGCAATATATAATTTGCGCCGTAAACCTCATCTAACTCTGCCTTACCCGTAAACTCCGAACCATCAATCAATACAACGTCAAAAAAGTCTATATCGTTTTCATTTTTAATAATTTTAATCCCAGTTTGAGCAACTTTAGCTTCATTGATATAGGCGATATCCTGTTTGAGCCACTGCAAAATCTTGTTTAAAGGAAAAATTTTTAAATTCGTATAATTTTGTTGATAAAACCTAATAAATTCATCTTGGCTAGGAAATGCTTCCAAAGGAACCGAGGAAACATTGTAGCACTTAACAAACCCCTCGTTTCCATACCTATTTTGGAGTTCAGCAAATCTAGTTTTTGAAACCTCCATGCAAAACAACGTTGGATTGTTCGCATTTTCCCGCAACCCGTTTACAAATGCTTCTGTACTTCCTTCCCCTGCTGATGAACCGATTTCTAAAATTGTTTTAATATTCTCTTCTCTAGCAATTCTTTCAATCGCGTTATAAAATTCATCATTTTTAATTTCAGGTGGAATCAGCCCTAAAGAAAAAGCATCTTGTAAAGGCATATCTTCTTTTTGGATTTCATCTAATTTTGCCTGTACTAAAGGAATAAAAATTTTTAAATCTAACTCCTCTAATTGAATTGTTTCTAAATTTGGTAAATAAAAATGACGACCCCCATCGCGCGGATCTTCTTGCGAATATCGACGCACTTTTTCTCTTCTTTTCTCTTCAGTGTTTATAAATAAATCTAAATGATAAATGCTCAGATCCATTAAACATCCATCGGGTTGAGTAAATCCCTGAACGATGTCGTGAATTCTGCCTTGATAAAAAATTCCTTCTTTATTTTGAAATAACCTACGCTGGAAGTCTGGGTAATGGGGTGAGCTAGCTATGTAATGTTTTTGGCTATTAGGACTAATCCATTTTCTAGGAATCCAAAAGTTATCTGTATTTAAAGATAGTTTATTTTGTTTGAAATCTTGGAAAAATTCTATGGTTTGTATATCTATGAATTCGTCTGAATCAAGAACAAAAGCCCACTCTGTTTTGATTTCGCGCAAATATACGTTTCTCTGTTGACCATGATTTCCAGACCATTGCGATTTTATTACTCTGGCTCCATAGCCCAATGCTATTTCACAGGTAGAGTCGGTACTACCTCCATCAACTATTATTAAATCATCGTAAACGCGATTTAGAGATTCTAGTGCGATCGCTAAGGTTTTCTCTGCATTTTGCACTATCATGCAAACGGAAAGACTGGGCATAATATCAAACTTACTGCTAAGTATCCTGAAAAAGTTTATCTTGCCTTTTTACAACTCTACTGGGTAGCGAACGGCGATCGCTTGCTTCCCAATGGTTGCTAGGTGCTATCTTTATAATACCCAACGCTGATCGGTCAGCACTCACCTATAATCGGTTAATTCCAGATTATAGCTTCATTACAATACTAATGTACTCTAATGAAGCCGCAAAAGTAAAATGTTATCTTTATCTCGACCCCAACTAAGTCAATTTGCCGTGGCCTCCACAGTTGCCCTGTTGTGTCTGCTGGGAATTGGAGGTTTTCAAGTCCCTCAGTTAAATAAACTTATCGACCGTGGGAAAACAGCATCAGTTGAAAATATTAACCGCGAGGTAGAGTTAGAAAGACTAAGGCTTCGCTTGCTGCAAAAAGCTCCATCATTAGGATTTGATAACTTAATCGCTAATTGGGTGTATCTCGGTTTTTTACAATACTTCGGTGATGAGCTAGCACGCGGTCAAACAGGCTACGAACTAAGTCCAGCCTACTTTGAAATTATAGTTGATCGCGACCCGCGTTTCTTAGGGTCTTATATTTCTCTCACTGCCAGTCTCTCTCTATACGCAGGGAAGCCAGAACAGTCAGTGGCGCTGATGGCAAAAGGATTAAAATCAATGTCTCCCAAAATCCCGCCGCAGTCTTATTATGTTTGGCGATATAAAGCGATTGATGAATTACTTTTTTTGGCAGATATTAAATCAGCTCAGCGATCGTTTGCCAAAGCAGGCGAATGGGCTAGTACTTACCCCGATGCAGAGAGTCAAAACGTAGCGGCAATTTCTCGCAGAACAGCGCAATTTCTGGCTGGCAATCCCGATAAAGCGCGGATTAAGAATGCTCAAGAGGCTATTTGGGCAACGGTTATAGTAAATGCATTACAAGCAAACGATTCCCGTACCAGCGACATAGCCATCCGTCAAATTGAGGCGCGGGGAGGAAAGGTAACCATTACGCCGGAAGGAGGAGTATCGGTTCAACTACCGTGAACTACTCCAACTAACCTAACGGTATAGTTGGAGCTTCCAACTTCATCCGCAATGCCTCTATATCGGAACAAGTGCTTATCGACACATCGACACTCGACAAGCCATAGCTTGGTCTTACTTGCGTCCATTGGCAGAACCGCTAGTTCCTAACTGTTACTTCTTCGCACTATTCATAAGAAAGATTTTTACCTGCTTACTTTTGTTTGGATGCCTGTATAGCTTGGTTGTCGCATTGTTAGCAGAGCCATACACACCTAAGCAGAACCCTCTAATCTTTAGTGATAATATTCTTTTTTCAAGTTGCTACCATCATCATATTTTACCATTATTGAGCGGTATGTTAATATCTATTATCAAAAAAAGATTACAAGTATTGATCACAGAAAAAGAGTATCAAGCTTTGGCTGAATATTCAGCTAGAATGCAGCTAACAATGTCAGAAGTAATTAGAGATTTTGTGAAGAGATTAGACACTTATAACTGGTGCGGAAGCGGTTAGGCATTCATCCATACCTAAACCTTTGATACTTGGTGAGGCTGGTTATAGGTAGGGACTTCTGCCGACATTCCTAGTTAATCCCGCGGTTGACCAGGTAGCAAAGGTTTGCCATTGCGGAACAATCCGACATAGCGCCTGCCATCAGCATAAACAATAGTGCCTCTGCCGTGGGGTCTGCCGCCGCGTAGTTCCCCCTGGTAGCGGTTCCCCTGGCGATCGGTGCATCTGCCCCTGCCGTCAAGCTCGTTATTGAAGAACTCGCCTCGGCAGGTGAGACCCCTTGGGCGGGTATAGACGCCGCCGCCCAAGATATTGCCCAAAACGAACTGACCCTCGTACAGACTACCATCGGCAAACCTAAATGCGCCTCTGCCGTTGAACTGACCGTTGCGGAACTGTCCGTAGTAGCGTCCGCCTTCGGCAAAGATAAACAACCCAGTGCCGTTGAATTGCCCGTTGCTTACCCGTCCTTGATAGCGGTCATCGTTTTTAAAGATATATTCGCCCCTACCGTTGGGCAAGCCATTGCGGAACTGTCCCTGGTAGCGATCGCCATTTTTGTAAATAAATACTCCGATGCCATTGGGTAACCCATTGCGGAACTGTCCCCGATAGGCATCGCCATCCGGGTAGATGCAGGTGCCCCTACCATTGATCGCCGCACCTCGGCAGATCGGCTGATTTTCTGCTGGGGCGCTTTGCCCAAATGAAGGCAGCGCCTGACCCATAGAATTGGCTATATACAGGCAAGCTGCAACCAATATCGTCATCGAGGTTTGATCGAGCGAGCGACCCATCGGCAGATCCTTAACTTGAGGCAGGGCAGTCAATATGGCCTATTTATAGCAAACAAACCGCCGTTTATCCGCATTTCCCTGGGCATGCACCGGCAAAATTGCGTTCGCGCAGCGTCTGCGTCAGCAGGTATCGCGCGATCGCCCCCATCCGACTATCGCCCATGACGGATCGCTCGCAGGCCAGCAAAAAGCCATTTAGCTTTTGCGCGGTTTTTCTGTAAAATCTGTATGGTATTTAGCCTTTGCCAATACAAAGTCTCTGACAGAGATTTTAACCCGGGCATTGCCATGCCCGAAAACTATGCCCGGACGGCTATGCCGGGACTGGATAATACCCCGTCCAATCTAGTACGTGCGGCAAGCGCGGAATTTACGCCTGGGGACTGTTGGAACCAACTCCCTTGGTTGAAGCAGGAAGCTTTCCGTCAATTTAAGCGAAATGCTTGATCTGAGTAAGTTTTGTCTGGCAGAACAGTTCCCATGCGCCTAATGAAGTGTCACTCAAAATCTGGCTTGTTCTAGAACATCTGGGTTTTGCATCGCAGATTGAGGTTAATTATTGAGGTTGACCATGTGGTATCGCTCTTTTATTGCGGCACTCTTAGCCTTATGCTTAAGCGTGCTAACCGCTTGTAGTGAAGCTCCAAGCAACACGACCGCTCAACTCACCTACGACGATATTAAGGGAACCGGGCTAGCTAACAACTGTCCCCAGTTAGCCGAAACGACTCGCGGCAGCATTCCCCTCGAGCGTAACCAGTCGTATACGCTAAGGGGTCTGTGCTTGCAACCGACTACTTTCTTCGTCAAAGAAGAACCGCTCAACAAACGGCAAGAAGCAGAATTTGTTCCGGGCAAATTGTTGACCCGCTACACCTCCAGCATTGACCAAGTAGAGGGTACGCTAAAAGTCAATGAAGATGGAAGTCTGACTTTTGTTGAACAAGATGGGATCGACTTCCAAGCCATCACCGTGCAGATGCCTGGTGGCGAACGAGTGCCTTTCCTATTTTCGATCAAAAACTTAGTAGCTACTACAGGGCCTGGTGTAGAAAGTCTTAATACATCCACGGATTTTGAAGGAGAATTTAAAGTCCCCTCCTACCGGGGTGCTACGTTCCTCGATCCCAAAGGTCGCGGCACCGCAACGGGTTATGACAACGCAGTCGCTCTCCCAGCTCAAGCTGATAGCGAAGATCTAACTCGTGCTAACGTCAAGCGCACTGAAATTGGCAAGGGCAAGATTTCTCTCCAAATTGCCAAGGTAGATAGCAGCACTGGTGAAATTGCCGGTACCTTTGAAAGCGAACAGCCTTCCGACACCGATTTGGGAGCGGCTGAGCCTAAAGAAGTTAAGATTCGTGGCGTGTTCTACGCTCGCCTTGAATCGGCAAAGGCATAAAAGTTAGCTTTGACACTCCCCGTAGATTCAAAACCAGCTACGGGAAAAGCTTGTCCAAAAAAGGGGCTTATCGCCCCTTTTTTGCCTCAGAATCCAAACTTACGCCCGACGATCCTAGAAACCCGGTTTCTTTGCGTAAGTCCTGAGAATAACAAGCAGCTAAGCTTGGCTGCATAAGTCACTTAGAATCAGACATAGGATGCATTAGGTGAGGATACGACTAACCTCCGAGAAGGACGCATCCCAACCAGCTCCTACAACCGATGTTTTGATTGAGAATACAGAAACCCAAACTTCAGTGAAAATGTGGTTGTGGCTACAGCGGTAGGTAATTAAGGTGAAAGTATCGCTTGAGCAGTTTACAGCTATTGTTGGCAGTCTAAGGCAGAAAAGCTGCATTGATTCACCAGAAAGCGTAAAATGATGCACGTGTAGCTTGACTGTCACAATGCGGATGCAAATAACCCAGCCTCGTTAAGGTAAGTCACTGCTCTTGCCGGTTGCAGATCGCAGCGCTCTTAGCCGCGCAGCGTAGATAATAAATTGAGTCAGGCGTATCTTGGTTTACCGTATCTACTCCATAAACTCAGCCATGTCTACAACTCCTACCCAAGCCTTAAAAAACGATAGCTTGCAATTGTTGCGAGAATACCAGAAAACCGGATCGGCTCTAGTCCGCAATCAGTTAGTCAAACTCAATTTCGGACTGGTGAGAAAAGAGGCGCATTTCTTTTGCAATCAATGTACGGAAAACTATGAGGATTTGCTGCAAGTAGGCTGCTTGGGGTTGATTCGGGCAATAGAGCGGTTTGAATTGTCTAAGGGTCATGCCTTTAGTTCGTTTGCCCTTCCCTATATTAGGGGTGAAATTCAACACTATTTAAGAGATAAAGGCGGCTCGGTGCGGATTCCGCGCCGCTGGCTGACACTAGAACGACAGGGTATTGGGATCGCGCGCCAGCTGCAAGCTCAATCCAACCGCCAGCCAACAGATGCAGAAGTAGCCGCAGCTCTCAATATCTCCACAGAAGAATGGCAGGAAATTAAGCTAGCTTGTCAAAATAAAACACCTCTGAGTCTAGATACCCCCGTAGGAGACGAAGAAGAAGGTTCTACTTCCCTCGGAGAAATCGTACCCGACCCCAAGTATCGCAGTTTTCAGCTAGCCCAAGAAGACCAAATTCGCCTGCAACAAGCACTCGTTCAATTAGAAAAACGCACTAGAGAAATTTTAGAGTTTGTTTTTTTACACGACCTTACGCAAAAAGAAGTGGCAGAGCGCCTAGATATCAGCGTGGTAACAGTATCTCGCCGCGTTAAAAAAGGTCTGGAATCGCTCAAACAGTTGATGGGAGGATCTGATTGACACTCTCAGCTCTAAAGAGACTGAGATTCTGCGGACAGAGAAGGCATCGGATTTAGCCACAGCCTAACTCTCGCTGCGGTCGTCAAGCACCGCCTACCCAGTAAGCCTAAGTCTAAGCCTAGATTGCTGGCTACTTTACGCAAAATATTTGCAGAAGCATTCAGATCGGCATTAACAACCAAACCGTTGGAAGAGCAATACAACCCACGATATATACGCTTACCAGATGCTTTCCACCCTTCTGGCTTTTCGCCATATTTGGGCAGGGAGTCACCATCAAGAAAGCTAGCCTGAGAAGTGTAAGCTTCTTCAGTTTCTATAAACCTAATATCGTGCAAAACGCAAAGCTGTTTCAGTCGCTCTTTTAGTTTTCCCAAAGGCATCTGAACAAATTTCTGATTCTCGATTCGACCAAGATTAGCGCTTTCCTTAAAGCCTTCATTCCACCCGATAACTAAAGTGCCGATCTGGTGCTTCAAGCAATGTCTAATAATAATCTTAGCCGCCTTATTAATTCCGTCGCGCATTTGATGGCTACGCTTGCGAGTAATTCGGTCAAGCCAAGCATTCCAATAGCCTTCCTTTTCGCCTTCCTTTCTGGTTGCTACCTTTTTATTCCACAATTGATTCATCGCCTTCATAGCGCGAGCATCAATCAGAAAAGAATTGCCTAGATTATCGACACAGGCAGCGAGGTTGTCGGCGGTTCCCAAATCGATTGATAAAGCACGATTGATATCTAAATCGTGCTTTTCTTTTTGGACTGGATAGGAAAGCTCAAGATAGAATGCACCATTCTTAGGTAGGATGGTAAATTCTTTAATCTTTGAGCAGTCGATGTTTGATGGCATCGGCAGAAAGAACTCCGATATCCCAAACCACCTTCTAACTGTTAATCCCAGAGA
>NZ_BLAY01000140.1 GCF_020521235.1 Microseira wollei NIES-4236 | reverse complement strand
AAATACTGATGATTAAAGGCTTTCAGTTCGCTAAAAGCCCTTGTAATTTATTGCAGGGCTTAAATCACCGGCTAATAGCACAAGTCCACTTAAGTGGACTAAATACTGATGATTAAAGGCTTTCAGTTCGCTAAAAGCCCTTGTAATTTATTGCAGGGCTTAAATCACCGGCTAATAGCACAAGTCCACTTAAGTGGACTAAATACTGATGATTAAAGGCTTTCAGTCCATTTTAATGGACTTTCGCTATTAGCCAGGGAATTTATAGCGGCTTGCAGCCGCGTGAGGTACAGCGAAATCGCTTTGTTTGTGTAGCGGCACCCTTAAGGGTGCCGCTACACAAACAAAGGTGTACCTCACTCAGCAAGCAATCCGCTGTATTCCCTGGCGGGCTATGAGATTGATGCAAGATCTGAATTTTAACGAACATTAGCTGTAAGATCTGGGAATTGATTCCCTGGCAAGCTCTATGTTTTTGCCAGAGGTCTATTGTCTCCCCAACTTTCCCAAACTGGGAACTCAACGCCTCGCAAGTCTTTGCAGCAGCAGAGTAGGAGATGCGATCGCTCTCCAATCTGCGACTAAATCTCTCTTGCACCGCTTGACAATTAACTCGATTAGCGAAATCATCAAAATAGTCATCAATTATTCCAATTTGAGACGCGCTGGCAAACAAAATCAAAACTTCTGCACCTTGAAAATTCAATAAATCTAAAATTTTCCGACGATCTCGGCAAATGGCTGCAACCCTTGTTCTTACGTGGAGATGCTCGGTGTATTGTCCTGTAACGATTTGAGAGCGTTTTTGATAATGAGAATCGCTCATTTGTAGCCACTAAATCAGAGGTCGTCGGAAATGGCCTCTAGAACTCTTACAGGGTAAGGGTTTCAAATCGAGGGGTCGCAATTCACTACTCCCCGCAAGGGGATTGAAACTTGAAATCCGGCAGGAGTCATATACAGCTTATCTCCCGTCGCAATTCAATACTCCCCGCAAGGGGATTGAAACTGGACTGATCCACAACCGAAGTTGTGGAAGACGAGTGTCGCAATTCACTACTCCCCGCAAGGGGATTGAAACTCCATTGTGGCTTTGGGTAAAGCCTGCAGGTTTTTGAGTCGCAATTCACTACTCCCCGCAAGGGGATTGAAACGCGCCCATGTTCTCGGTTATTATACTTTGCGCTTCCTTCAAAGTCGCAATTCACTACTCCCCGCAAGGGGATTGAAACTGTCATGTAGCTGAAGCAGGTCTGGAAATACATTGGTAAGGTCGCAATTCACTACTCCCCGCAAGGGGATTGAAACTTCAAATCCGGTTGCAAGGTAATAGATCGATATTGAGTCGCAATTCACTATTTCCCGAAAGGGGACGGAAAGCTAACCAGAAAAATTTGGAATCGCACGCTTCCAGGATGAGGGATAGTAGAAAAGCGATCGCACACAGGTATGCAAAAATGCTCAACCCACCTTGGAGCGACCCACCCAGCGTAGAATTACTGCAATGGCTGGCGCGGGGAAATTTAAAACAACAACTGCTACAAGCGGTGCGCTTGTGGGTGTGGCTGCATTTTCTGTATGGGGAAGCAGGAACTAAGCTCAATTTACCCGATCCGTTTGGCTATGCGGATTGGCGGGATGCTTTCTTCAGCGAAACGCACACAAAGAGGGAAGAAAAACCCAGACTGCACGACTTGCAATGTTTCTGTGCAAAAACTGTTGCGGCTTGGTTATTTAGTCCCAATCTCAATTTAACCCAGTTGGAATGGGAAACTTTGTTGCAGGAAAGCAAGGAAGCGTCGCAAGTCGAACAACAGCAGCAGCAATTTGAACAATCCCTTATCCAGCACCATCTCTGTCCGGATAACCTGCACAAATTGTATGCAACTCGTCTGTTTGGTTTGACTCGCCGCGCCTTGGCGGCGGATTTGCAAGTTTTGGCAGAATTGCAATGGCTCAAACGCAGCGGTCATCTATATTATCGGGTGAGCGATCGCCCTTTCACACCCAGTACAGTGGGACAAGCGGATGCAGGTTTATTCACCTACAATCTAGAGTTTCTCACGCAACCGGATTTGGCAGCGATCGCAGATAATCTTTCTGCGCGTCTGGAAGGTCAACAACGCTTTTTCGTCCACGTTGAATATGTCATCGCTAATATAGACCGCGTGGATGAATTGCAAGATCGACTCCGCAGCTTGTGGGAACAAAAAGTCGTCCCGCCGATTTTACTCACTTACTGGAATGCTTCGCGGCAAAAAACCCTCGCCGCCGTTGTCTATCCCGTGTGTATCTATTACTACCAGCGCGGCCCTTATCTCTGTGCGTTCGGGGAACTGCCGCCCGGAGAAGCGAAACAACTCGACTGGCGCAACTATCGCCTCGACCGCATCGAGAGGATCGAACCCCTGAGTTGGGAGGCGGCGCGGGTTCCCCCGGCGCTAAAACAGCGGTATCGCACGGGGACTTTGCCCACACCAGACGAGATTCAACTGGCAATGGCAGAAGCTTGGGGTTTCGATTATTACCAACCAGCCCTGACGCTATTACTGAGATTTGACCGGGAGTGGGATGACCGTTATATCCGCAATACCTATCGTCACGCCACGTTTAAGTCGGTGGATTATCAAACTGTGGGAAAACTGATTCGCCAGACATTAACCGGAGAACAGCGAGAAGCGATGCTGAAAGTGTGGCGCGCGCGATCGCCTGGTGATGCATACTACCGCGCCACCTATCGCCAAGACGACCCCAACGTGATGCAGCGCTTGCGGGCGTGGCGACCCCGCGTAGAAATTTTGCTACCCGTGGAACTGCGATCGCGTGCAGCCAGGGAAGTACAACAAGAATCGCAGCTTTATCATGAATGATATTTCGGTAACAAATTTAACCTCGCGCTTTGAAGCGGCGCTAATTTATGCCACCCAACTCCACGCAAAGCAGCGTCGCAAAGTCACCGGCGTTCCCTACATCGCCCATTTATTGGGAGTAGCGGCGTTGGTATTGGAAGATGGCGGAGATGAAGATGAAGCAATTTCCGCTTTGTTGCACGACGCGGTGGAAGACCAAGGCGGGGCGGCAACCAGGTTAGAAATTTTACATCGGTTTGGGGAAAAGGTAGTGGAAATTGTCGATGGTTGCACCGAACCAGATGCGAGTTTATTTCCCAATTGGAAAGAACACAAGTTGCAATATTTAGCACAGTTGCGTTGCGCCTCTCCATCGGTGCAGCGGGTGATGCTAGCAGATAAATTGAACAATATTCGCGGGATGTTAATCAATTTGCGGCTAAAAGGAGAGGCGATTTGGAGTCAGTTTCGCGGGAGTAAAGAAGATATTTTGTGGTTGCAGCAAGCGCAATTGGAAGTTTATCGTCAGGTGAGTAGGAGTTGGATGGTTGAGGAATTGGAAAAGAGTGTGAGAGAGTTGGGTGGTTGGCGATCTGAGAAAGTGGGTTTGTGAATGCGATCGCTATGAAAATAAAGCACTTTATATCTTGCGCCAGTTGTCACAAACCGACGGGGAATCAATTCCCCGTCTCATAGCTGAAGTCGGATAAATCCGACTGGAAAAACTGTTAGTCCACTTCAGTGGACTTTCGCTATTAGCCAGCGATTTAAATCGCTGGCGGGTTGGAAGCGCAGGTGAGAGATATGATATTTTGCCGTATCTAATTTACGCAGAGTATTGCCATAATTAAAGGCTGAAGGAATTAGGCGAAAAACGCTTCTGATTTTGCGATCGCCTTTCTATTCCCACTTACTTGAACGGGCGATCGCCCAGGCAAAAAGTTTGGTAACTTGAGGAGATGCGATCGCTTGCTCTCCCAACTGCCACCAAACTTTCTCTCTTGCGGGGGTTGACAATTTTTTCTTTTTTACCCTACCTTATTTTGTATCGTGTCATCGACACCACTCCGCCGAACCTTGAAAACCGCATAACTTCGTTGACTGGTGTCGATTGCTTTCACAGTCTGGGTTTCCAGCTTTTATTTTTCCGTTTATTGCAAATGACCCCCTGTTTATTGACAGTAAAATTTTGTGGTGTCGATTTGCAGGCCCAAACCCAGTCCTGGTAAGGCTTCCTGGACAAACTCTTTACAGTTACATCACCCCGCAAGGGGACGGAAACGTGAGGGTGTAGCTGATCGCGTCAAACTGGCTGAAGGTAGTTTGCATTAACATCACCCCGCAAGGGGACAGAAACTTTCCTGCTTGTTTGCCGCAGTTGCCTTTGCAAGCATCGTTTGCATTAACATCACCCTGCAAGGGGACGAAAATACAGTTCAGGCGTTGCGTCTATCAAATTCATCCAGGCGATCCAAACACAATTCTGCTTTTGGAAGAGTCAACTTCCAGGGCTATGCGATAATGGCACAACAATAAAAAGAGTAGGGCGACGCCTACTCCAACTCAAACTAGCCGCAACCCTAACATGATTGACTCTGACAAATCGATGACAATTGCGCTTTCCTGGTGTCTTGCTTGGGGTGACAAGTACGCACCTCGGTTCGATCTGAGTATATTGCAGCAAATGCGACAGGCTTTGATAGATGGGGAGGAAGTACCGGAGAAAGTGCGAGCGATCGTTAAGCAAGTGCAGCAACTCCAAGCTATTGGTGACAACTATTTTCCAGCAACCCTCGAACAATTGCAGCAAGATTATCGCGAATTGTGGGAGCAAAAAACACCCATTGGCTTAGTCTACGGGAAGGCGACCAAGATTAAACAATATGTATTTGAAGCGCCAAAACTCCCCGACATTCGCGGTGCTTCATCACTTCTAGACCGAATTAATTTAATTGACTTGCCTGCTTTTTTTAATAAAGACCCAGAACCAGAAGCAGAACTAGAACCAGAAGCAAGAAACCGTTATAATATTGAATGTCCAGAGATTAGAAAATGGCTGAATAAGAACTTTGCTCACCAGCCGAAAATAACCGAAGCTTTAATTCCTGAGTTAATCGTTTACTCGACGGGTGGTAATATTTTAGCCTTTTGTCCGGCGGCGTTTGTTGACGATTTAGCAAATGCGATTGAAAAACGCTACACCGAGGAAACACTGACAGCCAACTCTTGTGCAGTCGGCGATACTTTTAGGTTGCTAGAAATTCGATTTGGTTTATTTAAAGACCCAATTGAAAGCACATTCTGGTTAGAACAGTATCGTCAAGCTTACACAAACTCGCTGGTTGAAGCTTATTTTGGCAACCCAGAAAAGCAGTCTAGCGAACGCTGCAATCCCAAGGCTGCATCTTTGGAAGAGGCATTTTTAAATCGCAAAAGTTTTAACGAATTAACTACCAGACTGGCAATTTTATTCAATCAACGTCGCAGCGGCAACGTCATTCAAAATCGCCCAACGCGCCGCTACCCACCGATGTTTGAAACCCATCCTTATTTAAAAAGAGATGAAAGCGAAAAGAGAAGTATTATCGCAATAGTTCCAACAAGAGAATTGCCTAGCGAATCAGCGTTTTCTGAAGCCTCTATGAGAAAACGACTGGTAAGCGATCGCGCCAAAACAGGATTTTCTCTACAACCTAAATGGTATGAAGATACTACTGGATTAACCTGGCAACGTGGCATTATTGAAGGTTGGGTAGATAAATTTGAAAAATTTTTGCATAAAAATACCCAACAGCATCGAAAATACTGTGGCAATTCTAATTTAGAAGATGTTAAACTTTGCCAATCTTTAACCCATCTTAGCAAAGTTAGTA
This sequence comes from Microseira wollei NIES-4236, assembly GCF_020521235.1. Classification (GTDB taxonomy): domain Bacteria; phylum Cyanobacteriota; class Cyanobacteriia; order Cyanobacteriales; family Aerosakkonemataceae; genus Microseira; species Microseira wollei. The sequence continues at coordinate 21,604 of NZ_BLAY01000140.1, read as the reverse complement.
ATGGTTTTGTGGCTTATATCTATGCAGATGGTAATAACATGGGAGGCTTGATTCAAAAAATTCGCACACCCCAAAAATATAAAGAATTTAGCGAAGATGTTTTCACAGCAACGGAACACGCTGTTTATCAAGCTTTAGCCGAAAATCTCCACCCGCGCGAACTCAAAGGCATCAAAGAAGAATCAGGATTTAAAGATGGCGATTTGATTCATCCTTTTGAGATTATCACGATTGGGGGAGATGATATTATATTGATTGTACCAGCGAGTCAGGCATTAGCGATCGCTAAAACCATCGGCGAACAATTTGAAAAAATCTTGCTCAAAGAAGTGGCGCCCAATGAGGTAAAAATTCAGGGAGATTATCAAATTAAATCTGCTGAAAAACCAATCAATCCCAATTTATATCATCGTTACTCTGACCCAAAAGAACAAGCCACTCCATCTAACTGTCAGTTGAGTATGTCGATTGGTGTATTAATTACAGATTACAAGATGCCAATTTACTACGCCAAAAGACTGACAGAACAGTTACTTAAATCGGCCAAAAAATATGCTAAAAGCCTCAAAAAACTTGGTTATTGTGGCGGGACAGTTGACTTTTTAGTTCTGAAAGGCGTGACGATGATTTCATCCAATATTGAGGAGTTTCGCCAAGAAGCATTAACTAAAGAGCGAATGCAAAAATTAAAACTATACGCTGCACCTTATACACTGTACGAATTGGGAGGATTGATTAAATCAATTGGTGCTTTAAAACAAGCTGAATTTCCGCGATCGCAACTTTACCAAATCCGCAGTTTGCTGGAAAGAGGGAAACATACAGCAATGCTCAACTACCGTTATTTCCGAGTTAGGCTCAAACAAGGACAAAAGGAACTAGAAGAATATTTTGAAAAAGCATGGTGCAAACCAAAAGAGCAAAATAATAAAGGCAATTTAGCACCTTGGACATCGCTGAAAGAACCAGATAAGTCAACAACTTACGAAACAATTTGGCGCGAGATGGCAGATCTTTATGATTTTATTGAGATAGGCGAAGAATCTGACTCATCCCAACAACAGCTTGTTACTCAGGAGGCTGACTTATGATCTTTCTCCAACAATTGTCCAACTCAGTTGAAACGCACAAAATTACTGCCATTATCGATACCGCTTTGTGCGTAGGTGCGGGTGGATCTTCTGGGTCATTAGCAGATAAACCAATTATCCGAAACGCTGAAGGAAACTTGCTGATTCCAGCTTCTCAAATTAAAGGTCGTTTGCGACACGAATGCGAGAAAATTGCTAGAGGTTTAGGTTGGGAAATTTGCGAATCTCCGAGTGCGGGAAAAATGGTTATCCGCAGACAAAATGCACCTGTTAAATTTCAACGCAGCGAGTATGAAGTTTCCGGATATGAGGAAACATACCACTGTTTGATTAGCCAAATTTTTGGCGATCCGGTTTTACCATCGCGGGTAATGTTTGATGACTTAATTTGCACTGAAGAACCAGAAAATTTACCCGAAGTTTTGCGTCCGGGTGTCACAATTAACCGCCGCCGTCGTACAGCAGAAGAGAAGAAACTTTACTTTTTAGAGACTTCGCCAGCGAATGCTCAACTCAGGTTTGAGGGGGGGATTCACTTACTACCAGATTGTCCTGAATATGCCAAACCTCTAATTTTGGCTGGTTTGAAACATATTCATGCGTTGGGAGGAAGTAAATCCGCTGGTTTAGGATGGCTGAGTTGGGAAGAATTACCCAAGTTTGAGATCGATGAAAATGTTTGGAATGTTTTAGCCAAAGGAGGGGAGAAATGAAGCGCATTCAACTAGAAATTAAGGCTTTATCTCCACTGGCGATCGCGAAACAAAAACCCGGTGGTTCCATCAGTGAAGCTGTGGACTATATTCCCGGTACAGTTATTCGGGGAGCAGTTGCAGCTCAAATTTTAAATCAATCGGGTCATCAATTCAGCAATTTAAGCGAAAATGGTGGTGATTTTCAAACTTTATTTTTAGGTGAAACCTCAGCAATATTTCAAAATGCCTATCCCGCTGTTATAAGAAAAAGCAGAATTGAAATTCAATCTGATATTAGAGTTGTACCTGCAACAGCACTTAGTTCTAAAAATGACTCAGGTTTTAAGACTAAAAAGGGTGCTAATGGTGTTTTTGATACATTAATCGATCGCTTTTGTGCTGATAGATATGGTTATCCCTACGATCCAAATTGTCCAAAAGATTGGGAGAGAGTTGATGCGTATACTGGTTTCTATAGTAAACTGGGCAAAAACTATTACACTCATTCAGCCGATAAACGCTTGCTGACGCGAGTAGGCATCAATCGACGACGCGCAACGGCTGAAGATGAGATTCTTTACAGCATTGAAGTTTTGAACGAATCCCAGGTACAAAAAAAGAAACCTGAGATTTACAGCAGCGCAATTTTAGTAACAGATGAATTAGCAGATTCCCTGAAAGAATTTATCGACTCTCGGAGTCAAAACTTTCGTTTAGGTGGTTCGGCTTCCAGAGGATTAGGAAGAGTTGAAATTAAGACAAAAGAGCCTGTTGATGCTAAAATAGATGTAAGCGATCGCATCGCCAAATTTACTGACGCACTCCGCAAGCGCTGGGAGCAATGGCAAATATTTGGGAATCCGTTAGCGGAATTACCAGGCGATCGCACCTACTTCACCCTCGACTTGCAATCTGACGCTATCCTAACCGAAAACTGGCGACGCACCACCGTTATTTCTGAAGCCATGCTGAAACAATTTGCTGCTGTTGAAGATTCATCCTTGAAACTAGAAGCAGCTTACAGCAGTTACGATTATAAATCCGGTTGGAATTCAGCTTGGGGATTGATGAAAGATGTGGAATTGATTACAAATAAAGGAGGCGTTTATTTATTCAGTACAACTCAACGCGATATTTGGGTTGAGAAATTAGGAGAATTGGAAGTGAGGGGAGTAGGCGATCGCGCCTGCGAAGGTTTTGGTCAAATACAAATTTGCAACGAATTTCATCTTATATTTCGGGAGAATGCTGTATGAGCGAATCACTAGATCCACAAAAACAACTCAAAATTCAAAAAGGAATTCGCCAAGCTGAAGATAAGTTAGTTACTGACATACAAACAGCCTTAGATGATACAAGTTCTTACGGTGATTTAGAAGAGTCGCAATTTCGTAACCTAGTAAGGGTTGCTGATACAACTGACAGTACAGCAGTTATCAAAAACTTTTTACTTTATCAAGTAGGGCGCGATAAAAAGTGGGGCAGAGGGCCAAAATCTTTAGCTCAAAAAATCATTCATGATATTGATAAAACCCTAAAACCTGTTGCTAATGAAATTGCTAAATCAGCCAACGCCGAGGATTTTTATAATGAAATTTGGCTAGAACTTACCCGGCGCTATTTAGGTTATGGCGCTCGCTATTTAGTGTATAAAAATAAAGGTCAATCTTAGGCTGTTAAACCGCAATTATTTAGGAGTATCAAGTTATGCCTCGACTCGTAATTTCTACAGTTGGCACAAGCTTACTAACTAACCAGATTGACATAAATTTAGATCCCGATGACTGGTTTAAGCAACTAGAGCAAACAGCTAATTACACAACTGATGAAATCAATCAATATTATCAAGACATTGCACAAATTATTGAAGAACTGAAGCAAAGATCTGAGGAAAAACTTTATGACGATGATACCGATGTTGAGGAAATACGGGAAGCTAGTGCTGAACTAAATGGCATCTATGGCTTGTATGATAAGAAACTGGAGCAGGGTATTTCAGATACCCATTTATTAATCGCCACGGATACTGCCCAGAGTAGGGTTACTGCTGGAATCTTGGAGTCGTTTTTGCAGCACGGATTGACTAATATAAGTACTTGTATCCAGTCCGATCTCTCTACAAAAAGTACCAGTACTTTTACAGAAGGTATGGCAAAGTTAATTCCTTTCATAGAACAAACAATTCTTAATTGCAAAAAAGACAAATACCAAGTTTGTTTTAACCTAGTGGGTGGCTTCAAAGCATTGCAAGGATACTTCAATACAATTGGTATGTTTTATGCCGATGAAATTATTTATGTATTTGAGGGATCGAATGAAGTTATTAAAATTCCCAAGCTTCCTGTAAAGGTAAATCGAGCCGAAGTTGAACCTTATAAAGTTCAGTTAGCCATGATGAACTCTGGGGAAATACCTACATCATCGGAAGAAGCAAAGAAAGTTCCCCAAGACTGGGTTTTAGTTGACGGTAATGAAATGACTCTATCAGCTTGGGGTCAACTGATTTGGAATCAATGTAAAGATGAAATTCTTGCAGAAGAATTACTCAATTTTCCGAAGTTAGAGTATGCGAGTAGTTTTAAAGATGATTACCACAATCAAACTGACATCCAAAAAAGGGTGAAACTACAGGAAACTTTAGCTAAAGTAGCTTATTTACTTACTAAACATAAAGATGGAGTGGGTGCATTAAAAAAAGATGGTGGCTTACAATTTGAAAGATACACAAATACAAGTATCGATCATTTTCGAGATACGTTAGGGTTGCGAGTTACCTGCAAAGTATTAGAGAAAAGTAACTTATCTCTTCGATATTACGGAACTCACAACCATGTTGAAAGAAAGGAAGGAATTAAAAGCAGGTAAAATCAAATGTTATACCTTTGATTCCGGGTTCTAGTTTTAAGAGTGCGTTACGATCCCTTCTCCATTCTCCAGAATATCGTTAGTTAAATTTCCTCACAATTATGGCCTCAATCCAATCTCCACCTAAACTATCCTTAGCCGAATTTCTGGAACTGCCAGAAACTAAACCTGCTAGTGAATACATCGACGGAAAAATCTACCAAAAACCCATGCCTAAAGGAAAACATAGCCGAGTACAAATTCGTTTAGGTACACAAATCAATCAAGTTGCTGAACCTGAACGGATAGCAAGTGCTTTTACAGAGTTGCGTTGTACTTTTGGCGGGAGATCAATTGTCCCAGATATAACTGTCTTTTCCTGGCAGCGAATTCCTCTGGATGCTAATGGCGAAATTGAGAATAGCTTTGAAATCCATCCAGATTGGACGATAGAAATATTATCGCCAGAACAAAGTCCAACCCGCGTCATTGATAATATTTTATTCTGTTTAGATCGCGGTACGGAATTGGGATGGTTAATCGATCCTCAAGAGAAACTGGTAATGATATTTAAACCAGGAAAACAACCGGAAATTAAGCAAGATGCAGATATGCTGCCTGTTTTGAGTTATCTGGAAAATACACTACAACTATCCGCGCAAGATATCTTTAGCTGGTTAATGTTAAAATAACTTAATTTTTTGGATAAGTTTATGTTTGATACATTCAAAAATCGACTGGAAATTACAGGAACTCTCTGGACTGTAACTGCACTCCGCATTAGTGCAGGTCGTTCTACTGAACCAATTGGATCGGATTTACCTGTGATTAAAGATGCTTTGGGTAGACCTTTGATTCCAGGTTCTAGTTTTAAAGGTGCGTTGCGATCGCGCGTCGAAAGTTTCCTACGCGGTATTGTGGGAAGCGATCGCTTCCTCGTCGCTAACCCCGCAATTGAGGACGAGTGGTCGATTACCGCTAATGAAATGAAAAAGCTGAAAGATCAACATACTAACGATCTTGCTCTCACAGAAGCAATTTTGAAACAGACAGATTTGGTTTCCTCCCTGTTTGGTTCTCCTTGGATTGCTAGTAAATTTCAAGTGCGAGATTTAACCGTACAACCTGATGCGTGGTTCGGACAATATCAAGAACGGGATGGGGTTTCTATCGATCGAGATACCGAAACTGCTGCTGATGGGAAATTATATGATTTCCAAGTTGTGCCAGCAGGAACTCCTTTTGAATTTAAAGCTGTGGTGGAAAATGCTGAAGATTGGGAACTTGGTTTATTAACGATCGGATTGCACCAATTTGAGACAGAACAAATACCCTTGGGTGGAGGGCGATCGCGCGGTTTAGGTGTAGTCCGTTTGGAAATTGATAAAATGCGCTGGATTGATGTTGAAGGCAATCCGCAATTTTTGTTAGAATACCTACAAAAGCTAGTCAGAGAAGATGAAACAGCCTACGAAGATGCTGCTGACTACAAAGATGAGTGGGTACGAAAGCTGATTGATTATCTGAACAATAAAATATCTCAATTATCTCAAAGTCAAACAGCTCAAGCCTAAAAAATGAACTTGCTTATAGGAGGTCAATATGGGTTTCAGTAACTACAAAGATATCGGTGAAGTTCTCCAAGAATTTCAGGTAACTTACACTGAAGCTAATTTTATGGGAGAAACTGAATTTCGTATCCCTGACTATTTTCGGGAAGATTTAGCATTTATGATGCGAGAAGCAGTTGTGGACAATTCAGAGTTTGCTGTGTGCGAAAATCTGATTTATCCAGTTCTCAAAGAAGTCTGGAAATCTTATTATAGTAAGTTTGTTCTCTGGAGTCATAAATCTCTTACCTACGACCTGAATTTGTCTGGTTTTCCTGAATATATTTTGGCTAAACGCTCTCCTTTGGGAAAATTCGTGTTTGAAAAGCCTTATTTTCTGTTGGTTGAGGCTAAGCAAGATAAATTTGATGAAGGGTGGGCACAATGTCTAGCTGAAATGGTTGCAGCACAAAAATTGAATGACGAACTAAAAGTTACTGTATTTGGGATTGTTTCCAATGGCAAATATTGGGAATTTGGTAAGCTGGAAGGAAACATTTTTACTCAAAATAGTAGCCGTTACTTGCTCCAGGAAATTGATAAACTCTTTGCTGCTGTTAACTATGTGTTTCAACAATGTGAAATGCAGCTAAATCAATTAGTAGCTGCTTAATTACTAACAATCGCTCAAACTTAAACCATGCACAAACGATTTGTTAACCAATGCACGATTGATATTAGTATCTTACCTTGTGGCCCAATTTTAATTAAATCGGGCAAAGAAGGGGCAGATCCGACTAAACCCGATATGGAATTTGTCGAAACTTACCACGCGGGGGGACGTTCGATTTATTTGCCGGGAAGTTCTTTGAAAGGAGCAATTCGCGCTCATGCTGAGAGAATTGTTAGGACTGTAGGACGCGATCGCAAACCAAACAATCCTAACACGGTCTGGGCAAGTAACCCGCTCAATCTTGAGGAACTGAAATATCTCGATAGCATTACAGATACCAGAGAAATTTATCGGCAATCTTCTTTTACTGACCAAATGTTTGGCAATACTGCTATTGCGAGTCGCATTAGAATTGAAGATGCTTATCCAGTTGACCTCAAACAGTTGAAATTGGAAGAACGCAATGGCGTAGCAATTGACCGCGTATTTGGTTCCGTTGCAGTCGGGCCATTTAATTACCAAGTTTGCACGAGTGGGGAATTTAAAACCAAAATCCACCTGAAGAATTTCTCTTTAGCTCAATTAGGATTAATTGGTTTAGTATTGCGAGATTTAGATGAAGGTTGGTTTGGTTTAGGGTTTGCTAAATCTCGCGGTTTAGGAATGGTTGAAGTTAAACTTAATTCAGCCGTGGTGCAATACCCCGGTTGCGTGTTAGAAAACGAACAAATTCGCAGCATTGGCGGACAAAAACAATGGTCTAATAATCGCCTGTTAGGTGCGGGAGTTTTTTTAGAACCAGAAGAACGAGAACGTTACGGTTTTCCGGCTGATGATGAACAAGAAACTCCCGTTATTGCTAATTCAATGCCTCTCGGTTTTGGGGTAGAGTTGCAATGGCAAGGTGATGTACAAGTACAAGATTTATTTATGAGGGCAGTTCGTTCTTGGCGTCGGAGGTTAGAAGTTGCATGAGTGTTTTTGTTGGTGTTAGCGAACAACTTTTAACAGAGGAAGAGTTGAAACAACTGTTGCAATCAACCTCTAATCAACCTAACTATTATTTTTTGAGATTGCCTCACAAAGTTAGCGGAATTTTGGAGGAATTTCCGAAAGAGTTTCCCAGTCCAGAAGGGCAGATGTTTAATTCCGATCGCGAACTACGCTGGAAACAACAAAAACCCGGTTTGTACAATGTTCTAATCCTATCAAATAACGGAGAAACAGCGGGATTTACTGCGATTGATGGGGACTGGAAAACCCAACAGAGAGCCGCTTATGGCTATCGTACCGATGAAACTCGCTTTCCGCGATCGCTCATTTTTCCCGAAAGTATCGACCCCAGAATTTCCGGGGATAAAACCAAAACAAATAAGCCTAAGTTAGCCCAGCGCTATTTTATTGATGCCGATACTTCAACCGTGCATTTTGTTGCTCTAACTGTGGAAATGCCGCAATGACAACTCAACGACCCCGTCCGTTTAATCAATCCTCTGAAACGCCTGCACCTAAACCCTACGCCATGGTTTCTTTCCCGAAGGAAAGACCCCAATTACAGCAACCAATTGGGCAGGATAAATATCATGAAAACCGCTGTCACGGAACTTTACACCTGACTTTAAAAGTGCAAACAGCGCTCCATGTTGCAACAGGTGTTATCGTGATGGGAAGCGATGTGGGACAAAAAAGTATTCCCTTGATTAAAACAATGATGCAGGGAACTGAGGGACAATTAATTATTCCCGGTAGTTCGCTCAAGGGTGTAGTGCGGTCGGTGTATGAAGCGATTACAAATAGTACATTGGCGGTGATTACCCAAAGATACAAAAACGACATTCCGCCCGAACGTTTACCCTGTAAAGATAAACAGCGTTTGTGTCCTGCAAGTCGGGTATTTGGAGCAATGGATTGGCAAGGATTAATTCATTTTACCGATGCTTGCTGCAAATCAGCGGGTTTTCGGGCAGGTTTTATGCCTTCTTTGTATCGTCCGCATCCTGAAGCAAAGCATCACTATTTTAAGCAAGGTAAAGTAGCGGGTCGCAAGTTTTATTACCATACAATTAGAGCCGTTGATAAAGGACAGCAACAAGGGATTCCCGTCCAACAAGCAGTGAAAGAATTTGTATTTACGACTCAATTGCACTATCGAAATTTAACGCAAGCTGAACTGGGAACGCTGTTGATTGTATTAGGACAAGATCGACCGAAATATCCTATTGCTTTAAAAGTGGGAGGCGGTAAACCGATTGGAATGGGAACGATGACGGTAGAAATAACGCTGCTGGAACAACCTGCTAATTTGCGCGATCGCTATTTATCCTACGAGTCAAAACCAACTCAACTTGCGGGAAATCAACTGCAACAGATGATGCAAAAAGCAATAGCAGAAGCACACCGACAGTTAGTCCAATCTCAGCAGTTGCAGGAGTTAGCTGCGGTGCTGAAATATCCCACAGATCGAGAACCTCCAGAAGGAATGTACTAACCCTGAGAGATACGGAACTATGACAGTTGAATTTTTTGCCCAATCCCTGACAGAAGTGCAATGGCAAATTGCCCATGCGATCGCGCAAACTCTGGTGAAAGAGAATGCCGATGTCAACGAATTGGGGAAAGCGATCGCTTACCTTCGCGCTTTTGTTCACCAGGAGAATGCCGGAACCAAATTTTTTGATTATCTCAAAACCCTGGTCAAGAATGGCAGACACATCGGACATAGCAAGCGCACTTCTGAATATTACGAAAGCATGGAAAAAGCTTGCAGCCAATACCTAAAAGCTTATCAAAACGATGCCCCCCTGATGCTGCATATTTTAGGTTGGGCATCTCGTTTAATGCGCTATTACCAACAAAATTCTGAACCAATTGGAGAAATTACCGCCCCAGTCATCGAGTCAGCACGTCAAGCAGAAATTGCCGAAGTCATTAGCGCTCATAATTTTACTATTGGTCAAATCTTAGAAGCCAAGGTTACTGCCGTAAAAGGGAACAAGGTGACATATGAAATCATGAGAACGATTAAATTAACTGAAAAAGAACCCAAAAAGGCACAATTTCTCTCCGAAGGTCAAGTGGTTAAGGTTGAAGTTTTAGACCTTAAGGAAGACGGCAGCATCAAAAAGGTGAAATGCTGTGAATAAAAAATTGTGCATACTGAGCGAGGTCTAAGTGTAATATAGTGTATTATAAAAAATAAGGCTGATAGTTTAAACTGTCAGCCTTGTAAACTTTGATACTTGATTCGAGCGATAAACCTATGTATAGGCTCAAACATCCTGACTTACCTGAACCAACTCTTCAAGCCTCAGCTAGAGTAACTGAATCAATTCTTCAAGCAGCAAACAGAACAGCGAGTTTCTTCACAAGGACAGATAACATGGCATACGAAGTAGAGTATACTGACGAGTTCGAGGAGTGGTACGTAACACTTGATGAACAAACGCAAGACTCTATTGATAGCGCGGTACAGTTGCTCGAAGAAAGAGGGCCGAATCTTCCATTTCCTCGGAGTTCGGGTGTCAATGGGTCTCGTCACCAACATATGCGAGAACTTCGAGTACAACATCAAGGAGAGCCTTATCGAATCTTGTATGCATTTGATCCTCGCAGGATTGCGATACTTCTTTTAGGCGGTAACAAAAAGGGCAACGACCGCTGGTATGAAGAGAATATACCCAAAGCTGATAAGCTCTACGACCAACTGTTAAAAGAGCTTGAAAATGAAGGATTGATATGAAGACAAAGCCTTTTAGTGAATTGCGAAATCGGATGACACCAGAGCGAAGAGCAAGAAACAAAATTCGCGCTCAACTTGCATTACTCCATCTTACCCTTTTGGAACAGCGAAAGTCTTTGGGCTATACAGATGAGGATTTGGAAAAAGACCTCAGCACTTTTGAGTCTGCTTTTTCTGAGTTGGATAACCCAGAAGATATTCAAATCTCTACCCTCTCTCGCTACATCCAGTCGCTTGGTGGCAGTCTAAAATTAGTAGCTAATTTCCCTGACAAGGAAATCGTTCTTGCTCAGTTCGATTAACTGCTACTCAGTAGTATCCAGAAGCAAAAGACAAGGGGCAGGAAACTATAATATTCCTGCCCCTTGTCTTTTGCTAATAATGGCTTGACTTTTCTCAAAATGACAGCTATGATTTAAAAGACTAGAGAGTTTAAGTTTCTCAACGACTTTTAGCAGTTTTTAAACTTACCCCGCAAGGGGATGGAAACACGCCTCTAGTATGGTGATTGAACAGTTGATTCAGTTCTCACCACTTCCCCGCAAGGGGACTAAAACAAACCTTCATCCTGTGAGTCAGCGCCAAGCCGACTCGCCCGATTACCGAGCGAGAACAGCGAATCATTGAGCTTTACGCTTATTGCGAACTGGCGATGATTCCGCAACAGTTCTACGCCAAATGGGATGTGCCACAAGAAGCGATTGCTCTCATTTGCTCTCGTTCCGTTACTACTGTGCGTCGCTGGTTTGCCAGAGGAGACAACCACCGCCATCCCCAACCGCACGACTTGCGTCACCTCGCCTTGATGAATTTTCTCTTAGAGCATTTTGAAGCCATTCCCCCAGAACTTCGGCAACAACGCAAGCTTACCCAATTCGTAATCTGGCATTTTTTTGCTAGCCACCTGACAAAGCAGGTGGCTTTATGAATTGCACTATTACCAAGTTGACCAGATTAAGCGTGTCAGAATTGTGAGTCGTAGCGATGGATATTACATTCAGTTGGTGATAGATTCAGAACGTCATATCAGCATTCAACCTACTGGTAAAACAATTGGGTCCGACGTCGGATTGTCAGCTTTCTACACCGATTCTCAAGGTTGGAAGGTAGAGAATCCCCGTCACCTGCGTCAGTCCGAAAAAGCTTGTGATAGGTTGCAGCGCCTCGTTTCCAAAAGGAAAAAAGGTTCTAACAACCGGAAAAAAGCAGTTGGCTTACTAGGACGACTGCATCTAAAAGTTTCCCGCCAGGGTAAAGATTTCGCCATTAAAACGGCGTTGTGCGTAGAAAAATCTAAATGCGATTCGTTCTCCCTACAAAAACTTGCCTGCCGAAATCCAAAACCATGTCTGCCGATCCGGCGGAGAATCCTTAGACAACGGGGAAGAACTGCACAAGCACCACAAAATACCCAGAAGTCAGGGTGGACTTGATACAGACAAAAACCTAGAATTATTCCACCCATACTGCCATCAGTAAATTCACGCAAATGCCTTGTAGATAGCTATAGCGGCTGGAAGGGAAACTTTCACGAGCCGTTCTTAGGGGGTTCTGGGGCAGCAATGCCCCAGAACTACCCGACAAAGGCTGTCAAAGACAGGACTTACGCACGCGGGGCCAAAAACAAAGGTGATGCGTCAATCGAGCGCCTCTAAACCCACGATTTTTCCTATCACCCTTGTTTTTTTGCCTAAGTCCTGTTTGAGCAGGAAACGTTTGAGGAGAGGAAACCGCTATCTTGATTGGCTCATGCCTGTGAGGAAAAGTTTTCTCTGTGAACCAAGAATCCCACGGATGACCGCGAAGCCTAGCCGTGGCAGTATCAAATTTGGCCTATCGTGCTTGCGAGCAAAAGTAACATATGCAACAAATACAAACACCGCTAAACACACAGTTACCCAGTTTTTCCCTCATCTTAGAGACGGAAAATTTAGCAAATGCCGATCTTAAGGGTTTATTTAAGTCTTTAGAAACGCTGGCAAATCAAGACATTTCGCCCACTTGTGCGAATGAGGTTTTGCTGATCGATAGCGGTGACACTCCCACCCACATACTAGAGCATCTGTGCCAACAGTATCCTTGGATTAAAGTTCACCACACTCAATTAGCGACTGGCTATTACAAAGCCAAGATGCTGGGTGCCGAATTAGTGACAGGGGAAATCCTAGTTTATTTTGATTCAGACTGCATTTACCAACCTAACTGGTTGAGAAGTATCCTCACTGCATTTACCGCAGGAGAGGATATCCAAATTGTTGCCGGAGAAACAATGACGCTCTCTAAAGGTGCTTACGGCACTGCGATGGCGCTGACCTATATTTTCCCCCAACATTCCGGACACAAAACCCTCACCCCAACTTCTCAATATTTCCTCAATAATGTAGCTTTTCGCCGCGAATTTCTCCTGAGTAATCCCATTCCTACCGATTTACCCCTTTATCGCGGTAACTGCGTCATTCATGCCCGCAACTTGCAAAATGCTGGTTACATTATTTGGAACCAATCGCAAGCGAGGGCAACTCACGCCCCGCCTAATGGCTTATCTCACTTTTTCTGGCGTTTTTTGTTAATCGGACACGATTATTACTGGCAAAACCGCTTGTTAACTAAAGCAAAATCTGTGGCTGAAACAAGAGAGCGCGACCCCATGACCAGCTGCAATGGCAAGTTAGAAGTTTTCTCAGATCGAGTCAAGAAAATGTGGGCAAATAACCCCCGTCAATTCATTTATCTACCCCTTGCCATTCCCATCGTTATCAGCGCCTTGGCACTGATTTTTACAGGTTATGTTATAACCGTTTTCACCCCAAAATACTTGCTGGATGTCTATAACGATATCCTGGGAGATTGAGGAAATTTAAGATTGCAGATTGCAGATTTCAGATTTATTACCTACCCCCTAGAACATTACCAATATTGTCTCTCTCTTCTTTCTTGGCGTCCAGTGCGTCTACCCTACGGGAAGCCGCTGCGCGTCTATGGCGGTTCATTTAATAGGTATTCTTCCGGCGGGAAACGAGTAATTAAAATCTGAAATCTAAAATCTAAAATCTGCAATATCCTATTCCCATTGCGTTAAAAGACCATCCTCAATCACTCGCAGTCGCCTTCCCCGCCAGTATACGCCTTGTCCAAACGCACCCATTGCCCAAACGGCAAAGCTGAGTAAGTCGCGTAAAGGTAGCAGCCACAGCCAGGGTATAAGTTTAGGACATCCTATACTGAAAATTGTTGCCATGGCTTCGGTATAACGTATCACCATTGTAAATAGGGTTAGCGCGAGCGCCCACTCAGCCAATCCCGACATAATCAGCAGGGGCAAGCAATACACCGTCCCGTAACAGAACGCCATCGTGTAGTACTGAGGCCCGCGATTGTAGCGAATTGTTCTTGCCCAGCGCAACTCTCGCTGAAACACCTCGCCGATACTCTCGCGTCCTGTATCCGACTCCAGAACATAGCGGCAGAATTCCACTCGATACCCTGCCATTGCAGCCCGCTTCCCCAAGTTATAATCCGACCCAATGCGGTTGAGGTGTAACCCGCCAAAGTTAGCCAGGGTTGATTTACGGGTAGCCATTGTTGCACCGACGGCAAAGCGAAAACCGCCATCTACAAAGCGAGCGAGCAAGGCACTGGGTATAAAATCAACACAGCGACCGAAGGATGCGATCGCAGCACCCACAGACTGAGGATCGTACCCGACAAAAGCACAACTCACCAAACCAACTTCCGGATCGGCTAAAGGCGCAGTCACGGTACGAATATAATCGGGATTGACGCGAATGTCGCTATCGGCAAAAATAATAATTTCCTGGTTCGATTCTTCTAACAGATAGCTCAAGTTGCTATCCTTATGGTTAATGCCGCGAGGTGCCAACCCGACAAAAAGTTTCCCACGGTCGGGAAACGTCTCCACCAGTTGTTTGAGGACGGGGACAGCAGGGTCTTGGACATCCATCACCCCAAACAGTACCTCGTAATCTGGATAATTCTGCTGACAAAAAGCTGACCAATTTTCCCAGGCCCCTTCATCCAAGCCACACACCGGCACTAAAATCGATACAGGTGCATCCTGATTTTCCGTCACTGACTCGGTAGAGGCAAAAAACTGGCGGGTACATACAGCACAGGCCAGATAAAAGATGATAGAACCAATAATAAGGATAAGCAGCAGTATTTGTACAGCGATAATCATCAAAAACCTCTGGGACGTTATCCCAGTTTCATACCATATGTGGGGGAGATATGGAAGATATCTAAGATGGAAAAGCTATGCTAAAGATAAGACAGAAGTAGCCTTAAGTTAAAAACTGAGGATACCCTTGCCAATCTTTGAAACGTCAAGCGATCGCAACGCCTCTAATTGCTGAAAAATTAGACAACAGTGGAAAATGCGTACATATATCTATCGCTTAAGAGCAGGCTTTTGATGGAAACCTGCTCTCACCAACTCCCATTTCTGGGGTAAAGTTTTCCTCGCTAATTTTAAGAGGGCTTTTTAGGCTAGAAGCACGCTCCTTAACCAAATACGTCTGTTTAACTTCTAACGACAGAGAGCTTCTTTGCACCGAAAGCACCTAGAGGTGTCATGACCGTCTTAACGTAGTCCATATAGGACTGAAGCTGGCTATCTATCCAGTGAATGTCCTAGTTGTCTAGTGTCCACTGTTTGGTTGATAGCGCACAACTATGATTGAACTTTTAGCCGCCCTTTCTGCTGCTGCTGCGGTAGGAGTGGGGAGAATTGCCCTACCCCTACTGTTGATTGGGCTGTTACAGAACGAGCTTTGGTCTAAAGTACCAATTTTATCTCAGATTCATCCACAAGTCCTTGTAGGAGTCCTCACCAGTTGGTCGTTCTTGGAACTGGTTGCTTCCAAAAAGCTATTGGGACAGCGGATACTGCAAACGGTTGAATTAATTTTCAGCCCGATTGTGGGAGCAATGATGGGGATTACTATTGCCGAAGTTAAGGACTTAGCTGCTTGGTTAATCCCATTAATTGGGATAACTGGTGGTTTATTAGCTTTAGTACTACAGCTAGTTCAAGTCGGCTGGTTTTTTAGACTGCGGGGTTTGCCCCTATGGTTGGTGTTTGCCCAAGACGGTTTATGCATAGCCCTTGTTTTTTTCGCTTTTGATGCCCCCAGACAGGGAGGATTAATTGCCTTATTTTTACTATGGCTAGCTGTCCGCAGTTCGAGTGATTGGTATCGGTGGTACTGGCAACAGCGGCGTCAAAAGGAATTTTAGATTTTGCTAATTGCTAATGGCTAATTGCTAATTGCTAATTGCTCTTTGTTGACTGTAAGCTGGCAAAAAAGCCTTTTTACTATTACCCATTAGCCATTAGCCATTAGCCATTAGCCTATTTAGCTAAATCTGGAAATACTTCTCGGACTGCTGGATGAACTAGCTGGTGGTTTTGAACGTTTAACCCTTTGCCTAAAGCAGGTTCCATTTCTAATGCTTTTATGCCGTAATTAGCCAACTTGAGGACATAGGGTAGAGTACTGTTATTCAGTGCCTGCGTTGCCGTCCAAGGGACTGCTCCCGGCATATTGGGGACGCCGTAATGTACGACGCCTTCCTCGATGTAGGTGGGGTTGGTGTGGGACGTGGGATGCAGGGTTTCGATACAACCCCCCTGATCGACTGCTACATCGACTATTACCGATCCAGGACGCATTTTTTGCACAAATGCTCGCGTAACTAGGATCGGCGTGCGGCGTGCGGGGACTAAAACCGCACCGATGAGCAAGTCGGTATCTGGAACGAGTGCTTCGATCGTGGTAGGGTTGCTGTAAAGTAGTTCGACTCTGGAGCCAAATAGGGTTTCCAGATATGCCAAACGATCGACGTTTACGTCTAAAATCTCGACTCTGGCACCCATACCGACGGCAATGCGAGCAGCTTCCGTCCCGACAACGCCGCCGCCCAAAATCGTCACTTTTCCAGGACTAACACCGGGAACGCCGCCTAAAAGCACGCCGCGTCCTCCTTGCTGGCGTTCTAGAAACCGGGCGCCAAATTGCACCGCTAGGCGTCCGGCGATGATGCTCATGGGGGTGAGGAGAGGGAGTTTGCCGTCTGGCAGTTCTACGGTTTCGTAAGCGATCGCCGTCACGCCACAATCGATCAGATGCTCGGTAAGGCTGCGAACTGCTGCCAGGTGCAGGTATGTAAATAATAACTGCCCTTTTTGCAGAAACTGATACTCTGGCGGCAGCGGTTCTTTTACCTTCACTACCAGTTCTCTATTCCAAGCATCCGCTGCTGTGGGGACAATTTCCGCCCCTGCCTGGATATAATCTTCATCGCTAAACCCAGCACCGACACCAGCACTTGTTTCTACTTTGATTGAATGTCCGCGATCGTGCAGCACCCTCACGCTGGAAGGACTCAACCCAACCCGAAACTCTTGATCTTTTGTTTCCTTCGGAACGCCAATTTCCATCTGTAACCTCTACCAAACCCCTTATCTCTAGCTTAAGCCCGATTTCTTTTAGGTGGCAGACAAGGGGGAATCCGGGAGCAGGAGAGCAGGGGAGCTTCAGGAGAATGCAAATTCCCCTCTTCCCCCTTTTCCCCTTTTCCCCCTTTTCCCCCTTTTCCCCACCTTGCCTGTACAATAAATGTTGTAAAGAATTGTAAATAGGCGAGGCTAAGTCAACCCCAAGAGGACAGGTAAAATCTAACACCCGCCCGAGCCTCTTGTCGGTAGCTTAACCGACCAAATTAGTTAATTTTTTCGAGAGAGGGTTTTAAAAATGGCACAAGGATTTCAACCAACGACTCAACCTCAACCAACCGTGACTCCCAAGTTGGAAGAGCCGAAGTTTGGTTTCAACGAGTACGCAGAGCGCTTAAATGGTAGAGCAGCGATGATCGGGTTTGCGCTGACTTTGCTGATTGAATATGTCACTGGACAAGGCGTGCTATCCTGGCTGGGGTTAAATTAGCGCCATAGGCAAAGAAACCGGGTTTCTATTAGAGATCGCAGCAAGAAACCCGGTTGCTAGGTCGCCCAAGCGTAAGTCCTGAGATTAAGTTTTTCTGTACGCCAGATTACAGTGAAGGATTATATTGTTGAGAAGCCCCCCAAGGGTTGATAGGCGTTTCATCCCAGCGGCAGAGGTTGCTGGGGTTTTCGCCTTTTTTTGCAAGCGCTAAGATTGAATCAAAACGAGAGTAGAATTAACGCTGATGAATGCTGCATTTGTTCGGATTTTAAGGTCAGCCTACCGCAAAGAACCGATTTCGAGTTTTATTTTGATTGTGGGAGCAGTTGATGCTGTAATTGGTGGAGTCGGCGATCGCGGGTCTTTACTCGCCTTCGGAATCGGCACGGTAGGGTTAGCGATCGCGCTGCGTTGGTTGATAATGGGGCGCCACACCGAGGAAACACCCGCCGAAGCTCCTCAATATTATCTACCACCCCAACCTTCTCGCCCTCCCCTCCCCAGCTTGAACGCTTCTAATAAGAAAAATCGTCCTTACTAAGAAGCAGGTGAATTTCAGATGTTAGATTTTAGATTTCAGATTTAATCCCAATCTAAAATCTGCAATTTGCAATTCTACTGCCCTATAACCCATGACCCATATTGTTGCAGGCAAGCTGCTCAAAATTGGCGAAGTGGCGCACAAAAGCGGGTTGCCGGTGAAGACTATACGGTATTATGAAGACCTTGGGCTGCTATCGCCAGTGGTAGCACGCTCCGAGTCCGGTTATCGGTTGTTTCAGATGGGGGTAATGAAGCGGCTGGATTTTATCAAGCGCTCCCAGGCGCTAGGGCTGAAATTAAGCGAAATTAAACTAATTTTACAGGTTTACGACCAGGGGCAGCTACCCTGCGGGGAAGTCAAGCAAATGCTGCAAGGGAAAGTACAACAGATCGCCGCACAAATTGCCGCACTGGAAATGCTGCAACACCAGTTGCAAACTTTACTCTCTGACTGGCAAGAAAAACCCCCAAAACACCGCCAAGCTAGTACAATTTGTCCGAACATTCAATCTGAGACGGGATGAAACGCTTCGCTTTTTGGGTAATATTTGTAACTGCTTTTATCAGTATAACTACGAGCGCGGCACTGAGTCAGCGATCGCCATTGACCAACGGAACCACCGAAGAGTCGCCCCCGGTTGTCGTTCCCACCTTGCCCACGGCTAGACCCTGGCAAGATGTAAAACTGCTACACACCCTGCAATACGCCCATTGGGGTCCCGTATGGTCTTTGACCTTCAGTCGAGATGGAAACTTTCTCGCCAGCGGCGGTGGCGAAATTGACAACAGGATTAGGATATGGAATCCCAAAACGGGTAGAAGAAGAAGTTCCTTCCAGGCGCACAGCATCCGCGTCATGGGACTTGCCTTTACTCCCGATAGTCGCACCATCGCCAGCGGTAGCGATGACAAGAATATAATTTTTTGGAATGTCAAAGATGGCAAGTTAACCCGTAGATTTATCGATCCCATCACCAACATTCTTTCCCTGGCAATTACACCAGATGGTGAAACTTTAATCAGCGGCGGTTTGGACGGAATTAGACTTTGGGAAATCAAGACGCAACGACTGCTTTACACCCTTGCACCTTTAGCACAACCGATGATTTACTCACTTGCAGTAAGTCCAAATCAACCCTTATTTGTCAGTGGCGGAAGGGCAGGCGTTGTGCAATTGTGGAATATTACCAACGGTCAATCAATTGGTATTATTGGCAGGCACGAAGGTGCGATTAGTTCTGTCGCATTTAGCCCCGATGGAGACAGCATAGTTAGTGCTAGCTACGACCACACAGTTAAAGTTTGGAATTTATCAACAAGAAGGTCTTTCACCCTGACTGGACATAATAACGTAGTCAACGCAGTTGCAGTTAATCCCGATGGGCGAACTTTAGCCAGCGCAGGAAGAGATGGCGTAAGATTGTGGGATATCAGAACCGGACAGCAAATTGGTGCAATTCCCGGTTATTCAGATTGGGTACAAACCCTTGCTTTTAGTCCCGATGGGCAATTACTCGCCACCGGCGGATACGATGGTACAATTCGGATTTGGCAGGCAGTGTATTAAATTGGCTAATGGCTAATGGCTAATTGCTAATTGGTAGAAGATAATCTATTTCTTTCTTCTTCCTTCTTCCTTCGCGTTCTTCGTGTCTTCGCGGTTTATTAAATAGTAAATAAACCAGGGTGAGATCGATCGCAATACATCCTAAAAAAATAGAGGAGGGAATTAATTTTCCCTCCCCTTGAATTTTTCTTGCCTTCGCCGTTGGACTCTTCTTTGAGCTTCTTGAGCAACATCTTTTGCTGCTTCTTGAGTTGTCTTGCTCTTGCCGATCCGCCTCTGCCTTTGTCGTTCCTGCCTTCGCGGCGGGGAGACTCCCAGCGCTTGAGTAGTCGAGCCATTGTTTTTACCTTTTTATTCACCTATTACAACTGTAACACAACTCACAAAAAATTATGGCAAAAGTATTTGGGGCGGGCAAGATGCCCCACAAAAATTATGGCAAAAGTATTTGGGGCGGGCAAGATGCCCACCCCACAAAACCAAAAAAATTCTTGTGGGGTAGGCGTCTCGCCTGCCTCCAGAGTTGATGAAGAAGACTTTTGCAATAGGTCTAATATTAAGCGCTGTGAATATCATCCCCAATCTGAAATCTAAAATCTCAAATCTGCAATCATCTCACTCCATGCCGAAACTGACGGAGACAACAGCGGTGATATCTTTTTCCAGGGAAGATGTATCGTAAACGCCTCCATCGCTGACTTCAGTTGAGTATCTGGGTGTAATTTGAAAAACGCCGGTTCTGGCGTTGCGAATAGCGCCGACGCGGTTGCCGGTGCTGTTGGCGATCGCTTCTGCACGCGCCTTAGCATCTTTGGTCGCTTCCGCTAACATTTCAACCCGCAATTTACCCAATTGAGTGTATAAATATTCCGGTGGATTTGATTGCAGCGGAATCCCTTCATTAATCAAATCGTTTGCTTGACGGGAAAGCGCGGTAATTTGATCGACTTGATCCGAACGAACTTCTAAGCGCTGGACGACTCGGTAAGCGAGAGTGTTTCCAGATTCGCGACCATTGGGTAAAATTTCCGGCACAGACGAAGTTTCAATGGAAGTAAAGCTAATTGCCTCAGAAGGAACTTTCTTTTGTTTCAAATAACTTTGGATTCTGGTGTTATAGCGCTTAGTTTCCTGATAAGCTGCTGCCAAAGTGGGTTGCTGACTCGATACCGAAGCACGCCAGATAATATAGTCAGAACGAATCGGTCTTTTAGCAGAACCTGTAACGGTGAGGACATCGTTAGCGCTTTTAACCTCTCGAATAGCGCCAGCACCGATAAAAGAACTGATAACAATAGCAGCAGATAAAGCAAATAGTCCCCCAAAGAGTTGAGGGAAACGGTTCAGTACAGAATCTCCGTTCATCGTTTTTATTTAGGGTGATGGTCTATTGATTGCCACAATGGGGAGGAAGGCGATTTCGGACAAACATGCGGACGATTAAAATCGCGCCTACACAAACAAAACCTGCCTACGCAGGTTTCAAAATTTTGAGTTTTCTTCAGTCCTTGCCTTGCGGACTTTGTTTGTATAGCCCCACCCTTCGAGGGTGGGGGGCGCTATAGATTGCCACAATCTGGAAAAAAGAGATTTCGGACAAAGATGCGGACGATTAAAATCGCGCCTACACAAACAAAACCTGCCTACGCAGGTTTCAAAACCTGGCATTTTCTTCAGTCCTTGCCTTGCGGACTTTATTTGTATAGCCCCACCCTTGCAGGACGATTAAAATCGCGCCTACACAAACAAAACCTGCCTACGCAGGTTTCAAAATTTTGAGTTTTCTTCAGTCCTTGCCTTGCGGACGCAAGTTTGTATAGCCCCACCCTTCGAGGGTGGGGGGCGCTATAGATTGCCACAATCTGGAAAAAAGAGATTTCGGACAAAGATGCGGACGATTAAAATCGCGCCTACACAAACAAAACCTGCCTACGCAG
>NZ_BLAY01000139.1 GCF_020521235.1 Microseira wollei NIES-4236 | reverse complement strand
GATAAGGCTTGAGCCGTGTGAGCGCGAAAGTCTCATGCACGGTTCTTAGGGGAGGGAAGAGGGGTGACTCTCGAACCTCACCCGACCGTAGACTACGGATGTTTTAGCTCTACCAATTCGACGAGTAGGCGCAAGCATACTGGTTCGATGCGGCAACTGAAGCAAGTGAAGAGTCAAAAGCCTAGCCATTTTTCGGATGAGGGAGCAGAAACCCCGTCCGTCTATAGGTTGGGGTAGTTCATCGTCCCGACTAGCGAGTCGATGATTCGGTAGTTCCTAGTTTGCGGTAGCGAGTCAGAATAGTCATCCACCGACCTGGCAAATTAGGTACTGGCATCAAGGGACTCCACTCGTCTACCGTCGCAAATCCCATGACGTAAAACTTGCGGATTTCTGCCATCACTCCCTCGCGGGAACTGACAATTTTAAAATCCACCTTTTCCCATTCTGGTTCTCCAAAGTCAGAATTAGGACGCACAGATCCGGTAGAGTCGGACAAAAACTCTTCTGCCATGACATATTCTCCTGTTTTTTGGATGGGAAACCAAAAAATCTAGCCACCCCGCAGGCAGCGCAAAGCAGGGTGGCTACAGAGAAATGTTAAAATTCTCCATTAGCCTCCAGACTGCTAACTCCAGTTTGGGGGTCAAGCTGTCCTTTGCCGTCTTCAGCGGCATTGGGCAGCGGTACTAGATTTTTAGCTGGACAAGGGTTGCTGTGGTTGAACTAGAGCAACCTTAAACAGAGATCATAGCGGTATGGGGGACAACCGTCAAGCGTCGGTTACGAATCTTTACCGAATGGTGGCGATATGCATACCCTAGCTGGCGCGAACGCTCCAAGTGGAAAAATTTTGATTGCTCAGTTACTCTCTTTGCGCTAGAGGAATATTTAATTAAACGTTCGCGTAGCGTGCGCGCCAGCGCATACCACTCCAGACACAGAGAACGCAGAGGTAAGAGAAAAATTAAAAATGCGACAATAGAGCCATAAACCTGAGCCAGAGGAGCAGTTGATGAATGTTTCAGAACTAAGAGCCAAAGTTGTTGAAGAAATCCAGAACATACCAGAAGACAAGTTAACCGAACTGCTTAACCTGATTCATGCTTTTCGGCTGCGTTTAGAACCAGCTAGTTTTCCTCGCAACTCTATTATGAAGTTCGCAGGCTGCTGGAACGATCTCCCCGATGATATCTACAGCGAATTCTGGGACGACATTTCCCAACGCCGTCAACAAGCATTCTCCCAGAGGCAAAATCGTGAAACCAGCTTTGGTTGATCCGGATATTCTGTCGATGTTTTTCCGAGGTAATCCAACAGTTGTTTCTAGGTTTGAGGCATATTTGAACGAACATGCTCAAATCAACCTCAGCATCGTCACCTACTACGAAATCATCAGTGGATTGAAACATCGTGATGCCCAAAACCAACTGAATTTGTTTCTCGAATTTGCTGCCCAAAACATCATCTTGCCTCTCACAGAACAGTCGGTCGCCCTCTCGGCAGACATCTACGCTACTCTGCGACGTGATGGAACACCTGTGGATGATATTGACCTCTTGATTGCGGGTGTTGCGCTCGCGAATAATCTTGTTCTTGTTACCCACAACCAACGTCATTTCAACCGGATTGAAGGGCTAGAGTGGGAAGACTGGAGCCAGTCGTGATATGATTTACTGGCTGTAAGCAGCTGTGGTGTTGCTAGAAATTGGGCGAGAGCAAATCGGAAGGGAGCATGTCAGGTTTGCAATTAGCTATTCTGTGTAGGTTGGGTTTCACTTACGTTCAACCCAACCAGCCAGACAGAGTTGGGTTTCGTACCTCAACCCAACCTACTCTCGTTGACATGCTCCCAATCGGAAGATGTGCATAAACCGAGGAATATAACCCATATCACCCAATAGAATTGGCAATCCACGATCTTTGGTGAATCAACCAGACACACCTTGTCTGAAGGTTGGGATTGCGAGACTAAACCTTGCCCATTACTCCAAAAACTGAACTATGTTAACTCGGTTTTTACCCCTACTGGTGACTCTATCGCTGCTGGCAACTCCTCAAATAGCAGTCGCTCAGAGTGTCGAGCAATTATATCAGCAAGGGAATGCGGCTGGAGAAGCTGGCAATTTCTCTGAGGCAGAACGTATTTTTCGCAGAGCGATCGAACTCAACCCCAACGATGGAACAGCTTACCGCCGTCTGTGCGATGTGCTGGATGACCAAAATAAAATAGACGAGGCAGTCACTGCCTGTCGCCAAGCTGTCCAACTCAACTCGAACGATGCTGGCACCTACTTTCTTCTAGGCTATGTGTTAGCTAAACAGAAGAAACTGGATGAAGCGATTGTCGCCTACCGAAAAGCCATCCAACTCAATCCCAACAATGCCGATGCTTACAGCAATCTGGGCACGGCGTTGGCACAGCAAGGAAAATTAGATCAAGCAATCGCCGCCTTCCAAAAAGCCATCCAACTCAATCCCAACAATGCCTATGCTTACAACAATCTGGGCAATGTGCTTAAAGAGCAAGGAAAATTAGATCAAGCAATCGCCGCCTACCAAAAAGCCATCCAACTCAACCCCAACTTTGCCCTTGCTTACAACAATCTGGGCGCTGCGCTGAGTGACCAAGGAAAATTAGACGAAGCGCTAGCTGCCTTGCGAAAAGCGCTCGAACTCGATCCCAACTATGCCGTTGCTTACTACAATCTGGGCGTGACGCTGGGAATCCAAAAGCAATTAGATCAAGCGATCGCCGCCTACCGAAAAGCCATTCAATTCGACCCCAACTATGCCCTTGCTTACAACAATATGGGCGCGGCGTTGGCACAGCAAGGGAAATTGGACGAAGCGATCGCTGCCTTACAAACAGCACTCCAAATTAACCATAACTTTGTCCAGGCTCAAGACAATCTTAGAGCAGTTCAACTCATGCGATCTACTCAACGCAACTAACCAGTTGCAGAACGATAATAAAGAGAAAGAGGAAATTTCAACATATGGCAACTTACAACACCTTAGAGCAAAGAATCCTTGAAAAAATCCGCCAACTACCCCCTTAAAAGGTGATAGAAGTAGAAGACTTCATCGATTTTCTCAATCAATGCAATGCAGACCTTTCCTTAACCTTGGCAGCCACTAAACTTGCCGAGCCAGCGTTTGAGAAAATCTGGGATAATATAGAGGATGCTGTCTATGACGACCTATAGCTTTGGTAATATTGTTTTAGTTCCTTTTCCCTTCACTGACCAAACTACTACTAAGATATGATATCGTCTCCGGTTGCATCTGAATGATTAAAATTGGTTGTAGGGGCACGGCAAGAGAAAACCTTTTCGTTAAGCGCAAAACCTATTAATGCCGTGCCCCTACCAGGATCGTTGATACCATTGAAAATTTCTATAATTCCGATGCAAACGGATTCGGTATGACTCTCAGTCACTGTGTTATAGAGACTATTCAACATCCAAAAACCGACTAATAAACTCTCCATAAGCTTCTTTCATCGGCAATTCATCATCTATCTTAATTCGCCGCCTCTTTGTCACAACAGCTTTATTTTCAATCGGATTGTATCCTTCTTTCTCGTAAATTTCCCAGTACAAACCCGTTCCCCGTCGCTGCCATGCGGGTAAATCGTTAAAATTAATTCCGTGTTGAAATAACAACTCATTTTTAAATCCCACAGACTTTCCTTCCAGTGTAGAAGTCGCTTTGCCAACAGTTTCACCAGCTTTACGTAATGTCCAATAACACCAACCATTCAAAGCGCAGCGGGTTGCATCTGCTTGACGCCAATTAAAATAATCCACTACCTGGGATTTATTTGTACCGAGCCAAACCCGACTATCAAACTGCACAATTGTTTGGGCGACGTTGGTAAATGTAGCGCTGGCAATGCTAGCAGAAACCGAAACAATTTTTTCCCAACTGCGGTCAAATAAATCCCAATTTTGAGGCAGCAAAATCGAAATTTCATCGCTCTCAGTATAAGCGTAAATTCCTTGCAGTTCTTCTAATAGCGCTTTAGCAGTTTGTACCATTAAATTATGGAATTGAATATCAAACGGCTTTTCAAATCGAGATTCGGTAAATCGGGAGAAACTGCGACCATCAACGCGAATTACCGTCCACGCGCCTGGTAAGACGCGCAGCGAGTGGAAATATTCGAGCGAGCGCATCTGTTTCTCAAAAGTATCGCTATCCATCTTTTACCTCTTCTTCCCTCCACTCGCGTACTTTAAAAGCGCCATTACCCGCAATACTAACGTAAAACAATTTATCGAATCCTTCTGCATAAGAAGGTTTTACTAACTTATGCAATGTCGCGTAAATCGCTACATCCGGAACTCGCGCCTTACCTTCGCGTTGTTGGTTTCGTTCCAGACAAAGCTTCACCTGGGATTTAAAGTAATAACCGATAATTTCAGCATTGTATAACCGCCCTAATTGAATTATCGCAGCCCGGTCTTCAATCCTGGGGTTAGTATTATCTACAACAAGCGATCGCCGCTCTTTCAATGCGGCTTCAATTAGCTGTGCCTGCCTTCTAGAAGGGTTTTTATTATTGCGGAAACAATCTTTACTAACAAGCTCGTGGTTAGAGGCAAAACGAGTGCGAAAAAAAGTACTTTTCCCCGAAGCTTGCAACCCGATAAAAATAACCAAATCCATAAATTTATATATTGCCGGTTGCTCGATTTTATGGCTGCTAATAGCTAATGGCTAATAGCTAATGGTAGCTCCGGATATTATTGCGAGCAATTAGCAATTAGCAATTAGCAATTAGCTATTTAAAGATATTTCGCTCTTAGCTGCCATTCCTCATAACTCTTCGAGCATGGCATTTAAACCATTACCGCTCATCTTTTGCAACATTTGCTCGGCAGAAGAGCGATCGCGAAACACTCCAACTTGCATTACCATCCGGTTGAGGGAACGAACGCGAACCGCATCGGGAACAAGCTGGCGCAACAATCGCTCTTGCTCAAGGGTTTCTAGCAACACCACCACCCGATACCCCTGACCCACCGCAGCAGTAGAATTAGGCGGTAGCGGTTCCCCCACTGCACGGGGCGAATTAGACGGTATTTCTACACGGGGCAAATTGCCCGGATGGCGCTCAAAACTGGGCTGCCCCTGACCTGGGAGTACCCCAGGCTGTACGCTTAAATTGGGCAGCCTATCCCTCAAAGGCGTTGGTGTTTCGGGTGCGCGATTCGGACGCGGCATTTCAACTGCCGCTCTCTGTGGGGGAAGTTGGCGCGCATTGCTGAGAGGGGATTGAAATACTCCACTCGGCGCGATAGGCAAATCTTGAAGTCTGCGAACATTGCGACGCCTTGCGGCAGCAGCGCGCCGCCCCCCTCTTGGACGCCTGGTTACTCTGTTACTAGGCGCAGTCGCCCTAGCTGGCGGCGGAACCGGAATTTCAATCGATGTTGGGGAGTTGACCCTGGGAGATGGCTGAATATAATTCTCCAGAGCTCCCACAGGCGAGACGCCTGTGCTACGCTGCTCACCAGTTCCCAGATCCAAACGTCCCGCAGTTCTTCCCCTGGCAATTTGATTGCCATAAGCGGATATAGTTTGATTCGCCGCCGTGGTGTTGATATCGTAGCGCAGATTATTGCGAAAAAGATTGCCACCGAGTTGTCTTGCCGTTCCCACATCGGGACGAGAATCTTGACTAGCAACTAACCCATCGCGGATATTGCCTTCAATCGTATTGTTCCGCAAAACTGGTTGTGCTTTGCCATAAACGACAATCCCATCTTTATTTTGGGAGATGCGGTTACCAACGACTATGGGGGCGGAATTTTGCCCGATCGCAATCCCAAATCCAGTCCGCTCAAACCCATTTTCCCGCACTTCCGGTCGAGCCGTATTGAAGATACTGATCCCATTCGCCCCATTATCGGCAAAGTAATTATTGCGAATCAACGGCGCACCGTTACCCGTCACCGAAATCCCATCGTGAGTATTGCCGATAAAAGAATTGTCAGCCACCACCATCGAGCTAGATTCAATCCACAAACCATAGCCGCGTCGGTTAGGATTTGTTACCGTCACCCCCGCCAAACCCGCTCCTTGGGCACCTAAAACCGCGATATTTTGCCTCGCGAACGTGCGACTGAGGTAGAAACCGCCCCCCCTAATAACAATATTGCGGCCTTTGGTAGCGGGGTCGCCTTGAATAATTACCCCCGGTTTTAACTCAATTGGAAAAGATTCCCCCGTTTCGGCGTTATAAGTTCCGGGAGCAAGTTCAATCACCGTCCCGGTCGTCGCCATCCGCAGCGCCTGGGTAATCGTTTTGAAAGGCGCTTGCTCACTACCGTTACCACTGCCATCGTTACCCGTGACTGGATTGACATATAACTGGGTCGCTTGTGGAGTTGCCTGAGTCGCCGCCGGATTCTGGGCAATTAGTGACGTTATATTATACGCTTGTGCGGGCTTATTGTCAAGCAAAAGCGTTAAGGCGGTTGCCAGTCCCAAACAAGCGAATAGGCTTGTGGGAAAATTGGTTTTGGTGAGGAGGGGTTTTCTCATAGATATGATCGGCGCGCGAAGCGCACTCAATAACCCAAATTTAACCAGTAACCAATCCGCTAGATCAAACAATCTCAAATCTACCTATGAGACTTGTATCGGCATGACTTCCTGCTTCCACCAAGGGAGTAGGCTCCTTCTTGTCCGCAGGCGTAAATTCGGGAGTAGCTCTCCCTACTCGCTCTAAGTTTAAGGCTGCATTTAAGTCTCTATCACATGTCCAACCACATTTTTCACACTGAAAAATCCGCTGTTCAAGTGATAAATACTGTTTCACCTCACCACAACAATGGCAAGTTTTAGAACTAGGAAACCATCGGGAAACAACGAGCAGTGAGGAACCATAAAGTTGACATTTATATTCCAACTGTCGTTTAAATTCATAAAAACTTCCATCGGCAATAGCATGAGCTAACTTACAATTGGCTAACATGCCGCTGACATTTAAGTCTTCAATTACTACCACGCCGTGGTGCTTGGCGAGGTAGGTAGTTAACTTGTGTAAGTAGTCACGGCGAATGTTAGCAATTTGGCTATGCAGCCGCGCTATTAGTGTCTTGGATTTTCGCCAATTTTTCGAGCCTAATTGTTTTTGTCGGTGACTCCATTGCTTGTGAGCCAGCCTTTTGAGCAGTTGGCGAGTTTTTTTGGCTCCGGGAAATACTTCCCCAGTTGAAAGTGTAGCTAAATTTAATATTCCCAAGTCTACCCCAACCATATCTATCGCTTTTGGGTTACATTTGGTTTCCACCTCCAGAAGAAATGAAATGAACCATTTATCTGCCTTACGACTAATCGTTACTGTATGAGGTGTGATGCCATTAGGTAAACGTTCGTAGGTTTTTAATACTCCGATGACAGGGACTTTAATTTTGCAGGGGCTGATGATTTTAATTGTCCCTTCTAGGGTAAATGAATCGTGACGGCCTTTTTTCTTGAATTTTGGTACACCCGCTTTTTTTTGGAAGCATTTTTTCCAAGCTTCTCTTAAGTGCATTAATGCATATTGGGGGGCTGTTTTTGATACTTCATAGTACCAAGGATATTTGGATTTGACTAATGCTACTAGCCATTTGTGTAAATCGATGGCACTGGGGAATTTGATTTTATCCTCTGAGTGCGCCTGATTGTGGTCTAGGATCGCCTTAGTTAATCCTAATCCCCAGTTCCAAGCATGACGTGCTACTCCTGCGTGTTTGGCAAGCAGTTGAGCTATAGAGTTTGTCAGTTGGATTTGAGTTTTAAATCCGAGTAGCACAAGGGTGGTTTGGCGCATGACTATCTGCTGCCCTCGTGTAATTATCCTCTGGGCTTGGTTTGCGGCGGGCAGTTAGCAAATCTTTACAAAAACTGGGAGTTTAGAGAGATTTAAGTAGATTTAGGTAGGTTTTTTGTCACTGTTGTTAGCCCCACGGCTAGAAGCCGGGGGCTTTCAGTAGCCCTGAAGTATCGTAGCCCAGAAAACAGCTAAGGTACTCCGAACCTCGAAGCCCGGTTACAACGGCTCCAATGTTTGCAATATTGATTGCTCCATTCTCATCCGCATCGCCATGCCAACCACAAGCCTTGTTGGCACACTTAAACCGCTTCTCACTTCTGGATCCCAGATGGTTGCATCTGTGGCAAGTTTGGCAGGTGTAGGCGGGTGGTACTGCGATCGCCTCAACACCGTACTTAATCCCCTTGTATTCCAGGAAATGGCGCAACTCATAGAACGCCCAACTATTAGCCCGTCTTCGCTCGGTTTTGTTGCGAGGCTTCTGGTTGGTGCGATCTCGAATCCCGGTCAAGTCCTCAATTGCAACAATGGCACTATTAGTCTTGGCATCTTGAATGATGCGTCTGCTGATGTTATGGTTGAGCCAAGCTTGATAACGTCTTTCCTTCCCCGACAGCCGTTGCAACAGTTCTCTGCATCTTCTGCGATAACTGCGTGTGCCCTTCGAGGCTTTGTGCTGGATGCGCTCTCTAGCCTTGGCGTACTTATCTCTTTGAATCGGTTTACCGTCCCATCTCTCTCCCTTGGAAGTAACAGCAATTTCTCTGCGTCCGAAGTCCACGCCAATCACTTTGTCAGAGCGGATTGGTTGGGGCGCTTCATCCTTCAATTGGATATGGATGTAGTATTGCCCATCTCTGTGCTTGCACAATTGGGCAGATGTCGGCTCTTTGCCTTTCAGCTTCCCTTGCTGATAGTTGCCAATACTCAGCTTAATCCGCTCTCGGCAGCCCAACAGTGTCAGGCTGACCGTCCAATCTTTTTCTCTAAACGAGAAGATTCGGGCATCGTAGTCAGCACTAGTTGGCTTAAATGCTTTGACTGGCTTGCCTTTCAGTTTGGCAGTCTTGCGATTTGCGCCAACTCTAGCACACACCCTAACTGCTTGGTTGGCACTCAGCCCAAACCGTTCTCGCAGTGCTTGATACACCAAGTTCTGAATCGTGGTTTTGCTTGTCACCGATGGTTTAATCGTCTGATTGGCATAGTTGCAACCATCCGCAAACCCTTGAAGCAAAGTATCAATTTTAGCTTCCTGTTCAGGTGTCGGTTGAAGTTTGCAACCCAAGGTCAGAACTTGTTCCACAATGCAAGAAATCTCACATATGAATACAGATATTCTACTACAGAACATACTGGAAAATCCAGAAAGTTATTGGCTGTTTCGGGGTCGTCGAGACCCCGAAACAGCCTTGAGGGGGATTCTTCCTCCCCATATCTAAAGCGTAGTTGCTCTCCAGAATCCCCCTCAAACTCCCCATTTTTCGGTGAAATGAGTATATCCCATGTCAGATTCAGGCGTTATTCATCCGGAGTATATGCGGGTTGTGGAACGTAAACCAGGGGGATGGCTGTTCAAAACAGGCAAAATGTTCGACAAACGATTGCCGATTGCTGTTGACTTTCAGGATTTTGAGTTACTGTAAGGCATTTCAAAGCAGCAAGTCGTTATCGAGTTATTTCGAGTTAACGGCGGCAAGGCTGGTTACTATCTGGCAGACTTGCAACACAAGCAATATCACTACTGCGGTGTATCAGTTGAAAATGATTTGATAGGTGCTAGAAACATAACATTAATAACGATTCTTTCTCGGCAAGACTGGGAAAGAACGGGTGCTTTGTCAGTGCGCCCTGATGTGTCGAGGGTTGAAGCTCTCATCGGAACGCCTTTCTAGGTTTTCCGAGTTGAGGTGGAGCTTAGATACAAGCGCACGCTTTACCGTTGGTTAGCGCTGGGTTATTGACGAGTAAGGCAAATATGGCAAAATAAACTCTGTTTCGCTGCCAAAACCTAAATAAGTATTTTTGCAAGTATCGGCGAATCGGACTGATAGGATTGAAAAATTAACGGAGTCTTTCCAATGGGCAATCAACTCAGCCAAAACCGGCCTTTCTCAGACTTGCCCCCACAAATGCAGCCAGCTGTTTGCCGCATTTTGGATGCTAACTTAGACCGCGCTCGCGAAGGTTTGCGAATTGTAGAGGAATGGTGTCGTTTTGGCCTCAATAGTTCGCACCTGAGCGAGGCGTGCAAGCAAATGCGCCAAGAGTTGGCTAGATGGCATACCCCAGAATTGCGCGCCGCCAGAGATACCTTGGGCGATGTGGGAACCGAACTCACCCATCCCCAAGAAGAACAACGCAGCAGCATTGGGCATCTGTTGCAAGCGAATTTGTGCCGGGTAGAAGAAGCGCTGCGGGTATTAGAAGAATACGGCAAGCTTTATCACCCGGATATGGGCGCCGCGTTTAAGCGGATGCGCTACGAGGTTTATACCCTAGAAAGCAATTTACTCGGTTACGAACGTCACCAAAAACTGCTCAAATCTTACCTGTATCTCGTCACATCTCCCTCAGAAGATCTGTTTGAGGTTGTGGAAGCAGCTTTACAAGGGGGACTGACTCTCTTACAGTACCGGGATAAAACCGCAGAGGATAGCGATCAAATCGAGCTGGCGCGCAAACTGTGCCAGCTTTGCCACCGCTACGAAGCTTTGTTTATTATGAACGATCGCGTCGATTTAGCTATAGCAGCCGATGCCGATGGCGTCCATCTCGGACAGCAAGATATTCCCATCGCCTTCGCCCGACAGATGCTCGGCCCCCATCGCTTGATCGGTCGCTCTACGACAAATATGAATGAAATGCAACGAGCGATCGCAGAAGGTGCAGACTATATCGGCGTTGGTCCAGTTTACGAAACCCCTACCAAACAAGGTAAAACTCCGGCAGGACTAGAATACGTCCGCTATGCCGCCCAGCACGCCTCGATTCCCTGGTTTGCCATTGGCGGCATCGAGCCGACTAACTTAAACGATGTCCTGATGGCGGGTGCAGAGCGCATCGCCGTCGTCAGAGCTATTATGCAGGCAGAGCAGCCAACTTTAGTCACCCAGTACATGCTCTCCCAACTCAGTAGGATGAAAACCATGCGAGCTTATCAAGCACACCTTCCCCAGTCCAATGTCTAGTCAAATTACGCTTTGGGTGAATGGGGAACCCCGTACCTGTTCGCCCCCAATTTCCTTGCCCGAATTGTTAGAACAATTCGGGTTTAATCCCCGCCTAGTAGCAGTAGAATACAACGGCGAAATCCTCCACCGCCAATTTTGGTCGCAAACCCAAGTACAAGAAGGCGACAAGCTTGAAGTTGTCACTATTGTTGGCGGCGGCTAGCATCAGTTCGTAGTAAGCGCTTAAGCGCTTAATACAAGCTTTCAACCCAGCATCTTACTCTAGATCCGCTACTACTGCTAATACAGCAGATTGCCAGCGAGTCAGGGAAAGCGTTATCGCGAAGGAATGCAATAGCGGCACCGTTAACGGTGCCGCTATTGCATTCCTTCGCCGTACCTCATACGGCTGCAATCCGCTATAAATGTTTTCGGTACGGTTATCTACCCAGCTATCCACCCCAAACCGACTATCCTGCCCAGACAGGAATCCTTATATTAGAAATATATGAAGAAGCGTTAACAAAAAATGGCGTAAACCAGAGATGTTGCGCTATCAGTTTCAAATAGTCTGAATGAGCATAGTTTTATGTACAAGAAACTGCTTTCAACGATTAAACCGCTTTTTAAACCGCTACTCGTCGCTGGACTCGTGCTAACCTTGGCACTGGGTCACGCTGATGGAGCATTAGCTGCTCGCACTGGTGGTCGAATTGGAGGCGGTTCTTTTAGGGCACCTTCGCGCACCTATGCACCTCCCAGCCGTACCTATGCGCCTCCTGGTGGCGGATATTATCCTTACGGTGGTGGAATTGGATTTCCGTTCTTGATTCCATTTTTTGGCATTGGTGGCGGATTTGGCGGGTTATTTACCCTGCTGATTTTTATTGCGATCGCCAACTTCCTCTTCCAAAGTTTCCGTCGCATCGGTGGGGGAGAATCCGATGAGCAAATTTATACCAGCAATCCCACCGTTTCTGTCGCTAAATTGCAAGTCGGTTTGTTAGCAAATGCCCGTAGTTTACAAGCCGAACTGAATAAAATAGCCGAAACTGCCGATACCAATTCTCCCCAAGGACGCGCCGAAGTATTGCAAGAAACCACCCTCGCATTATTGCGCCACCCCGAATATTGGTTTTATGCCGGTGCTGATACCCAGCAAGCGCGTTTAGAAGCAGCAGAAGCTGCATTTAACCGCTACTCCCTCGCAGAACGGAGTAAATTTACAGCAGAAACCCTGTCAAATGTCAATAACCTGCTCAGACAAGCCGACGCGAAAGCTGCTTTACCCGCAGGGGAAACATCTGGCGAATTGGCACAATTGAACGCAGAAACAGGTGAATATATCGTCGTTACCTTGCTTGCTGCAACTCTGAGCAAACTGCAACTGCCAAAAATTAATAGTTCCGACGACTTGCGTCAAGCATTGCGTCAGTTTGGTGCAATTCCTAGCGACCAACTTTTGGCAATTGAAGTTCTGTGGACACCGCAAGCTGAAGGCGATACCCTCAGTTCCGATGACATGATTGCCGAATATGCAGATTTAAAACTGATCTAGCGACAATCGAACTGTAAAGATTGAGACAGGGGTTGGGTTTCCACCCCTGTTTTGTTTTGGGTATAATATCATGTCCGCGAGAGATCGGTAGTCTATGGATGGCTAATTGCTAATTGCTAATTGCTAATATAGTATTTTTCCTGATTGAGCCATTAGCGATTAGCTATTAGCAGTTACACAACCGTTGCTATTGGACATGATATAATAGCGCATTCAAATTAAATCCAAAATCTAAAATCTCAAATCTAAAATCTAAAATTCTACCTCTCGCCCCAAATTTTAATACAGTTGCTACTGCGAGTCACAATTTTTTTTCCATCCGGACTAAAGGTAACAAAATCAACCCATCCCGAATCTTCCTCCAGAGTGTGTAGCTGTTTCCCGGTATGCAGATTCCACAGTTTGATCGTCCTCCAATTGCCACTAGCAAGCGTGTTTCCATCCGGACTGATGGCGACAGCAGTTATCCTGTATGCCTGTCCTGTAATAGTACGCACCAGTCGTCCCGTATGCAGGTTCCAGAGTTTGATTGTGCGGTCATCGCTGCCACTTGCTAAAATCTTTCGATCTAGACTAATGGCGATCGCATTAACTGGCTTTGAATGTGCGCTAAGGGTGCGTAGCAGTTCCCCCGTATCCGAATTCCAGAGTTTGATCTTGCTGCCACTGCCACTGGCTATAATCTTTCCATTGAGGCTGATAGCGGTGGGATTAATGGTGTTTAAACGCACCTCGATTTCGTACAGGCACTCAAAAAATGCATAAGGGTTATATTCCAGTAACGCTGTTTTGACTGATTGGCTGCTGCTGTTTGAGCGCAGCAATTCATACGCTGCTTGCTGTACCTGTAATGAAGCGTCTTTTAACCCAGCGATCGCCAAGTCCAAGCCTTCTTTACCCCCGTTCACAGCTTCTTTCATCGCAGCGATTTTTTGTTGGACAGTTGCACCCTTCAACTGTCTATCACATCCTGGCGACGCACCCCGAAATAGCAACATGCACAGAATTTAGGTTTCGACCGCAGTATAACATCGCGGACTTGGGGTTGACTGTAAAGTTTCTGCGAAGATATTGGCACCTTCCCCAGGTTATATCATGTCCGCTTGCTTCGGTAGTTGAGGCTTACGGTGAGCAGGTGGGCAGGTGGGTTCTTGGGCAGGTGGGAGGGAAAAAAACAGCTTTTCGCACAATCGACTATATACAACCGATACAACCGGACATGATATTAGATATACGTGGTTTTACGACTTCCCGCAAGAAATAAAACATAAGTGTCAATAAATGGTCAAAAAAGAGGGCATCTAACCCTTTTTTTTGACCGCTATTCTTCCCTACCCTGTAAGAGGGTGGGGACTGACGCAAATCGTTCAACTAATCTTCTCAAAAACAAACAGGTTAGTGACTGCGAGCGCCGGGGGAAGTTTCAGACTATAGCAGAGGTTGTTCAAGTGCAGTAGTAATTCCCTCGGTTTCCCGCTGACCAGGCGCTGGATCTCAGTTAATTCCCCGATGAGGCGGTGCTTTAGTCGAAAACCCCGTGCTGCGAGATACTTTGTCAGCGCCTCACTGTCGATTTGCCACACCCAAAGCTTTTCGCCATGCATCTCGTACCAGAGGCCATTCCCCATTGACAAGCTTTCCTGTCCAGATAGTGGTTTGCCAAGCAGGTAGCGAGCAACAAACTCAATCTTGTGATCCAAAGCTGTCTTATTTGTTACGTACAGCGCCAGCTTACCGCCTGGTGCCACAATGCGTGCTAGGTTATCCAGCGCCTTTTCTATTTCCCGGATATGAATAATTACCCCCCAGGAAAATACGTATTGGAACGAACCATCTCCAAAGCTTAGATTGGTCAGGTCTTCTTGTTTAAACTCAACTGCGTGGCTCATGCCAGCACTTTCTACACGTGCTAGTGCCTCTTCCAGCATTGCCTGTGAAAAGTCAATGGCACGGACTCGGTAGCCTTCTTTAGCAACTCGAATGCTGTGTACTCCCGGACCGCACCCCCCGTCGAGTACAGTTGCCCCTGGTTGTACCTCCATCAGCCGCAGCATTGTGGCAATCGCTCGATCGTAATAACCCTGAGCAATGGGATGGTAATAGTGAGAATCCCAAGACTCGATCGTCTCTTTAAGTTCAAAAATGTTTTCTGTCATATGGCATTTTTCTCTATCTCAATTATATTTTTCCTCATCGATTTCAGTATACTCAATGAGATTACACACAGCCTAATCTATATGGTGGTAACTTGCTACAAAATTCTGTTGGAATAATTTTATTTTTTGTCATCATTCCGTCACTCTGTTTAAATTAGTGAAAAAATCAAGCTCGATCGTGGGTTTGGCCTGGTCCCCGTTCTTGCTGGTGAAAAATCCCATGCCCCATCCCCGCTTTCCTGTATTATTTTATACTTTCCCCTTCCCTGCGATAGCGGATAAATTCGGCTATAAATGCCACTGCGCCTGACACTATTATCAAAAATACACTGAGGGCATTAATGTCAGGTTTTACACCAGTACGAATGCGGCTGAATATTTCCATCGGTAGGGTGGTGGCACCGCTACCGGCGGTGAAGGTGGCGATCAGAAAGTCATCCAAGCTGAGGACAAAGGCGATCAGACAGCCGGAAATAATACCGGGCATTAGTTGGGGTAGCAGGACTTGGATAAAGGCTTGAAACGGCGTTGCGCCTAAGTCTAGGGCGGCTTCTTCCAAGTGGGGGTTTAAATCTGCCAAGCGGGTGGAAACGCCAAGACCGACGTAGGCAAGGCAAAAGACGATATGAGCTGCGACGATAGTCCAGAGGCTCAGCTGGACTTGCACCACTGCCAAAAACACGAGGGTAGCGACTGCGATCGCAATGTCTGGAATAATAATCGGCAGGTAAGAAACCCCCTGGTATAAACCTTTACCGGGAAACCGATACCGGGCCAATCCCACCGCCATCAAGGTGCCGAACAAGGCGGAGATGCCCACGGCACCAAAAGCAACGATTAAACTATTTTGCAGCGCCGCCAGAATTCGACCATCGTTGAACAGTTTTTGATACCATTCGAGGGTAAATCCCTCCCAACTGGCGCTAAAGCGCGATTTATTAAAGCTGTAAACTGCCAGAACTAGGATCGGCAAGTACATGTAAAAAAACATCAGCAGTGAGAAAATTGCCTGCCAACCAGGACGACGTTTGGCCTGGAACTTGGGTTTTTTCACGGTATTGTCTTTTTGGTGTGTTATATCCACATTCGGTTTATTGATTTTGTATTGGGCTATAGAATAGCAGATTTAACTTAAATCTAAAATCTAAAATCCCAAATCTAAAATTCCCTAGCGTTGGGGTTTGGCATCGCCGAATTTAATTAACAGCGCGATCGCCAGGCTAACTGCCAAAATAAATATCATACTCAACGCCGATCCAAACCCCCAGTTCTGAGTTGCGCCCAAAAACTGGTTATAAATTAACCGGGATACGGTCATGCTGGATGCGCCTCCCAGCAATTCCGGATCGACGAAATCTCCCAATCCTGAAATTAACACTAGCAAAGATCCGGCGGCAATTCCCTGTCTAGTTTGAGGTACGGTTACTTTCCAAAACGTTTGTACTGGATTTGCCCCCAAGTCTGCCGATGCTTCCAGCAGTCGTTTATCCAGCTTTTCCAACGAGGCGTATAATATCAACACCATGTAGGGTAGATAGCTGTAACTCATGCCAATTAATACGGCAGGCCAATCGTTGAGCAATTCCAGGCGCGGGATTTCTGGTAGTCTTAGAGCAGCCAGCAGCGGATTGAAGCTGGTAAGGATCGAATTCATCACGCCGCTAGACCGCAGAATCGTAATCCAAGCGTAGCTTCGCAACAGCGACGAAGTCCACAACGGCAAAACAAAACCCAACAGCAGCAAATTCCGCCATTTGGGGAGACCCATCACCGCTATCCAGTACGCGACTGGAAATCCCAGCAGCAGACAGATTATTGTAGTCCCGAAGGCGAAAAAGAGCGATCGCCCGATCACGGTTAAGTACAGCGGTTCAAACGCCTGGGCGTAATTGAACAGTGACGAAGGATTTAACAGTTCCCACACCGGCAAAACGTAACCGCCTGGTCGAATTTTTGGCACTAAACTCAACCAAAAAATTACCAGCGCGGGTACTACCAGCAACAGCAACCACCAAATTCCTGCCGGACCAAGTAATATTAAAGGTTCTAACCACTGCTGCTGTTGGCGTTTCATTCCAGCATCTGGTGGTTCTGCGGGCATAGAAGTAGGCGGGGGAGGAGAAGCGTTTGTAGACACAGTTGGGATTGCAGATTTTAGATTTTAGATTTTAGATGGTTACCTATCCGCTGGTTAGCTGAGTCCAGTAGCGGTCATACTCTTCGCTAATTTTTTTATCCAAAGGAGAAATTCTTTCGCACTTTGCCAAAGTTGCTTCGGGGGCGAAGATGCTGGGATTGTTGGTAATTTTAGTTGGCAATTGTTTAATCGCCGTTTTATTGGGAGTGGCAAAGTTGAGGCGTTCGGTAACCGAAGCTGCGACGGCGGGTTGTAACATAAAGTTGATCCAAGCATAGGCCGCATCGATGTTGGGCGCGAATTTGGGTATCACCATCGTATCGGTCCATAGGGAAGTGCCGCTTTTGGGAATGACATAGCGCAATTCTTCGTTTTCGGAAATGGCGTCGGCGGCGTCGGCGGAGTAACACATTGCTATGAGCAAGTCGCCTGCCAAAATTTGTTCTTTCCAGGCGTCGGTGGTGAAGGAAGCGATCGCAGGTTTGAGTGCCTTTAATTTCTCGTAAGCTTGTTTCAATTCCTGCGGGTTGGTCGAGTTATAAGAATAACCCAGCATCCGCAACGTTGCCCCCATCACTTCTCGCACATCGTTAATCAGAGTTATCCGCCGGTAAAGTTGCTGTTGATTTTTCCACAGATAATCCCAATCTTCGGGAGGCTGTTGCAGTTTTTTGCTATTGTAAATCAGCCCGGTTGTTCCCCAAGCCACTGGTACGCTGTGGCGATTGTCGGGGTCATAGGCGGAATTTCGGAACTGGGGCAGGAGATTTTCCAATCCGTTGAGGCGATCGCGTTCGAGTTCGATTAGCAAGCTTAACTCTTGCATTTTCTCAACTGCGTAGTCAGAGGGGTAGATAATGCTGTAGGCATTACCGCCTCCTGCCTGAACTTTGTTCAGCATCGTCTCGTTGGAATCGAACACATCGGCGATAACTTTTACACCTGTGGCGGCGGTAAAGCTAGAGAGCAGATTTTCGTCAGTATAGCCAGCCCAGGTATAGATAAACAGCCGATTAGATTTATCTTGGACAGGGGTTTCGGCTCTCACTTGTGCCAGTGTCCATCCGCACCCGGAAAGCCCCAGTCCAGAAAGCGCCGCTGCTGACGTTTGTAAGAATCGACGCCGCGAAAGGTTTGATTTAAATAGTTGCGAGTTTGTCATATCGTTTGATTTTATATACTCGCGTTAAAACTACTGCGGATGACCATGAGTTTTGAAACCAAAGCGGTATCGCACCGAGGCGATGTTTAATTTTCTCGCTCTATTAGATCTCTCCAATAATTCTTGTGGGGTGGGACGTATTGCCCGCCAAAGAGGGTAGTTTTTGGAGAGGTCTATTCTTGAACTAACGCTAGACAGTCTTTGGGTCGCCAGTAAATGTAGACTGGGGTGTGGGGTTCGCTCAAGCTGCCTGCGGTGTTGGGTTGCATGACGATGACGCGATCGCCCGATTTTAATTCCACCACGCAGTGAACGTGGGTTCCCATATACATCACGTGCTTGAGATTGCCTTCAAAATAGTTCCCTGGCACGTTGGGCGGTTCGAGACTCAGTTTAATTTTCTCCGGTCGCACGCTGACTACCACCTGTGCTTGCGGACGCAGTCCTGCCATGCCCTCGGATTTTTGCACGATGATTTTCAGTTTATTTTCCGTCAGCACTTGAATCGTCGAGCCATCCCCCTCATCTACTCGTCCGGGAAATAAATTCGTATCCCCGATAAAATCAGCTACAAACGCCGTCCGGGGACGTTCGTAAATTTCGCTGGGGGTGCCAATTTGTTCGACTCTGCCTTCATACATCACCGCAATTCGATCCGACAGGGACAGCGCTTCTTCCTGATCGTGGGTCACCATGACAAAAGTCAAGCCCAAGTCTTGGTGTAAATTGGATAATTCCACCTGCATTTCTTTCCGCAGCTTTAAATCCAACGCCCCCAAGGGTTCGTCCAGCAACAAAACTGCGGGACGGTTGACCAATGCCCTTGCTAGGGCTACCCGCTGCTGCTGTCCGCCGGAAAGTTGATTCGGCAAGCGGTTGGCAAAAGCTTCCATTTTGACTAATTTCAGCGCTTCTTTCACCCGGTCGGCGATCGTGGCTTTCGGCAGCCCTTTAATCCGCAATCCAAAGGCAATATTATCCCAAACGCTGAGGTGGTTGAACAGGGCATAACTTTGAAACACCGTATTCACCGGACGGCGATAGGGCGGCACAGAAGTCATCGACTGACCTTGGATCAGCACCTCCCCGGCGCTAGGCATTTCAAACCCGGCAATTAAGCGCAGCGTGGTTGTTTTACCGCACCCAGAAGGTCCGAGAATGCTAAAAAATTCACCTTGGTGAATATCCAGGTCAACCCCGCGAACGGCGGTTTCTCCATTAAAAACTTTGAAAACCTTACGAAGTTCCACATCCATTGCATTATGGATGCCCCTGGTGTCAGGATTGTGAACGGCAGTCTGAGACATAGTGGCGATATTTACCCTTGGCAGGAGTCCCGATTGCCAGCGGCATCAAGGTTGTTTTTGATTGCGCCGCATAGCAAGCCTTTGGCTTATTTTAGCCAGTCAATGTCAATCCGGCGAGCGTATCTTCTGCTATACAAAACTTGGCTAGACTTATCTTGTGCTTCACCATTCAACTAGAAGTAATTTCTACAGGGTCTGCTTAGAGCTTCCACCAAGGGATTCGGCTCCAACAGTCAAGAGGCGTAAATTCGGGTGAGCAACACCCTATTTTAAGATTACTGGCTGTTTTTTGTAGGGGCGGGTTTAACTATACCAGAAACCGGGTTTCGACCTATATCTTTTTCCTTGCTCAACAATTTTTCACAGAAACCCGGTTTCTTTCCGTAAAACCCGCCCCGGAGCCATTGTTCAACCATTATTTTCCACCAATTTAGCGAATCGTGGTCAAACGAGCGACATTTTTACAGGCTGGTTGTTTTGCAGCGGCTATGGCTTACAAACCAGAATATTTTAAGCCTTGGTTTTCGGCATTTTGAGAAAACTAGCAGAAAATTACAACCAAGTCAACACTAGCGCCATAAGTAACTATGACAGGACTTACGCAAGGGCGTTCCCAGAAACCGGGTTTCTTGCTAGGATCTTTAGTTCCAAAGCGACGATTTTTCATAGAAACTTTGGTGTTTGCGTAAGTCCTGTATGAGTAACTTTAGCAAACTATTTTGCTATTTAGCTCAAACAGCAGAAGCCTCACACTGTACGTGCAGCGGAGCGTGTTGAGATGAATGCGAGCGTTCCTCTAGAGTGCAGGTTGACCGATGCCGAATGGAATGAGGCTTGGGAAATCTGCAACGACGAAACGAGCAAATCGCTTGTGGTATCATTGAATCATCTTGACCAAAGAGATGGGTTTCAAGCCCCGTCCTTCTAGGACGGCTTTACTAATGCTATAATATTTGCCTTTGGAGTTGCCCAGGTCAAATGATCGTCTTAGAGTTCAAGGCGAAAGGCAAAACAAC
The DNA here is from genome assembly GCF_020521235.1 of Microseira wollei NIES-4236. GTDB lineage: Bacteria > Cyanobacteriota > Cyanobacteriia > Cyanobacteriales > Aerosakkonemataceae > Microseira > Microseira wollei. Next base: position 7,076 of record NZ_BLAY01000139.1, on the reverse strand, counting down.
TCAATATACAGCAATAGACTCAGCGATTAGAACCGCTCAATTCGTCCGCAACAAATGTGTCCGTTTTTGGATGGACAATCGAGGTGTAGGACAAAAAGAGTTGTATCGCCACAATACAGCGTTAAGCGCCCAATTCCCTTTCGTCAAAGCCTTGAACTCTCATGCTTGTCAAGTTGCCGTCTCGTTTTGCATATTCTTCCATTGCTCGGTTCTACGACAATTGTAGAAAAGCTATTCCAGGGAAGAAAGGTTATCCGAAGTTCAAGAAAAACTGCCGTTCAGTTGAATACAAGACTAGTGGATGGAAACTATCTGAAACTCGGAAACAGATCGCTTTCACCGACAAAAAAGGAATAGGTACGCTCAAACTCAAGGGTACGTGGGATTTAAACTTCTACCAACTAGACCAGATAAAACGGGTTAGGTTAGTTCGCCGTGCCGATGGCTACTATGTTCAATTCTTGATTAGTGTGGACAACAAAGTAGAAGTACAACCGACAGGCAAAACCATTGGTTTAGATGTTGGGGTGAAAGAATTATACACAGATAGCAATGGACATAGCGAACCCAATCCTAAGTTTTATCGGACAAGTGAGAAACGCCTAAAGTTTAGACAAAGGTGTGTTTCTCGGAAAAAGAAAGGCTCTGCCAACCGGAAGAAAGCCATTAATAAATTAGGGCGAGTACACCTCAAAATAAGTAGGCAACGTGAAGAACACGCTAAGAGAGTGGCGCGTTGCGTAATCCAATTCTTAGATTTGGTCGCCTAGGAAGATTTGAGGCTCAAGAACTTAGTAAAGAATCACTGTCTCCCTAAGTCGATTAATGATGCAGGTTGGTATCAGTTCAGGAAATGGCTAGAGTATTTCGGCAGAAAGTTTGGCAGGATAACTGTTGCCGTCAATCCTGCCTATACATCCCAGGAATGCTCTCGTTGTGGCACCCTGGTCAATAAATCACTATCTACGAGAACCCATGCCTGTCAGTGTGGGCTTGTATTAGACCGGGACCAGAATGCTGCAATCAATATTCTGAGCTTAGCCAGTAGTACCACAGGGCATGTGGGAACTTGGGTTTTAAACCCGAACGCTTCGGGAGATTCGACCTCTACTCAGGTTGGAGTAATCCTACCTGAGCAAGTTGGGTCTATGAACGAAGAATCTCCGTGGCTTTAGCCCGGAGAGTGTCAAACTCCCTGCCATAAGCAAAAACCAAGTTAAAAGGTACAGTTGTCAAGAAAAAGTATGGGTCTTGGGAACCAGGACTCCTGCCCTTGGAGGGAATGTAAGACCAAGAGAACTCCGGTTCTCTTGGCAATTCCCGATGAATTGGGAGAGCCATCACACTGTACTGTAGGTCAGTGTGTGGTAGTTCACTCAAGCTGCTTCACAGAACTTGGCTAAACTTGCTTAAAGTTCACCATTCAACCAGAAACAGTTTTTGGAGGGTCTGCTTCCTGCTTCAACCTTGGGAGTCGGCTCCTTCTTGTCCACAGGCGTTGAGTGCAGACTTTGCCAGCCGTACTATACCAACAAGTATAACTGGGATCCAGCACCAGTCAATTTTTGCCGCTTTGGAGCTTTGAAACTTACCTAAAATAGCCAAGTTTAGATAAGTTTAGGAAAGAAATTCGTTATGCAAGTCTACCTCCACATTATCCTACGTTTTGGGACAATCTGCTTTTTGGGCAGGTAGGCAGGGGAGCTCAAGAGCGGGTGTGCTGCTGGGCAAAAGGGGCAAGCGTGCTCGAGGGGCAGAGGAGATAATGGAGATAACGAAGTAGAAGTAATTACTTCGCGATCTTGGCTGCACACCCGCACACCTGCACACCTGCACACCTGCTCACTTGCTCACTTGCTCAACTGCCTAGCCTGATAAAAAGTTTCTAAGCTGTGGCGATCGCCAACAAAGCGCCAGTGCCAAGGTTCGTAACTGACGCCTTGGGTATTGTTTTTGGGGAAGGACATTTCAAAACTATAGCGGGCGGCATTAGCAGCTAGCCACTTGTAGGCGGCTGTTTGCTCAAAAGTCTGACTCAAGTTGGTGGCGGGAGTCCTGCCATCGCCAATATCGACGGCGTAACCTGTATGGTGTTCGCTGTATCCTGGAGGGGCGCTGACGGCAGCGCGTTCGGTGGCAACTTGGTTGCGCTGCGCTTTCACGTCGAAAAATAAATGCTGCTGTTCGGATACGGAACGAAATCCGGAAATCGGGACGATAATAACTCCTTGCGCTCGCGCCGCAGCTGTCATTGCCATAAATTTTTGGGCGGCGGTTTTGCGGAGTTTAATCTGCCCATTTGCTGTGATGGCTTGCAAATCTTTGGCGGGTGCTTCAGGATAAGCTAAGTGTCCCAATAAACTATTGGGTGGAGTCGTTGGGGTACTCTTCGGGGAAGGGGACGCAAACGGCGAAGCGATGGGGCTTGTAGTTTGGGTTTTGCGATTGGGGGCGGTGGCTATACTGGGAAACAGCTGCTCCCCAACCGTCAGCCATGTCCCCACGGTAAGCGCGATCGCTCCCAATCCTACGAATGTTCCCACCAGCCACCCCCCCTGCTTCAGGTGCGACACGCTGGCTGATTCGGATGCGTCTCGCAAGGCTTCGGGAATATCTTCCATCGATTCAGCCGCAGCTTTTGACGGCTTTTCAGAAAATCCGGCGTTATCCAACACTCCACTCCTGCTCTTGACGCTCGACACCAGACACTAAACAAATTTTAAACAATGACTGATCGCTTCCCAATTGACTATCTTGAATTGGTAAGTCATGACCCAATCGGGACTTACCCACGACGAGACCAGAAACCGGGTTTCGACCTGGATCTCTAGTAGAGACGTTACATGTAACGTCTCTACGACTAAACCAAAGATTTTTCACAGAAACCCGGTTTCTTTGCCTAAGTCCTGCTAATTCAACCATGTCCAATTTGGCGATTAAACTTTTACAACTTTATCTACCCCTAGTAGGCGGAGTTGTCCTGGGATGGTTAATAGGCGGCGTTCTCCCCAAAGATGTTCCCGCTGCTTTGGGCAAGTTTCTGTTTTGGGTGGGAGTCCCGATTAGCATTGTGGCATTTGTGCGCCATGCGGATTTATCCGGGCCAATTTGGATTGCGCCTTTAGTCGCTTGGGCGGCTATTTTATTGGGGGCGGCGATCGCTCACGCCTTCATCGCCTTGCAAGTCCATCGGGTGCGTCTTACCTCGCCTACCGCCGTTCCCCCCCTCGCCCGCAAACCAACTCAGGGCAGTTTCCTGTTAGCTTCAATGGTGGGCAATACTGGTTATCTCGGCTATCCGGTTATCCTGGCGATCCTGGGTCAGCAATACTTCGCCTGGGCGCTGTTCTACGACTTGTTGGGGACGATGTTCGGCGCTTATGGATTAGGCGTGGTAATGGCGGCGCGTTTTGGCAAAAATGAGCGCAATTGCGCTCATTTGACTCGCACCATGCTTACCAATCCGGCGCTGTGGAGTTTTGGCCTAGCTTTGGCTAGCAGAGATATCCCCCTCCCCGCCCCCATTGAATTTAGTTTGCAAAAGGCTGCTTGGATGGCGATCGCTCTATCTTTAGTCTTGATCGGAATGCGGCTAAGTCAGCTATCTTCCTGGCGCGGTTTGCCCCACGTTTGGATTAGCTTGGGGATTAAAATGCTCCTAGTTCCCCTAATTTTGGGATACGGGCTGCAATTTCTGGGTTTGAGCGGCGCGCCCAGGTTAGTCATTGTCTTGCAAATGGCAATGCCTCCCGCGTTTGCTACCCTCATCCTGGGAGAAACTTTCCATCTCGACCGCGATTTAACCGTTGCCGCCCTGGCTATCGGGTCAATTGGCTTTCTCTTGATGCTACCAATTTGGTTGTGGCTATTCGGTGCGGCTAATGGCTAATGGCTCATGGCTAATGGCTCATGGCTAATGGCTAATGGCTCATGGCTAATGGCTCATGGCTCATGGCTAATGGCTCATGGCTAATGACTAATGTTAGCTATTAACCATTAGCCATTAGCTTATTGTTTCTTGGCGTGAGAAACGAGTAATTCCTCGTGGCTCTTGGCTAGTTCGGCGGGGGTCAAAAGTTCGTAGCGTTCAAAAGGTTGATGAATCCAGGGGTTATCTGGTAAGTAGTCGGCGTAATAATCGGGTTTGACGATCGAGCAGGCTTTGTACCAGATGACGGCGGTTTTGACCTCTTTAACGTCAGCACCGTGGTACTTCTTGAGCCAGATAACCGTTTGCTGGAGGGTGTTACCGGAATCGACTAAATCGTCAACCAGGAGAATGCGACTACCCAGATGGGGGGTAGTCATGGTGAGGGTGTGGGAAAAGGTAAGGTTGCCTCGGACGCGATCGCCCTTTCCTTCATAAGAGGAAGCCGCGAGGATAGCCAACGGCTGTTTGTAAAGCCGGGAGAAGATATCCCCAACCTGCAGTCCTCCCCTAGCAAGGCAGACGATTTGATTAAACTCCCAGCGGGACTGATAAATTTGCACCGCTAACCGTTCGATCAAAGCGTGGTAATCTGACCAGGAAACGTAAAGGTCGTGCATAAGCAGCGCGATCGCTCCTGCGCGAAAAAGACGACAGAAAAACTATTGTGACTTAAATTCCACCCGTAAGTTGTCCGGAGAGAACATCGCAATTGCCGTAATCGGTTATGGGTGATGGGTGATGGGATTTTTTCATCCCCTCCCGTAACATTTGCGCCTAAAATGGCCTCAGTACAAACCCTAAAAGCGCCATGAGCCATTCATCTCCGTCTGACGTTCCCCGCCGCGAAAAGCTTTCTTTTGCTACCAAACTCGCTTACGGTGCTGGCGATCTCGGCCCTGCGATTACGGCTAATATTGGGGTATTTTTCGCCTTGTTTTTCTTCACCAACGTGGCGGGTTTGAGTGCTGGCTTGGCTGGCAGCATTCTGATGATTGGTAAAATTTGGGACGCGGTCAACGATCCGATGGTGGGGGTGTTGAGCGATCGCACTCGTTCCCCCTGGGGTCGCCGGTTACCCTGGATGCTCTACGGTGCGGTTCCCTTTGGCATTTTCTTCTTTTTGCAGTGGGTTGTCCCGCCTTTGACCCCGTGGGGTTTATTCTGGTATTACGTAATTATCGCGATATTCTTCAATAGTTTTTATACAGCGGTTAACTTACCTTACACGGCGCTGACGCCAGAACTCACCCAAGACTACGACGAACGGACTAGCTTAAATAGCTTTCGCTTCACCTTCTCCATCGGTGGCAGCATTTTATCGTTATTTTTGGCGTTGGGGGTGTTCTCGCGGTTAGAAATCGAACAAGAGCAACAGTATCTCGTTTTAGCAGCGATTTGTACGGTTTTATCGGTTTTACCGTTATTTTGGTGCGTTTGGGGCGTGCGCGAGCGCGTTTTAGCAACGGAGGCGCGACGGATGGAAACGGAAACAGAGGAACAAATCCCCATGTTGCAACAGTTGCGAATAGCCTTTAGCAACCGTCCGTTTCTGTTTGTAGCAGGAATTTATCTTTGCTCTTGGCTGGGGGTACAAGTGACAGCCTCGATTTTGCCATACTTTGTGGTTAACTGGATGGGGTTAACCGAGGCTGAGTTTAACTTAGTGGCGATCGCGGTGCAAGGAACTGCCTTATTAATGCTATATGTCTGGAGTGCAGTCAGCGAACGAGTGGGAAAAAAAGCCGTTTACTACATGGGTATGATTCTCTGGATTATCGCCCAAGCCGGTTTATTTTTCCTGCAAAAAGGTCAAATTGGCTGGATGTACTTTTTGGCAGTTTTAGCCGGATTCGGCGTTTCTGTTGCTTACTTGATTCCTTGGTCGATGATGCCAGATGTAATTGAACTCGACGAGTTGCAAACTGGGAAGCGCCGGGAAGGGATATTTTATGCCTTTATGGTATTCCTGCAAAAAATGGGACTGGCGTTGGGGTTATTTTTAGTCGGTGTCGCTTTACAATCAGCCGGGTTTAAAGAGAGAATCGCGGGACAACCCATACCCGTCCAACCTGATTCTGCCTTATTGGCGATTCGGATTGCTATCGGCCCCCTGCCGATGGTGGGTTTAATTTTGGGTTTGCTCTTGGCTTATTTTTATCCCATTACTAGAGAAGTTCATGCAGAGATTTTGTTGAAATTGAGCGAGAGGAAAAGAGGTAATGGGTAATTGGTAATAGCTAATTGCTAATTGCTAATTGCTAATTGCTAATTGCTAGCTTGGTGCTTTTCAGTTTTCCTACAGCATGTGGTTAAAATGGCTTTGTTAGTGAATTTACCCAGCTCTAACTACAATTTGACCAATTATATCATGTCCAGTAGCAACAGTTGTGTAACTGCTAATAGCTAATCGCTAATGGCTCTTTTGGCAATTGACAAGCTTGCAATTAGCAAGCGAGCAATTAGCCATCCATACACTACCGATACCTCAGGACATGATATTACCCATTACCAATTACCCATTACCAACTTTAGTATTTATAATTCAGGCAAAAAAGTATCATCCAAAACTTGCTCTACCAGCAAGTAAGGACACTCTGTAGGGAAGGCGTCGTAGGCAATTCCGGTTTCGCGGACTGCCAAGTCTAAACCAGATTGATCAGCGATTGGCAAAGCTTCCGGCAGATATGACTTAAGACTAGGGTTGTCTTTTAACAACAAATTGACCTCGCGCCGTTGTTCTCGAATTGTAGCCAACCAGCTATTGCTACGGTTCGAGGGTTGGTATTGCCATTTGAGCAAATGTCCCAGCAACAACCCCAAACAGTTTCTAAGTTCTTGCCGTTCTCGTCTACCTAAATCTTCTAACTCCTCAATCAAATTTAGAACATCCAGATGATGCCATGCTTGCTCTTTTAGCAGTTTGACTTGCTCTTGTGTCCAGGCGTAAAAGTCGGTTTCGTAAACAGACTTCATAGGCAATACTCAGCTTGCGAGACGGAGAATGAGAACAGGACTTACGCAAACACCAAAGTTTCTCTGAAAAATCGTCGACTTGGAACTAGAGTCCGCAGCAAACACCAAAGTTTCTCTGAAAAATCGTCGACTTGGAACTAGAGTCCGCAGCAAACACCAAAGTTTCTCTGAA
>NZ_BLAY01000138.1 GCF_020521235.1 Microseira wollei NIES-4236 | reverse complement strand
AGCTAGAAAAATTCTTGTGGGGTGGGCGTCGGTGCCCGCCAGATGCCCACCCCACAAAGCTAGAAAAATTCTTGTGGGGTGGGCGTCGGTGCCCGCCAGATGCCCACCCCACAAAGCTAGAAAAATTGTTGTGGGGTGGGCGTCGGTGCCTGCCAGATGCCCACCCCACAAAGCTAGAAAAATTGTTGTGGGGTGGGCGTCGGTGCCTGCCCCTCAACTGCATTTTAAGCTGCAGTCCTTGCCCCGATCGCCTTCTGGTAAGCCGGACGCTCGGTCATGCGCTTAATATAATCCAAAACAGCCGGATAAGCGCTCAAATCCAACTTCAGCATCATCGGGATGTAAGCTAAAATCGACCCAACTGCCACATCTGCAACGCTGAATTCTTCGCCTAACACGAAAGGTTGCTGCTCAAAGATTTCATTCAACGGAGTCAGCAGGCGGGGTGTTTCGCGATCGCGACTCGCTTCCACAAAAATCCCCGGTCCTAATGTCGCATTCCCAAACAGCACCCATTGGGCAATTTCGGCTTGCTTCTCTAAGGAGTCGGATATTTTACCATACTTTTGCGCCAAATACAACAAAATGGCTCCGGATTCCCAAAGTTTAAAATCCCCATCGACAATAGCGGGGACTTTCCCCATCGGGTTAATTGCGAGAAATTCGGGTTGCCGATGTTCTCCATTTTGCATGTCCAACAGAACAAACTCGTAGGGAACGCCGATTTCTTCTAGATACCACTGCACAATTGAAGCCCGACTGCGGGCACCGCCGTATAGTTTTAGCATGTTTAACTTGGGTAATGGGTAATGGGTAATTGGTAATTGGTAATGGGGCAAAAGGGGCAGAGGTCTAGGGGCAGGTGGGCAGGGGAGCAGAGTGCCAGAGGGGCAAAAGGGGAATTTGAATCTATATTCTCCCCATCTCCCCATCTCCCCATCTCCCCCCTGCTCACCTGCTCACCCGCTCACCTGCCTATAGTACTTTGTGGGTGTACTCGTGCTGTTTGACGTTGTCCTCAGTGCGGACGATGCGCTGGGAGTTTAGCACCCGCTTGCGGTCTACCGAGTAGTTGAAGTCATTTTTTATACTCCCTGGGGGAATAATATTTTTGGCGGCGGGTTTGCGCTTGTAGGTGCGGACGGAGGCGATCGCTCGTTCGGCAAACTCCGCCCCAAACTGCGCCGAGGCGGGAAACTCTGCTGGAACAAGCAGTCTATCGTCCGCTAAAACCGCTCCCAAGGTTGTCCCCACAGCCATCTGATAGGAAGTTGGGATTCCCTTAACAATTGCTTCCAAAGCTGCTGAGGGAATCGGTTCTACAATGGGAACCTGATGTACTTCGCCGTCTTCTTTAATAAAACAGGTCGCCAAACCAACAACCAGGTAGTCATCTGCGGATACATCTGGGGCATTGGTATAGGATGTTGCCGTTGTCATGGGAATCTTTTTAAGTGTTTAACGGATGGATACAGATAGTGTCTATCCGTTGGATTTTACCTCTGTTTTGGGTGCATCATCGATGGTTTAATACAGCCAACAACGTTGGCATTTGCTAGGAAAGATTACCTATTGACCAGAAAATTTGGCTTTGTTTCCGAAATCTCGAACTACGGGACTGTAGTTTGTATTGGGTTGAACAAAACCGATTGCGATCGCTTGCATCATCTGTCTTTTAACAGATTCTCTGCCAAACAGAGGTTTCTACCCCAAGACACATCAGCAAGTGACACATTGGCAGAGCAATAAAGCTCTGAAAATTCATAAATTAATGTAACAAACCACCGCAAAAAAAAGGATCGCATGAACGCTCGCTTTTCTCTCAACAATCAAGACAGTGGGATACACCAGGGTCGCTTGACTGTTCCTCTAGCAGCAGCGGCGTCTCATTATAGCCAGCGGGAGCTTAAAGATTGTCAATGCTTTCATCCTGAAACATTTATTTCGGCATCTAACCAAAGAGAGATTTCATCACAGACTCGATTAGAAAAAGACAACCGTTTGCGTCAGGTTGCCCTTGAGAAAGCACAACAAGGGGAATATAGCAAGACAATTGAGATTCTAACTCAGTTGATCGATCGCAATGCAGGGAATGCAAACGACTACAACAATCGCGGTTTAGCATATTTCCAGAGCGGTCAACTCGAATTGGCGATCGCTGATTATAACCAAGCTATCCAACTCAATCCCCATCTGGCGGGTGCTTATAACAATCGGGCGAATTACTATGCTTCCCAAGGAAGGTTAGAAGAAGCGATCGCCGACTACGACAAAACCATTGACCTCAATCCCGTCCATGTCCGCGCCTGGATCAACCAAGGAATTACATTTCGCGACATGGGAGAATACGAACAGGCAATTGATAATTTTGAGTTTGCCCTGCGCTTGGGGTGGCTAAAAGGTCACGTCTATGCCGAACGCGGTCGGACTTACCACCTGCTGGGGGATTGGAACTGCGCCATCGCCGATTACCGACGCGCCCTAGAACACTTATCTCAATCGAACCCATCAAGCGCTAGCGCAGCAACACGCCTGCGCCAGCAAGTAGAAAATTGGTTAAAAGAGCTACTGAGTCCGTTTCAATCTTGAGGTCCGGTGAGATTTTCTTCCGCATCTGCATTCTTTTCCCTCAAAATAATCTGACGCCGCTCCGGATCGACGCGGGGGCTATTGTCTTGCATCACACTTTTCGATTGTTGCGGATCGAACGCGCGTTTGAATTCGTTTTGCAAGCCATTTACACGCGCTTGCGTTTGCTTGACTTCCTGGCCAATTTCCCCCAACTTGGTTTGGGTAGACAAGTGATAAGGTAGCAGTTGCACTAGAGCAGCCACAGCAGCGATAGAAAGGGTGACGTTGACCGCTAACTTGGCAAATGTTTCTAGAGCGATCGCCCTATAAGACTGACTGCGCCGCTGGTTTTGAACTCGGCGAGTACGGCGGCGAGGTTCTGGTGCTTGGAGGGGGCTTCTTGACGATTGAGTTGCCTTCATTGTCCGGTAGTCGTAAAGTACAACCTTTGGGGTAAATGCCCAATAATAGCCACTTACGCGCTTTGCTTTGGCTTGGGATTGTGACGAAACATTGCGCGAACGAACTACACTCTCCCCGCCGCCAGCAAGCTAGCAGCGTCAACATCCTAACAGTTGAACGGTACTTCTGCCAGATGGTACATCCCCACACAGAACGCTCTCCCACGCTGCACAGGGAGAGGGAGAGGGGGAGACAAGGGGAAAAGGGGACAAGGGGATAAGGGGATAAGGGGATGTTCCTACTCGACCCGTCTCCCCCTCTCCCATTCGACCTGTCTCCCCCCATGCCCTCAAGAGGGGTTATTTATAAAGTTCGGTTGACAAGCGGAAGGCGAGGATAGCGGGAATCAAGGCTACAACCAGCGCCACGTAAACTTGGGTATCGCTTATAGACATAGTGGGATAACTCCTGATTAATGGGTTAATCGTTCACCAATTTCAACCAAATAGGCACTCAGGTGGAATATTTTGTTACAACTTGCAACAATATGAGGGCGATCCCCACTCGCTTAGGGACGCTCTTTGGGATTAAGCTTAGGTAAAATAGCTGGGTCTGCCCAAATTGAAACCCCGCTGGTCGCTGTTAATTTACAACTCTGGTAAGAAAAATCGTTAATGCTCGACCAAATACTAAACTCACCATTTAATCAGGGACTTGAGGCGCTGCTGCTGTTGCCGGTTCTCATTGCTTTAGAAGCGGTACTATCGGCGGATAACGCGATCGCTCTCGCTGCAATCGCCCAAGGACTGGAAGACAAGAAACTCGAACGTCAGGCACTCAACCTCGGCTTGTTAGTCGCCTATGTGCTACGAATGCTGCTAATTTTAACCGCCACCTGGGTGACTAAATACTGGCAGTTCGAGGTATTGGGTGCGGCTTACTTGCTGTGGCTCGTGTTCCAGTATTTTACGTCCGATGAGGACAAAGAACACCACCACCACGGACCTCGCTTTACCAACCTCTGGCAAGCCATCCCCACGATCGCTCTTACCGATATAGCATTTTCCCTCGATAGCGTCACGACTGCGATCGCTGTTTCCAAACAAACTTGGCTGGTACTTTTGGGAGGCACTATCGGCGTCATTACCCTGCGGTTTATGGCAGGTTTATTTATCCGCTGGTTGGGTGAGTACGTTCATCTCGAAGATGCCGGATATTGTACCGTAGCCCTCGTGGGCGTGCGATTGATGGTGCGAGCTATTAACCCAGATTTAGTGCCGCCAGAGTGGTTAATGGTGAGTGCGATCGCTTTACTATTCCTCTGGGGCTTCTCCAAACGCACCGCTCCCGATACCGCAGCCGCATTCGAAGTACAAGAAGTACAAATTGATACCCGCGAGCAAGTGGAAAAACGATAAGCCCAAATCCGACACCCTTAAGGGTGTCGCTATACAAACTAAGGCTGCCAGAGCAGCCTGTAAAAATTTTAGCCCGCGCAGGCGTCTCGCATATTTGCTTAAAAACCCGGTTTCTCAAACAATACCTGCGCCAAAATCCCACCCTCTTGGGTGGGATTTTGGGTCAAAAGCTTCTGTAGATGGCTGGTGCAAAATAGTTTGACCGCTGAGGCGGGATGGAAATGAGCTGCTGGTGTGGGTGTTTAAAATTGTTTCAATTTCCTGGCACAAAAAGCGAAATCCCAGCGGCAAAACCATAATCTTGGCGGCAATGCTGCCATGGGACTCACCCGGTGCGATCGCTTGCTTGTAACTAGCAACTTGAGCTAATTATTATTCACCCCACTGATCGGGTAAACCTGTGGGAAGTAGCATCAATGACGGGGTAGGGGCACGGCATCAATAAGTTTCGTCGCTAACCCGAAATTATTTAGATGCCGTGCCCCTACAATCTTGGTCGGTGTTATTGCGATCGCACCTGACCCATCTCCCCAAAAGCTTACGCACCTTACCGCCATTCAAGAAACAGGCGATCGCTCACGCTAGAAACCCGGTTTCTGGCCTATTTTTACGTAAGTTCTGCTGTACTCTGCTTGGGGAAACTCTGGTAGAGCAAGTTGCGAGAATGAGTAACACAATCCCCGTGTATGCGCTCAAGGGGAAGTGGCAATTGAATTGCCTACTCCCCTTTTACTCAGCTAATTCCCATCACCTCACTTAAGCTAGAATTGCCAAGTGTGTGCATCGATTTCCCACTAGCTGAACACATGGCACATTCACAATCGACGGGTCTCAGTGGCAAGGGTGAATTATAAGGGGACGCAGCAGTGGAGGTTAATCCGCTAGTAGCTTGGTCGGGAGCAACTGAGTTGATCGCTGGAGCAGATGTTAATTCCCAGCCAGTAGAAGCATTGTAGGTGTAATAGTTACCGGCAACTAAGAATTTCATGGAGCCGCTAGATCCGTAGTAGTTTTGAATCGATAGCGAACCATTTGACCCCAAACCTATGTTTAAATTCGTGCCGCTGACTGTAGGTGTTAAGTTAGAGAGGCTGTAGCCAGACAATTCCAAAACATCTGAAGAACTGGTGGATTCAAAGATATCGTTTCCAGTGAAAGTGCCAAAAGTATAGCCCAAGAATTGATTGGCAGCACTATTAGCAATGATGCGATCGTTCCCTCCAGAGTTGATCAAGTTTTCCATTACTGTGTTGTAGGCAAGTGTAGTGCCAAAGCTAGAAGTGGTGTATGTGCCTCCCGTAGACCTATCGGTATAGGTTAAGCCGTTGTAAGCTGCTTGTGTTGTGAGAATACCCCCTTGATTCATGTCAAAGTAGTAGCTTGTTGCAGCTGCTAAACCCGAAAAATCTAAAGTGTCGATGCCGCCACTGTCCCACAGAGATTGCTTGATTTGGCTGGTACTACCCTTAAACTCACCGCCGACGGTGTACCCATAAACGGTGCTGAAGGAGTAGGTTGTGTTTGCGGCATTATTACTTTTGGCTCCATAAATGTATTGCAATGCTTGAATGTCATAAGCCATTGCTGTTATTGCCGCAGAGCCATTGAAGTTATACGACATTACCGTATTGGTAGTGTTGTCTTGTGCAGGGGACAAGAATGGTCCTTCCCCAGTCCCTGAACCGTTATAGTTACCTGGGTGTTTGAGGCCCAAACCATGGAAGGTTTCATGAATCAGCGACATATAACCATGATTACCAGGACTTCCCGAAAAACGGTTCACAGAGTCACTCTCGTAGTTTGGGTTCAAATGTACGTCACCAGAGCGTTTGTCAGTATTCGAGTAGGGATAGTAGGCGTAGGCGTAGCTTGGGCCATCAGAGAACATATAACGGATGACACCATAGTTGGTGGCTGTATCCGCAACTTCAACAAAACGAACGTTAATCAGTGACTCAAGGGATGAAAGAATTGAACGGACATTGCTCTTAATCCCGTCGCTGACAGGAGAAACAATTTCGCTGCCGTAGTAAGCAGTGGCACCTTCGCTGCTGAGGAAGCTATAGCTAATAGTGCCTCCATTGGAACTGGTGTTCCAATATGCGAAATTGGGGTTCCATAAGGCATTGATTAACGAGTTGGATGAAGCAGTGCCGGTTGCCACAATCGGATCGGTAACATTAGGAGCGTCATTATCGGCGATCGTTACCGTCCCACTGTTGGCAGTGCCTATAGTGTAGGCACTGTTCGATGCTAAAGTGACAATCGCCGTCTCATTACCTTCGACCAAACTGTCATCGATGACGTTAATGGGAAGCGTGACTGAAGTCGCCCCCACTGGAATCACCACGCTACCCGTGAGGTTGCTATAGTCGCTGCCGTTGGTGGCAGTTCCCCCAAGGGTGTAGTTTACTGTTAGTGCTGTTGCGGTGCTACCAGTGCGGGTAATGGTAAATTGACCGGGATTAGGAGTTTGACCAGTTAAGGTTTCTGCGGCACTGGCGTCTGTGGCGCTAATAGTGACAGTGGGTGGGGATACCACAGGGTTAGCCGTCAAGCTGAGATTGTAATTAGTATTTACCCCACTCATCGGGTAAACCCGTGCGAAATAAGTACCGGCATTGAGGGTACGGCTAATCGCGTCTGGAGTTGTACCGACGTTGTAGGAACCTTGCAACACATCCTTACTATTGATGATGCCGTTGTTGTTGACATCTTGAATTAACTGCACATCCGCATTGCCACTCAACCCGTTGAGGGTGAGGCTGAAATTGCTGTTGCTGTTGAGGGTGAAGCGGTAGAAGTCGTTGGTGTCTGTTGTACCTACAAAGTCGCTGAAAGTTTGAGTGCCGCTGAGAGTGCCGATGTTGCGGGCACTACCCAGGGTGTTGTCCATTTCTATCTGAATGGCTTTTCCATCTAACGTTATAGTTGCTGTATCATCTTCAGCCTTTAAAGCCAGAAGTTCACCCTCGCTTAACTGCTTGCCTTGAATGGTTGCGGCAAAAATTTCTCCTTCATCTCCCCCTGCATCCAAAACATTGATTTTCGAGTCTATATAATGCCCAATCTCTTCGAGAAGCACGCTGGTAATCGCCTCTGGATTACCAGCGTTTTGGGCAATGAATTCCTGGGATAAATAAATCGTGTTGGTCACGCTGGCAAAAGCGCCATTCGCCCCATTCATTGCAGCAGATGGCAGAATCTCAATCCCTGGCAGGTTACTAAAATTGCCCCCGGTAAATTCTTGAACTAACTTACTAGCCACCTCGGCATTCCAATTATTGCCGAAAGCTAGATTCATTTTGGCGTTGAAATCTGGAGCGGTTGCAAATCCTTTCAGATATCCTTGCGCCGATTGCAGCGCTTTCTCTACAATGTCCTTCGATAAAACCTCGCCAGTGAGCCGATCTACCGATGATTTCTCTGCCGAAGTGGTGCTGTTGTAATTGCCTGAATTTAAAGCTTGATCGCTTTGATATCCTAGCGACAAATGAGATATCAAAAGATTATCATCACCGCTGCATGTGAAATTTTTTATGTCTATTTCTTGACTAAATGCACTATTTCTGCTGGGGGAGGCTAGCATTTCAATGGTTGATTCTAAATTCAATCCGGAATTAGTGAAATACTGCTTGAAAGATGTAACCCAAATGTTATTTTGCTGTGAACGTAGCGAATAAAACATTGACTTTTCCATAAAATTATTCATAAATAAGATAACCAGGAGTTTTATACTTTTTCAATACAAAATAATCTAGTTTACCAAGTATTTAATTTGACTTGTTAATTAAATATTAATACGGTTAAAATTACGTGTTTATGAGGAAAAATTAGCAGCGATGATGATTTTGAAGGGGAGCGATCGCCTGCAACCCCCGTATTTTCCACAAGCAACTTTTCACTCAACTAACCCCAAAGTTGCCTGAATTCCGGTAATAACCGCAATACCAGAACTAACTATATGAAAAACTATCCGGTACACCGAGAAAGTACGGATAAAATAGACCGAGAAATTACGCAAAAACTCAAAAACCGAGTGGCAAGTAGGCGCCCAAGCGCCTACTACGAACAACCTAAAAGAAACCCGGTTTTTTGAAAAAACCGGGTTTCTGGAGCAAGGCGTGGGAGTGATGAACTACTAAATTGAAAAATGGGGATGGCAAATTGAAAGTTGTTTAATCTGCTGCTGCAATTTGCAATCTGAAATCTCAAATTTGAAATTACAATCTCACTTGCTGCAAATTGCTGCGGGGATTAAAACTACGGGATGAGCGAATTTTTTCATAATATTCTCGCTCGACGGCACTAATTTCTTTCGGTGCCACAATAGTAATTTTCACCATTTGGTCGCCGCGATCGCTTTTAGGATTAGGCCAACCTTTACCGCGCAATCGGAGAGATTGTCCAGAACGAATTCCAGGGGGAACGTTTACCGTCACGTTGCCATCGGGAGTGGGTACTTCAATTTTGGCTCCCAATACCGCTTCATCTGGAGCAATTGGCACTTCGCAAACCAAATTATCTCCCTCAAATTGGAAGAATGGGTGCGGTTGCAGTTCTACATTCAAGTACAAATCCCCCCGTTGTTGGTTGTAGGGACTCACCGCACCTTTGCCTTTGACGCGGATGCGGCTACCTTTCTTCGCGCCAGGGGGAATGCGGACGTTAATCTCTTCTGTACCGAGGTTTAAACGCTTCTGGACGCCGTGAAATGCTTCGGATAGGGATAGGGTAAGCGTTGCTTCTCGATCGGTGGCTGAGGCTGGGCTGGAGGTGTTAGATCCATCGAAGCCGCTAAAGTTGTCAAAGCCGGTGGAGCGACCTGTGGACGTGCGGTAGGAGTAACTCCGACTCCCAGAGCGTCCAGTTCCAGTTTGAGCGCCGGTGCTGCCCATGCGACCGAGCAATTCGTTGATAAACTCATCGAAGTTGGAGTATTGACTGAAGTCGAAGCCGCTAAAATCAACGTTAGTGCCAGCAGCGCCACCACCGGGCCATGTTTGACCGGCTTGTTTCCAATATTGTCCGAATTGGTCGTATTTTTTGCGTTTTTCTGCGTCTGACAGCACTTCGTAGGCTTCGTTGATTTCTTTGAAGCGGGTTTCGGCTTCTTTGTTGCCCGGGTTCATGTCGGGGTGGTATTTTCGTGCTAGTCGGCGGTAGGTTTTTTTAATTTCGTCGGCACTAGCGGTTTTGTTCACCCCCAGAACGGCATAATAGTCTTTAAAATCAGTTGCAGCCATCCACCAGTCTCCTCTCGATCAAAGATTTTAATTTATTGGTTTTCTCTAGTTTGGTGCTTGTTTTTTATAGTTAGTTAGGGTCAATGCTAGAATTAGGACAATACCTAATTAATGGGCATTATTATCTTTAATTGTGCCTTTTAGAATATCAAAGGTGCAAGTTCGGTCGGGTACGGTTCTTTCTCACTTGCGCGAACGCAGTAACCGTACTACACCCACCCGGATAGTAGCGGATCAGACAATCGAGTCCATCTGCCAAGGAGGGTGGCTCTTGCCGCAATTGGCGGTGCATCCGCAATATAACATCATCGGGGACTCGTCGTCGCCGTTGGCGGTTGCGGTGCAGACACAGCCAAACGGGGGTATCTAACCACAAGCCGGTAATATAGGTGAAGCCAGTATCGCGGGCGAGGGCGATCGCTTCTCGGCGATGTTGTAGCACAGCATTCGTAGCATCAAAAATTGCTGACCTTGCAGAGTTTTGGCAAATTGCACCAACTGCTTGCTGCAATTGTCGCTGTAATTCCTGCCCAATTAAAACCCAAGCTCCTTGGATTGCTTCATCGCCAAACAGTTGACCCCGGATGGCATCGGTAGAAATTAGTAGATGTCCCTGAGAAGCTGCAACGATTTGTTGCGCCAGAGAAGACTTACCACTGCCAGGAATTCCGATTAGGAGAACGAGTTTTGTCATTGGCGATTGGTAATTGGTAATTGGTAATTGGTAGTTGTTCATTTCCATTCCCCATTACCCATTACCTATTACCGATTACCAAATGATTAAATGATCGTTCCATCAGGAATTACAGCACCCTTCAACACGACAACAATGCCGTTGCGGATGTAGAATCCTTCACTTTCGCGATTGGCTTCTTCGACGCGGTCTTTATTAATAATTTGCACGTCGCAGCCAATGCAAGCATTTTTGTCGATAATCGCGCGGCGAATCGTCGAGTTGGAGCCGATACCCACCGGAACTTTATTATCTGGACAGGCGGAGCCCCCTTCGGCGTATGATTCGTAGAAATCTGCTCCCATTAGCAGGGAACTATCGATCAAGCTGCCGGATTCGACGAGCGAGCGCACTCCCAATACCGAATTTTCAATCCGACATTCTTTCAAAATGCACCCTTCACTAATCAGCGATTCCGTTACCCGGCAATCCAACACTTTCGACGGCGGCAAGTAACGGGAGCGAGTATAAATCGGCGCTTGTTCGTCGTAGAAACTAAACGGCGGATGCGGTTGTCGCGTCAGCGCCAAATTGGCTTCGTAGAACGATTCAATTGTCCCGATATCTTCCCAGTAGCTATCAAATAAGTACGCTTGGACGTTATAGTCCTTCGATGCAGCTGGGATAATTTCTTTACCAAAATCAGTGCGTTCTTGCGCTTCTTTCAGCAGGGTTAACAATGCTTCTTTTTTGAAGACATAAATCCCCATTGAAGCAATGTAAGGCATTTTCTCTGCTTCTGCGCGACTCAACCCCAAGGTTGTAGTATCGACCTGCATCTGCTTCAGGGCGTCGCCTTTGGGTTTTTCGCTGAATTGAACCACCCTGCCGTTCTGATCGATTTTCATCAACCCAAAATCGGAGGCGCGTTTTTCATCCATCGGCACGACGGAGATGGTAATATCCGCATTGGTGTCGTGGTGGCGCTGCCAAAACTGGCGATAGTCCATCCGGTAGAGGTGATCCCCGGATAAAATCAGGTATTCATCCACATCCCATTCTTCAAACAGCCACATATATTGGCGTACCGCATCTGCCGTGCCCTGAAACCAGTTGGGGTTTTCGGGAGTTTGCTGTGCGGCGAGTACCTCGACAAATCCCTCGGTAAAACCGGAAAAGTTGTAGGTACGGGCAAGGTGGCGATTGAGGGATGCCGAGTTAAATTGCGTCAGAACGTAGATTTTGAAGATCTCTGAGTTAATGCAGTTACTGACGGGGATATCGATCAGGCGATATTTCCCTGCCAGCGGGACTGCTGGTTTTGCGCGTAGCTTGGTGAGGGGGTAAAGGCGAGTACCCGCGCCACCTCCCAGGATAATAGCCAGAACTTTTTTCACAACAAACCTCTCGAGATGCCGATCGTTCCCAAGTACAGTGTCTGATTGTCGGGGATCGATTGCAAGAGGGGAAATGAAGAAATCGCGCGATCGCTTTCCCAACCGAGTCTAGATCCCCTATGGTAGGGTTAATGGTTGCCGCAGTAGCATGAGGGTGACAAGTTTAATGGGTATAATCAAAAATCATTGATAAAAAAGCAAAATTTATATGTCAGAAACAGATGAATTGGTGCAACAGCTATTAGACCTGGACGAAGATGAACTGAAAGTACAGCTAGGAATGCACGCCCAAGGGATGGCAACAGATTCGAGAAGTGCTTCAGTTGCATCGATTGAAGTTCAGGCGGCATCCAGAGGTGTATTTGACACAAAAGCGTTAGAAATCGGTCAGCGACTTTTCGATCGCATCAATGCGGGTGCTTACGATATCCTGTGCGGCAATCCGTTTGGAGATAGTGGCGAAACTTTGCAAAAACTGGAAACCGCTTTAAGCGAAAATTACGCCAAAGCAGCGGGAATTATAGCGCCGGTTTTGGTGAGCGGGTTGGGATTAGCGCCGGCGATCGCCACCATCATCGCAACGATTATTGTCAAAAAAATTGCTCAAGGATCGTCTAATTTAATCTGCGAAACTTGGCACAAGAGTTTAAAACCTGCGGAAAATCCAACGGCTTGAAACAGTGAAAAGCGGTGCGTTAGCGAAGCGCGTAACGCACCCTACAATTCTGACCGAATTTTAGATTTTGGATGCAAGGATTTTGGATTAAATAATTCAAAATCTGAAATCTAAAGTTGGCAAGTATTTTTCGCTCCCCTAGCTGTTTCATTCTCCGGGTTTAGCAAAGCTGGATGATGCCGCAATTGATTGCAGCCAATTTGCAGCCAGTCTTGCCAGGTACCTGCACGCCAAGTGCGGATAGTCTTGTCTGCACTGCCACTAATAATTGATTTGCCATCGGTGCTAAAGACAACAGAAGTAACCTGGGCTTTATGTCCCTCGAAGGCGTCGCCTAACGGATTGCCCTGCAAATCCCATAAGCGCACCGTATTGTCCCAACTGCCACTAGCGATGAATTGACTATTGGGGCTAAAAGCGATCGCACTCACCCAACCTGTATGTCCCTGAAAAGGTTCGCCTATCAGGTTGCCCTTGAAGTCCCACAAGCGCAACGTGTTGTCTTCACTGCCACTGGCAATGTACTTGCCATCTCGGCTAAAAGCCAAAGACTCGATACCCAGCGGATGTCCTTGAAAGGCAGAACGCAGCAATTTACCTTGCACATCCCACAAGCGGATTGTTCCATCATTGCTGCCGCTAGCAATGGTGGCGCCATCGGGACTAATTGCCACAGAATTGACTGGCACAGACTTTTTATCCTTGTCATATGCCTGGAGATGATGAAGTTCGACTAGCTGGTTGCCCTCAACCTTCCACAAACTGACGATTCCGTCACCGCCGCCGCTGACAATCGTTTTACCGTCGGTGCTGATAGTAACAGCCGAAACTCGTTGCTGATGGCGACTACTGGAGGCGGCAATTAGGTTGCCCTGCCGGTTGGATAGGCGCACTCTCCCATCATCGCTGCCACTCACAATCGTTTTACCGTCAGCACTCATGGCAATTGACAACACCGTCACCCCTTTGCCTTGAAAAGGTTTGCCAATTGGCTTCCCTTGGCGATTCCACAAGCGGACGCTTCCACCATCGCTGCCATTACTGTCATAACTTCCACTGACAATTGTTTGACCGTCAGCACTTATGGCTGCACGCCAGACTTGACCTGGATAATCCTTGCCAGTAGCTTCCCGAAAGGTTTGGGAAATCCGCTTGTTTTCCTGCAAGTCCCATAAGCGCACGGTGTTGTCGTTACTGCCGCTGACAATGAACCTGCCATCAGGACTAAAGGCAACAGTTCTCAGCCAACTTGTGTGTCCTTGGAGGGGTTGACCAATTTGGTTGCCGTTTAAATCCCACAAGCGGATACTGTTGTCTTTACTGCCACTGACAATCGTTTGACTATTGGGACTAAAGGCTACGGTCGTGACACCACTCACATTTCCTCGGAAGGATTCGCCGATGGGATTGCCGTTTAAGTTCCACAAACGCAGAGTCTGGTCTTCACTGCCGCTGACAATATACAGCGGTTTGCAGCCGTATGAGGTACGGCTTTGTTTGTGTAGCGGCACCCTTAAGGGTGCCGCTACACAAACAAAGCCGTTTGGCTGTACCTCACCCATTTGAAATCCGCTATATTTGTTATTTGGGCTAAAAGCTACAGATGTAACGCCGCCCCGATGTCCTTGGAAGGGTTTGCCAATTGGCTTGCCGTTTAAGTCCCACAAGCGTAGCGTTTTATCATTGCTGCCGGTGACAATAAACTTGCCATCTGGACTGAAGGCTACAGCCGTAATATTCGCTTGATGCGCCTGAAATTGCTGTTTCAAGTTGCCTTTTAAATCCCACAAACGTAGGATGCCGTCATTGCTACCGCTGGCAATTATTTGACCGTTTTTCGGGTTGAAGGCAACGGCAGTAACCTGATAATTTTTCCCCAAATTTGAGGTTGGCGCACCATAGGCATAGTAACTATAAGAAGAGTTGGAACTAGACGAAGGTAAATTAATATTTTGCTGTTTAAAGGGTTTGGCAATGGGGTTGCCGTTTAAGTCCCACAAGCGTAGGGTTCCGTCATTACTGCCACTGACAATCAATTTGCCATTTGGACTAAAGGCCACAGCCGTAACCCAATTCCCCTGTCCTTGAAAGGGTTTGCCGATGGGCTTGCCGTTGAAGTCCCACAAGCGCAAGGTTTTGTCCGAACTCCCACTGACAATTATTTGGCTATTCGGACTAATGGTAACCGAGGTGACGGGACGCTGATGCGCTTTGAGAATATTGCTTTCTTTGGGGATTTCAATCGCACTTAATAAACTGGATTGAACGGGAGGAATCGCTTCTGGAACCAGCGGCATTAACTGGTGGAATCGGCGGTTTTCACCCGCAGACTGCACTGCCAGCAAAAGCCCATCAATGGGTTTTCCAGCTACTAGCAGGTTCCGCACTCTGGCTGCTTTTTCGCGTAAAACTGAAAACTGGAGTTGAATTAAGGAAAAAATTGTTAATCCAAATAAGGAAAGAATAATGCCAATCACTAAAGAAATAAAGAGTTGACGCCGTTGAATGCTGCGCTCGATAAATTTTGATTCGTGGGCGTTAAACCAGTGTTTGTCGGCGGTAAAAATTGCCCGAATTTGCAGTAAACGCGGGTCATTGTCCCAAAGTAAGCCTCCGGCTTTCTTTTCTACCCAATTTTTTACATCTATGGTCAATTCCCGCTGCACGAGTATATTTTGCTGGGCTTGGCTTTTCCACTCTTCCAATTGTTGCCACCCCCGGACTAAAAAATCATGGGCGGGTTCTGCATAAGCTTCCCCCGTTTCTTCTCCTCTGATAATTAAACGTGCTTTATCTAAGCATTCGAGGACTTTTTCGACTCGCTGATTTTCTGCATCCTCTCGATACACAAATTCAGATAAGGGGACTTTTCTCCTGGTTGAATTCCCGCCTTCAATGGCTAGCATTCGCAAGAGTACCCGCCGCATAGTGGCGCGATGGGCATCGTCGGGTAATGCGTTGTATTCTAGGTTGGCTCTGCGGGTTAGAGAGCCTGCGATACCGCCTTCTTTGTCGAATTCGGCATCAATGGTGAGGGCGCGATCGCTACTTTCTTTTTGCTGCCATTTTTCATATAATTTAATATAAAATTCGCTCAAGGTAAACGATAATAAAGGCAAGGCTCCCGGCATTTGTCCGACTTCATCAATTAACCGATCGACTAAATTTGGCGGGTCAAAATAAAGCGCCATTTCCGTTGCAGGCGCTTCAATAGCTCGGCGCAATTCATCCGACTTCATCGCTCGTACCGGAAATCGCGCTTTTGTCCAGTAGGAGCGAACCGTTGGAGATTCCAAAAAACGCGGTTCAAAATCTGACCGCAAGGTGACTACAATACACAGTTGAGATAAATTCGCCGCGAGAATTTCTTCGGCGAGTTTAAAGAATTGTTGCACCTTGATTTGATGGTTTTGATTGAGAGTAATTAATTCTTCAAATTGGTCGATTACCAATAACAGCTTGACTCCTGGATTTTGTCGGCTCCACGATTCGATAATCTGAATGAATTGATGGGGGTCTGATTCTAGGCGATCGCTCAACGGTGTCAGGCAATTCCAAACCGAATTTTTCAATAGTTCTCTTTCAATATCATTCTGACATAAACCGTTCAATTCTTCAAAATATTCAACGGCAACGCTCTGCTTTAATGCTGTATTATCCGTTTTCCAGATATCGGCAATATAATTAAAATTTTCCAATTCTTTTTGCACAGATTGCGTTTCATCGCTGGTCAGGCCATTTCTGATTTTGGAATTCAAAAAATCAGAATTTAGTTGCTTAATTTTTGGGCTTAAAACAGAGTTGAAAAAATTGAGAGAATCGAGTTCAACTGTGGCGGGTACGTTCGCGATCGCAAAAATAATCCGCGCCAATGAAACAAACGGAGTATCCTCCGGACGCATCGGTTTTAAAATCTGCCACTGCTCGACGCGGTTGAGCAACAAAAGTTTCAAAGAAACACGCAGTTTTGCATTCGCAATCGTTAAAATTAAAATCCACCCATGAACTAAATTAATTTGGCGCAAATAAGGAATTAAACCCGCTTTCACCAGACTAGATTTACCCGATCCAGAAGCACCTAAAACAATGGCGATCGCCTGGTCGGGGTTGTGGATGCGATCGCATAAACTTTTAATCAATTCTTCTCTGCCAAAAAACAGCCGCGCTTGTTCTTCTTCAAACGGTTTTAACCCGCGATAAGGATTGTTATTTTCATTTAATTTCGGTGCTTTGCTTAAAGTATTGGGGTCAAAATTTGGGTCTTGAAAAATATACTCGCCCTTGTCATGTTTGCTTAAAGGCCAAATTCCAGGTGTTTGGCGTTCTCCCGAACGAGTTTCTACACAATCTCGCAAATAAATATAAAGTTCAGAGGCAGTAATTACGCCATCTCCGGTCAAATCTGCCTTTTTACGTTGGACGCCTTTTTTACCAGGAAATTCAATCGTATCTCGCAATGCTTCAAACAAAGCTATAGCAAAAGGCGAGTGTAAAGAGTCTTTCCCAGTTCCGCGTTTATCGCTTAAAAAATCCAATGCTTCTTGATTGTGAGCCGCAGAAGTAATCACCTGCCAAGCGGGGTATCTGATAAAGCGATCGTAATGTTCTCGATGTATAATTTGCGGAACAGGAATCGCTTTTCTTGTCCCCGACCACCGAAAAGTTCCGGCAAAACAGCAATCTAATATTACTAACAAATGACGGCAAGAAAGTGCAGCCAACGCATCGTGCAATGCCCGCATAGAAAGGAATGTTTGCGGCTCTCTGAGATTGGCATCTTGGGGTAGCAAAAAACCTGCTGGCCCTAGATCGCTATCTAAAGGCGTTCCGTGTCCGGCAAAGTAGAAAATTAAGCAGTCTTTGTCGGTGGGTTTTATTTGTTTAGGCAGTTTCTCTTCGATTAAATACTTGATGTTTTGTAGCGTGGGTTGGCATTCGGTGTCATCGGTGATTAATTCAACTTGATACTGATAATCTGTTGCTAATATTTTGGCGAACTCTTCGGCATCGTATTTGGCAGTTTTGAGTTCAGCAATGCCATTTTGGTAGTTATTAATTCCAATGACGACTGCTAAATTGCGGTTAAAATTTGACATAATAAAAATTGAAGGCGATAGAGAAATAATTTGCGATCGTAGTAATATATCCAGCTTGTTAAGAGAATTTATTACAGAGCTTTTTTTACCGTTATTTTTACCTGTTTTGTCGTCCATTCTCGGCTGGGATAAGCTGCCGGATTTGCCTTACGGGTGAGAGGCGCTTCATCAGGATCGCCAGCAATATTAGCGAGCAATTCTTCCAATGGATTACTGGCGCTGCGGGAACCTGCTTTAGCGATCGCTTCAGTTAGAGGTGGTAATTCCAGCCAGCGGAAGTTTGCTTCGCCAACGGTGGCAAAAACCTTAAAAATGTCTACCCCTTCTTCTAGTTCATCTGGAAGAATCATGCAAAATGCGATCGCTTCCTCTTCTTGTCCGGGACTGATGGTGATGAATTTCTCTCCCGCTGAGAATGGATAAATTTGGGAAATTGCCCAATCAGATTGTAAGTCTAATACGGTAACGTTTAACTCATTAATGTGGTCATTGCGAATCCGCAGAAATATCCATTCACCAGACTTGACGGTGGGATTTTCAGGGTCATCAAATGGTTCTGGGCGAGGCGGGTCTACGGGGTCATAATCCTGTTGCTTACCGATTAACTCAACGACGAGTTTGCCCATTAAAGGCGAGCTTTTATCAAAATTATCTAGCGATTGAGTAGCATAATATTTGGTCAAATGTACGAGGCGTTTGGCAAGGGTTGCGGGTGCATTGGGGTCTGTCACCTTTAGGAGGGGTTGCACATTGGCAATGGGTGCGCCAGAGCGATCGCAAATTTCGTACTCGCCTGCGTCGTTGACCGCAACGATGTAGTCAGCAGCATCATCCGCTAATTCGACCCAGCCGTTACCTGCCAACGCATCCTTGGCAGCTAGCAATCCTGGAGACAGCGATTCTGTTAGAGACAAAAGATGCACTTTTCGCACCAAATTTTCCGATGCCGAGATTGGCACGGCTTTATCGCCTTGTTGAACGGGTTGTTGACCAGGAATCGGCTTCAACTCGCACCAAGATTGAGTTGCACCGAGTTCTTGAATTTCAGCCAAAGCCAATCGTTTGTCTGTTTGGGCGAAATCTTTCGTCCCCAAGGAATAGATAGCAAATTCTGCTCCTTTGCGAAGTCCCGCCGCTTGACCTGTTGCCAGCAATACTTGCGATTTTTCCAGATCGACCTGCATCACCGTTACAGCATACTGCATCTCAATGCGATCGCTACCAAACACCAAGCGGTTGCCTTCACCTATCAGCATCGGTGTTTGTTGGGTAAAGTGAGAGTTAACCTTGGCTTTGACGCGATCGTGCAAGTCTTGATAAGTCAATTCTGGAGTTTGTTGCCTCAACGTGTCCAGCAACCAATAAGTCAGCGCCCCATTGCGTTCTTTAGTCGGGCCAAAGGCAGATTCATAAGCAAACTCGTTCGGACGACACGCTGCCAAAAAAACATAGTTACTTGCTCCAGAAATCCAACCAGCAGTCGGTTTTCCAGATTTTCCCGCTGCGATCGAATACCAATTTTTAGCCAATTCTTCTGGGGATGCCACCAAACTTTCAGTCGGTCGTTGCGCTTGGTCGATCTCTTCTGCTCCTCGGATATCAACGTCACCCGATCGTGTCACTCCTCCCGAATGGCAACTATCAAATACAACCGTCACAATCAGTCCCTTATCTACTAATTGTTTCAGAAGATAAGCCAACTCAATATCTCGGAGATATTGTCCTTCCGCCGTGCCAATGTTCGTGGTAACAATGGACTCATCGTTATCATCTTTTCCCTTCAATTCTGGATACGCTGTCACCGTGCGTCCGCCATGACCGGAATATTGAATATAAACTTGGTCGCCCGGTTGAGCCATCTCGGCAAGTTGTTGAAACTTCGCGACGATATTTTTGTAAGTAGGCCAATTTTCTGGCGGTTCAGATGGTTGATCTGTTTCGGAATTTGAAGCCGTCAGTTTTAAAATCTGCGTTTCTGGCACTTTCTGTATTTCTTTCATAAAAGCTTCTACATGGTTAATATCGCGCACGCATCCTCGCAGGCTTTTATAAGAAACCCCATCTGGCAATTTATTCGGCAGGTAACAATCAATTCCTATCAGTAATGCGTAAATTTTTGAGGTTAAATTGTTCATTTTTTTCAACCCTCGATTGTAAATGTAAGTATAAATTGCTTGATATAAATCGGGGATTCAATAGACCTGTGTTACCAGGTAAAATATTAAAACTTGACAATTGGCTCGTAGTAAGCGCTTACTACATACCTCCAATTATTGAAGCCGATCTACTTACATCTCTCAAATAACTCTTGTGGGGTGGGCATTCTGCCTGCCCTCGACTCTATTTTCCAGAAAAGTCTAATGAATTTTTATCATCGGAGGCAGAGCCTCCAGACATGTGTTACCAGGTAGAACCTGGTAACAAGAAAGAAACAAGAAATTAGTCATTAGTTATTCGCTAATTACTAATGACTAATGACTTATTTAAGTTATCAGTTTTACTAGAGTTTGAGACCCTACAATTCCGTCAACAGTCATACCGTTCTTTTCTTGAAACTGCTTGACAGCAGTATCCGTACCCGGCCCATAAACTCCATCCGCATCAAGGGTAAAACCTGCCTTGATTAAGGCTTCTTGCAGCTTTTGGACATCAGAACCCTGCATCCTGGGGCTGAACAGCCGCATAGTTCTTGGGTGATCGTCCCAAGGTGCCATCTCAAATCCCTTGGCTAGAGTCTGATTTAAACAGCCTTGAACTTGATTCCCATAAGCCCCGTCTTCGGTAATTTTTTGATTCGGATTGTTTTTATTCCAGAGTTTTTGGAAAGCCAGCGTTGCTGAACTGCGAAGATCTTGAGTTCCAGCCCCTTTATAGTCGAAGTGGGGTGGGTCTTTTTCACCCAACCAAACCCAACCGTATTTTGACAGATAGGGACGCCAGCCACCCGGGTCGTCGATATCGATAGCAATACCACTTTGATGATTGCTAGTTCCTGGCTTTGCCACAATCGGATAACCGCAACCGTTCCCCCATTTAAATAAAAGATATTGTTGGGGAAGTGTACGATAGGCTGAGTTAACTTTCAGTTTGGTTCCACGGTCTTGAATTGCTTTCCCAAGTGCCTCTTTTGCTGGCGGTATTAAGAAAGGCCAAGCCGCTGGACCGAGTTCTAAATTATCCAGGTCATCAAAGGGAACAAGAAGGTTGCCGCTGATCGCATTCACTTGATGAATGAGCTGCTGGGATAGTCCATTCACGATTTCGGTGGAACAGCCAGGAGCATCTTTAATTAAACCCGACCAAGGGCCTCGCGGCTCTGCATCTCCCTGTTCTGCTGCACGAGCTTCTCCTTCAAAAATGTCTAAACAAAGTTCAAACTCATTCGTTTCTAAATCTTCATTACTCATTGCTTACATCCTCGTTTTTTACCAGGTTGATAATTTTCAATTTGATTGCATATTTTAGATTTATTCAATTTTGTGCCTTGTCCTTTATGGGCGAACAAATCTAAACTCAAAAATCTAAAATCTAGCCAGCCTTCTTGATGGGCAATATCGATCTGAAATCTGAAATCTAAAATCTACAAACCGAGTTTGGCAAGCGTTTGAGGCCCAACAACGCCATCGGCTGTCAGACCGCTTTTTTGTTGAAACTGCTTGACTGCTTTATCAGTTCCTGAGCCAAAGACTCCATCAACCTCGACGTTGAATCCAGCTTTGACTAAAGCTTGCTGAATTCTGCGGACTTCTTCTCCTTGGACAAGGGGTTGACCGGCTGAAGCGAGAGCCAGCTTTATTTCTTTGTCTGGTTCCCAAGTTCTGGCCCATTCCCAAGGTTGGCTTAAAAATAAGGCACGTTCTGCTCTCCGCCTGCGAGATAAGCCCAGGTAAGACTTTGGCCCTGCTTTATCCCAGCGCAGAAATTGTTCGGCTGCTTCTTGATATTTGCCTTGATTTAAAAGCTGTAAAAGGGTTGATTTTAACAAGGCATTGGCGCCGACGTTGTAACTAAAACACACCAAGGCAGAAAACTGATCGTCATTAATTTTAACTTTGACAAAATCAGCCACCGCCGCTTCAAATTTGGCTAATTCTTTTTTCAGCAATTCCTCGGCTTGGGCAACGTTAATCTTCATACCAGGATGGATGCCTTCTGTGGCTCCCCATCCGATTGTCCACACACCGACGACATCTTGATAGGCTTCTAAAAACAACCCTTCAAAGGATTTAACGATCTCCAAACCTGTTTGGTTGATTTGCCTCGCAGATGTGCGAGGGTCGGGAATTTCCGGTGGCACTGCATCTGGCGGTGCGATGGTAAATGTCTCAGCTTGCGTGAACTGTAAAACTTCTAAGAGCGAGTCTACTTTTCCTTGAGTTTCTGTTAACTTAATTGGCTGCCCATCTTCCTCTTCGTACAAGCTGCCATCTTTAAAAATTTCCAGCGATCTTGTCATGATGCACTCCTGAACTAATTTTGTATAGAGTGGCGATCGCAAACGGTTAAGTTGGCTTTTTAGTCTATGCTATTTGCTTTATCTATAGATCGGGGTAAAAGACAAAAAAATTAACACTATTACTCTGACTAAGAAGACTCATAGTATAATTGAGGACGCGAAAACACATGGTACGCAGGCTACCTGGGGTGAGATCGATCTAAACTATGTAAATCAATTAAAAACTAATTTAGCTTAGCGGTGTTGCTAGTTATGTAAAAGTTTACAAAAACTGCTCAATTAAAAACTAATTTAGTCTGGCACTATTGCTAATCAGACAAAAGTTTATAAAAAGTTACCAAAAAAATAAGCTGCTCCGCATCTAAATCGAACAGGACTACGCAAACACCAAAGTTTCTCTGAAAAATCGTCGCAAAGGAAACAGCCACATATATTGGCGTACCGCATCTGCCGTGCCCTGAAACCAGTTGGGGTTTTCGGGAGTTTGCTGTGCGGCGAGTACCTCGACAAATCCCTCGGTAAAACCGGAAAAGTTGTAGGTACGGGCAAGGTGGCGATTGAGGGATGCCGAGTTAAATTGCGTCAGAACGTAGATTTTGAAGATCTCTGAGTTAATGCAGTTACTGACGGGGATATCGATCAGGCGATATTTCCCTGCCAGCGGGACTGCTGGTTTTGCGCGTAGTTTGGTTAGAGGGTAAAGGCGAGTACCTGCGCCCCCTCCCAGGATAATAGCTAGAACTTTTTTCACAACAAACCTCTCGAGATGCCGATCGTTCCCAAGTACAGTGTCTGATTGTCGGGGATCGATTGCAAGAGGGGAAATGAAGAAATTGACTAATTATTTGCGGCTGTGCTTTTATATCTAATGGCGGAGTCTAGGGTCTGGCTGGCGACTGACGACTCTGGCGTGCCTCGCGCTCTTAGCTTGCACAGAGCGAAGATTTTAGTCGCTTTTAGCCAGAATCAAATTGAGTACGTTCAACTCGTTGGAAGTTAGCAGATACTTATCGGTAAACATCTTCGCTCTTATTTCTTCTAAACTGTAGCTCCTCAACACAACAAACGGCAAATTCTCATATTTGTGACCAATGGGCAAAATATTGCCTACAGGGTACAGAGAGCGAATATAAACTTCCAGAATATTCCGTCAGCTTTCGCCTTCTGGTTCTTCAGGAGCGCTGGCCAAATAATCGCTGATGATTTCACCGCTGGCGTAATAGCGATGGCATGGCTTTTTTGCTTAAATCTCTGCTTCTTTTCGTCGCTATTTATCAACTTTTTGACTAATTCTATTGCATCTTTAATAGCTGCTTGACGACTTGGGGGGTAGGTTTTACTGTGGCTGATGATTTGCATTTTCTGCAATAGATCGTCCCTGACATCCGTGGGGATTTGTGCTGGCGATCGCATTTCGTATATTTCTTCTAAATTTTCATCTGCCGGAACTACCAGCAGGCTACCGCTAATATAACTCAGTTGGAGCGCCCCCAAATTTAATAACCCATCTAAACCGTTGTTACCTATCTGTAAAAACTCTTTGGTAAACGATTCGCGAATAGAAAGATAAGAAATTTCCTCCTGGTTCTTATCCTCTGAAGTATGCCAAACAAATTTTGAGCTAACCAGCAGTTTTTTTGAGCGCTAATATACTTGTTTGCTGAAGCGTATTCTCTTCGCTTCTCTTACATTCATTCTTCATCTGAATCATCAGGTTAACCAGCTATTCCTGTTTTCCTTCCAACTCTTCCCACAACTCCTGTGTCAAGGTGTTGAGACAAACGATGTAACAAGTTTCTCCCAAGGCATTTTTCCGAATCAAGAACTGATTTTCCTCGTTTTGGAACAAGCTAAAACCCAAACTTGATAAAATTTCAGATCCTATTTGTAACTGCATTTTCAATCTCCTTAGCAAACAAGTTGGATTGTGGCGATCGCACTCCCAATATGAGTTGCACGATCGCTATCAATCTCAGTAAACAGCGTTGTTAGTTGCCTTTTTCCTATTAGCTATGAGCGATTAGCCAATTTATCCAGAATCTCTATCAATTTTCCCTCCCTGCCATTAGAAACTAATTTAACCGGGCGTTGTTGCCAGTTTGGCATAAATTTACAAAAACTTACGAAAACGATGCTAACAGGCGAAATATCAAAGCTTGCTTTTAACTGCTCGACGAATCTCTTCCAAGCGAATTGTTCTGCCTGCTGCCGCACCGGGACAAGTCGTTTGAACGCGATCGCGGTGACCGCAAATCAAGGGTAAATTTTTTACACCAAAGTCTGCGGTTGGAGTCGGTACGGGAGTCACCGGATCCCCGAGTCCATAGCGGCGAAACAGCTTGGCGCACAATGCCACCGCTGACTCAAACTGCGCCTGGGTAATCGTGCGACTGGTATAATTTCCGTCAAACGCTATACCTAGCCCATCATTCACCCGATCGTGCGCTCCCCGCTTCAGTTGCGAGCGCGCTTCGTACACCCTACCGCTGGGCATGATGACAAAATGGTAACCAATATCGCTCCAACCCCTTCCGGCTGGCGGCTGCTGGACGTGGAACTGCTGCATTTGGCGCAACCGTTCCACCTCCGCAGATTGACTGGCATTAGTAGGTAAATTGGGATACTCAGTATGATGAAAAGTGATGCGCTGAGGTTCTAAGTCTTCCACTTCCGCTGGAGTAATATTGTTAATCCAAGTGCTGCGCGACCAAACTCGAATCGTTTGTCTTTGCACAGATAGTTCAAATTGGGCGCGGTCTGGTTCAGTTCCGATAATTTCAATTAGTCGCTTCCCGGTTTGATTAAATAATACCGGAGCTTGCCATTGACCATCTTTGACGCGAGGACGTGCCAGTTCGTACTTTTTGTCAGCTAATAATACCAACTCGGAACCATCCGCGTAGCCAGAGGTTTTACCAAATAATATAACAGTTTCTTGAGTTTCGACGACTTTGGGAGTCCTGACAAAACTGAGTGGAACAGGGGGTGGAAAAACTTGAATTGTTAACTCGACACTTTCATCATCAAGTGATAATTTAAGCAGACGATTACCTGGTTGCTGGAAGGCAAACTCAAACCGCCAAGCGCCATCAGGGTTAACAACACCAGCAGAAGTTGTGAATTGGTTGTCGATTGTGAGGGTGAGGGTTTTGCCTGCATCTTCAAGCGAAGCAGTTCCGGCGATCGCCAAGGTCTGTTTAGCCTGAATTGGTTCTTTTGGCGCTTCGGTAATTGTCAGCATTTGTCTATTGTTGAATCGTCCACCGTTTTCCATTTAAAGATAATACTGGCCTTTTTGATCGTGGGTATTACCCCTCACTCAGTTTTTTTCTAGCGATTACATATTATACTAAATCCGCGCACCACACCCGCCTGTTTAAACGAACCGCCAAGACGCCAAGAAGGCCAAGAAGAAGAGAGAGAATCAAGGAGGTAATCTTTGTGGATTTGGTATTACTCTGCAAGAGCGCCCCGACGGATTCTTAAAACAATCTATGGAATGCCGACGCTTTTCTATCAGAAGTGAGAGCCTGAAAACAGCCAATCGATGTACCTTGGCAATGGAAAGCTAGGAAGTTATTTATGCAGGTTAATACACCAGATTGGGTTAAGCACGCTGTTTTTTATCAAATTTTTCCAGATCGGTTTGCCAGGGGTAAGCAACCTCGCAAGTCCCACTTGCAGCACAGTCGTTGGGAAGATTGGCACGCCGCCCCAACTTACCAAGGTTATAAAGGCGGAGATTTATGGGGAGTGCTGGAAAATCTGGATTACTTGCAGGATTTAGGGATTAACGCGATTTACTTCACTCCGATTTTTCAATCTGCTAGCAATCACCGCTATCATACCCACGATTACTATCAGGTTGACCCGATGTTGGGGAAAAATGGCGCATTGCGGGAACTGCTAGTAGCGGCGCACGAACGCAATATCAAAATCGTCCTGGATGGAGTATTTAACCATAGCAGTCGCGGCTTTTTCTTTTTCCACGACGTGTTGGAAAATGGCCCCAATTCGCCTTGGGTAGATTGGTTCAAAATTCAAGGTTGGCCTTTATCTGCTTACAATGGTGAATATCCTGCTAATTATTCAGGTTGGGCAGGTTTGCGGGCATTACCGGAATTTAACCACGACAATCCAGAAGTGCGGGAATATATTATGGAAATCGCCGAATATTGGATGCATTTCGGCATCGATGGTTGGCGATTAGATGTGCCGGTTGAAATTAAAGCACCTGGGTTTTGGCAAGAATTTCGCGCTCGCGTTAAAGCGATCAATCCGGATGCATATATTGTGGGAGAAATCTGGGAAGATGCCAGTCAGTGGTTGGATGGCACTCAGTTTGATGGGGTGATGAACTACCTGTTTGCTGGGCCTACCATCGCGTTTACGGCAGGGGATCGCGTAGACATCGAAAAAGTCAAAGGTTCCTCTTACCAGCCTTTCCCGCCCCTCTACGCCAAGGAATACGGCGAAAAAATCAAACACCTGCTGCAACTTTATCCTTGGGAAATTCAACTAACCCAACTCAATTTATTAGCAAGTCACGATACCGCCCGACTCCTGACTATTGCCGGAGGTGACAAACCCAGCGTCGAACTCGCAACGTTATTACTATTAACATTCCCCGGCGCGCCTAGTATTTATTACGGCGATGAAGTTGGTTTAGCAGGCGGTCGAGATCCAGACTCGCGGCGAGGTTTTCCCTTAGAATCTCATTGGGAATTTGATGTTCTTGAATACCACCGCAAACTGATTGCATTAAGGCACGCCCATCCTGCCCTTCGCACGGGTTCCTACGAAATCTTATATGCCGAGGGAACTGTGTATGTTTTCGCTCGCATTTTGGGCAATGAGGAAATAATTGTTGCCGTCAATATTGGGACTGCACCTGCTTTTGTCAGCTTTGAAGTAACAAGTTTAAAATCCAAACCCAGCAAGTTATTGTACGGCAGTGCTGATGTATCTTGGAACAGCGAAGGAGAGTCTATCCAACTATCCTTGAATCTTCCTGCTCGAAGTGGTTGTATTCTCGGATAGCAGGTATCATAATTTTCTTCGTGTCCTAATTCGCTACCCTTGAATCGCTTCGCTAACGCGCCTTCGCGGTAAAAATTATTATCAACCACGAAAACCTCAAGAGCGCAACTTCCCGAAATCAACGATCTTGGTAGGGACACGGCATTAATAATCTTTGCTGTCACGGGAAGGTTTTCTCGCGCCGTGTCCCTACAACCAATTTTGATCGTTTAGATTGAATCGGATTAGAAACAATTTCTGATTATGAACCACGAAAACCTCAAGAGCGCAACTTCCCGAAATCAACGATCTTGGTAGGGACACGGCATTAATAATCTTTGCTGTCACGGGAAGGTTTTCTCGCGCCGTGTCCCTACAACAAATTTTGATCGTTTAGATTGAATCGGATTAGAAACAATTTCTGATTATGAACCACGAAAACCTCAAGAGCGCAACTTCCCGAAATCAACGATCTTGGTAGGGACACGGCATTAATAATCTTTGCTGTCACGGGAAGG
>NZ_BLAY01000137.1 GCF_020521235.1 Microseira wollei NIES-4236 | reverse complement strand
ACAAGCCGCAGGTAGCCTAGACTCATTCCAACCAAAAGATATTCAAGCCTCAGCTAGAGGCAGCTTAAATATTGCCGGCGGCAATATCCAAATTCAACAAGCACAATTAAACGAAGGTCGCTGGCAAGCATCGGTTGCCAATGTTTCCGGCATCGAATTAAGCCGAATTAATAATCAATTACGCGGACAACTCAACGGAGAAAATCTCCAGTTAGCCGGTAACGTTAATTCCTTCAGACCTGCCGATATTCAAGTTGCAGGAACTGCCAATTTCTCCCAAGGAATTGGCCCGATAGATGGCGCATTAGCTGCCACTTTTTCCTGGAACGGACAGCAGTTGCAAATTCAGCAAGCAACAGCACCGGGATTAAATGCTAGAGGAGTCGTTGCGGTGAGATTTAATCCAGCCGGAACGCCGCAAATTGGGAACTTTGATTTAAATGTGGCGGCGCAGGATTTGAACTTGCGATCGCTTCCCCTAAATCTCCCCAATAATATAGCATTAGCAGGTCGTGCCGACTTTTCCGGTCGCGTATCGGGAACCCTAACCAATCCCAACGTCAATGGGCAATTAGAACTGCGGAATTTAGTCGTAAATAACCTAGCCTTTGAATCGCCTTTGCGGGGAAATATTCAAACGCAGCAAGGCAGAGGGGTCGGATTAGATTTAGCGGGGACAAGAGACAGAATCGCCCTCCAACTCGACCGCAATAACCGTCCAGAAACCTTCTTAATCCAAAGGGATGGTGCTGTAGCAGAAGGTAGAATGCAAGGCGATGAATTAATCGCCAACCTGCGAAACTTGCCGATAGAATTGGTAAGAAATACAATTGGGTTACCGCCAGCATTAGCAAACCAACAAGTTTCGGGAACCGTCTCCGGAAACTTTACCCTCAACTTAAATGACTTTAGCGTTTCTGGTAATAACGTTGCATTTTCAAACGCCCAAATAGGCAAACTCACCGGATATCAAATTGCAGGCGGTAGTTTCAACTATCGCAACGGCAGATTAGAAATTACCGGCGGTGAATTGCAGCGGGGCGACAGTCGATATGCTTTTACAGGACGTTTAATTCAAACGCCTGCTGGACCTCAATTTGACGGGATAATTCAAGTCACCCAAGGCGATATTCAAGAAGTTTTAAAAGTCGCCCGGTTGTTTAATTTATTAGACTTTGAACAAGGTCGCGGACAACGTTATGCTAGAGCAGCAGCAGTGCAATTACCATCAGTAGGCGTACCAGGAGAACGCCTGGAAAACCAACTGCGTCGCTTTTCCGAAATTGAAGCATTGCGACAACAACAACGGGAAATCGCCCGTCAAGCTTCCCCCCTACCTACCTTAGACGATTTAGAGAAATTAACCGGAACTTTTAGCGGTAGCATCGAAGTTGCCAACGCTGCGCCATCCGAGTTAAGAAATTTACGGCTAAGCTACAACCTCCAAGGTCAAAATTGGCGCTTGGATGAATATAGAATTAAACTCGACCGCGTTATCGCCCAAGGCAGTTTTGCGAATGGAATCTTTACCGTTTCCCCCTTGCGAATTGAAACAGAACAATCCCTACTTGCGTTTTCCGGTAATTTGGGATTGCAACAACAAGCAGGGCAATTAGAAGTTAGAAACTTCCCCGTCGCGGTGCTAAGAAATTTTGTGCCTTTACCCTTCGATTTGACCGGAAATTTAAATGCAAACGCCACATTATCCGGCAATTTAGCCAACCCGCAAGTCAGCGGCAATTTAGAATTAGTCGGAGGAACTCTCAATCAAACTCAGGTGCAATCTGCACGAGCCGATTTCGATTACAATAATGCCCGATTGGACTTTCAATCGCAAGTATTGGTGGCGGGGCCAGAACCGATTAATATTAGAGGTAGCGTGCCTTACGAATTGCCTTTTGCTGCGGTTAAACCGGATAGCGATCGCATCACCTTAGACGTAAGCTTGCAAAATGAAGGCTTGGCATTATTAAATTTATTCACCCGAAGACAAGTCGAGTGGGTATCCGGTGTCGGACAACTACAACTGCAAGTGGGAGGAACCCTGCAACAACCCGTACTTACAGGGTTTGCGACGGTACAAAATGCTACCTTGCGCGCGCAACTGCTGCAAGGGCAACCGCTAACAAACGTGACGGGGACGGTGCGATTTGAACGCGATCGCATCATCATCTCTCCTCAAGAACCCCTACAAGGTCAGTATAGTCAAGGACAAGTAGTCCTAGGGGGAGTTCTACCAATTACCAGTCCGCTTTCGCGTAACGACCCCGATGCAGCAAATCCACTTACCGTCACTTTAAACCAACTGGCGCTCAATCTCAGAGGGCTGTACCAAGGTCAGGCAAATGGTAATGTGGCAATTACCGGCACGGCGTTAAACCCCGATAACCCTCCCACAATTGGCGGCAGCGTCGAACTAACCAATGGTAGGGTGTTTTTGTCCCAAGCTGGGGATGGGAGTACGCCTGCTGCGGGTGGAGGCGGTACGGGTGGCGAGGGCAATATTATCCCAGAATTCAATAATTTACTGTTAACTTTAGGGCGGGGTGTAGCAGTCGCCCAACCTCCGATTCTCAGCTTCCAAGCCAGAGGTAATCTAACAATAAATGGCTCTTTAAACAACATTCAACCTGACGGTATCATCCGACTAGAAAGCGGTCAAGTCAATCTATTTGCCGCCCAATTTAACCTAGCACGAGGTTACAATAATACCGCTGAATTTACCCCCGACAGAAAACTCGATCCGCTGCTGAATGTGCGGTTAACAACTACCGTTCCAGAAGTCACCCGCAGTCGCCTTCCCTCTACCAACGTCGCCTCAGAAATTAGCGACGACCTTTCTACCGACGCCGGTGCATTGCGGACGGTTCGCATTCAAGCCACAATTATTGGCCCCGCGAGTCAAATTACTGATAACCTGGAATTAACCAGCAATCCACAGCGCACCCGTGAGGAAATTGTATCCTTAATTGGTGGTGGATTTATCCAAACTTTGGGACAGGGAACCGAAAGTAGTTTGGGACTTGCTAACTTAGCCGGATCGGTCATATTGCCCGGTCTTCAAAGCACAATTAGTTCAATTGGTCAAGCTATCGGTTTAAGTGAATTGCGGATATTTCCCACAGCGATTACTTCCGAACGCGGTCGCGACCAAAGTAACTCAACGCTAGGTTTAGCAGCAGAAGCTGGGATTGATATTACTAATAATTTATCCGCTTCGGTGTTGAGGATTTTAACCAGCAATCAGCCGACTCAATTCAACTTGCGCTATCGAATTAATAACGAGTTTCTCTTACGCGGTTCCACTGATTTTTCTGGCGATACAAGAGCAGTAATTGAGTTTGAAAGGAGATTTTAGTATGGGTGGTTTTTACCAAACAATCTGTAACAGATGCCAAAGATATTGTTAGATCGAATCCTTTAGCATCGAAATTACTTTTCTTTCTTCTTTTTCTCTGCGTCCCCATTAGAACGACCGATGGTACAGACTCGACTGGAGATCAAATCCGCCAACATCTGATATAATGTCCGGTCGATTACCCTTAATTAGGAGTAGGGACACGGCATCATTAACGTTATCTGTTTTTCCGAGATTTCTATCCTGCCGTGTCCCTACGCAGCAACGCGGTGAGGTTTTATTACGGGTGATTCAACGGACATGATATGACAAAGCAATTGCGAGTTTGGAAATTGGATTGAGGGACGGCGAACCTGTTTTGCAAAATCGCCTTTTCCCCCTAATTTTTTTGTCAACCTTTCAGCCAACCCACATGGTGGATATTGAGTCTACCATGTCCGGTAGCTATCGTAACAAGAATGTCCCCCATCCCCAACCCAAGTACCGTAGGTTGGATGCTTATAGTCACAAACCTCATTGAGATGATGACGATTCTCTCTCCACTCAGGGTTATTTATTGTCATATTTGTTGTAACAGTTGCTCCATCTTTTCCCGCTCCCACACCCGTTTGAGTTTGTATAGTAGATTGCCGCGATCCACAGATAACAACGTCATTTTGACGCTCCAGACGAGCAGATGTATTTCTTCCCTACCGATCCCTACAAAAGCCGTCTGCATCAAACTGGTTTATGTCAGAAATCTTGTAGGTTACTCGTCTTTGTCCTGGTAGTAGTGGGGTTGCGAAAGCAGCTTCTCCAATCGCGCTAGTTGCTACTAAAGCGCAGACTACGGAAGACATTAGTGCAGTTAGGCAAGATGA
This sequence comes from Microseira wollei NIES-4236, assembly GCF_020521235.1. Taxonomy (GTDB): domain Bacteria; phylum Cyanobacteriota; class Cyanobacteriia; order Cyanobacteriales; family Aerosakkonemataceae; genus Microseira; species Microseira wollei. The sequence continues at coordinate 23,429 of NZ_BLAY01000137.1, read as the reverse complement.
TCTCAACATATCTCTCACATTTTATTCCTTTTATACAGTTATATTTATAATTTAGATTTTTGCCCATTCTAAAAGGTATCTTTTGGTATCTAATTTTGATTTTATTATGCTCGGCAATAAAATAATTAAGCACAGGATTCAGTTCCATAAGGTGGCAAAAAGTAGGAAAAAGTAGGAGAATGGTAAAAAATTATACCTCGCCGCAGCCTATGGATGTTCAAGAAGTCTTAAAATTAGCAGATGAACTAGCGCTGAACAAGACAGGAAAATATCTTGACGACATTCAAAAGGCTACAGGGGGATTTGGGAACGAAAAAAATACTTGGAGATAGCAAAAGCTTGCAACTGTAGCGAGACTCACGTTAAGAAAGTAGCATCAAAATTATTCAGGCTATTCTCAGAAACAATAACTGATAAAAATCTTAAAAAGACTAACTTTAGAGCAACAATGGAAAGGTATCAAAGTTGTAACGTTGCCAATTTCAATGACGTTGTAAATGTTGGTAACATCAATACCTTCTGCGGAGAGGCAAGACATACCCCAGGAGTCAGACAACACTCACCCAATACACAAACTTCAGACAGAGGTGACACCCAACAAAAACCGCGATTTGATTTAAGAGATGCACCTGATATCAAAACCTTCTACGATCGCACCCCCTCTCCTTTGAGCATCCTCCAAAGTGCGATCGCACACCAACACTGCCGTTTAGTCGCCATCTCAGGCATGAGAGGAATAGGAAAAAGCGCGATCGTCCGCCACGTCATCCGGCAAATTCAAAGTCAATTTGATTGCATCATCTGGCGGAGTCTCCGCACTTCCCCACCCCTGGAAACAACCCTCAAAAACCTGATTCAATTTCTCTCGAATCAACCAGAAATTAACCTCCCCGCTAACACGGATTCTCAGCTTTCAATGCTGATAGAATTATTGCGCGACTATCGCTGTCTCATCATCTTAGATGACGTGCAGCAAATTCTCAGCAGCGGGCAACTTGCAGGCTATTATAAACCCGGATATGAAAACTACGGAACCTTATTTAAACTCATCGGCGAAATCCCCCACAACAGCTGCTTAATCCTCAATAGTTGGGAACCCCCTTTAGACATCCTCACATTCACCGACGATAATTCAGCAGTCTGTTTATTACAGTTAACTGGTTTAGGTGAAGCAGCAACAGAACTTCTGAGAGAAAAGGGTTTATTGGATGAGGAGCAATGGTCAGAATTGATTAACCTGTATCAAGGTAATCCCCTCTGGTTAAAATTAGTTGCTCAAACCAACAACTTATTTAGCGGTAGAGTATCTCAATATTTGAGCTATGAACCAGTGTTTTTATGCGATGAATTGACGCTGATTTTGCAGCAGCATTATCAGAGGTTGTCCGAGATAGAAAAACAGGCGATCGCTCTTTTTAACAAGGAAAACACACCCGTTTCCCTTCGCCAACTGTTAGATAAATCTCAAGTACCGCGCGCTGAATTATTCAAGGCTATCCAATCATTAGTCAGGCGCGCTATAATTGAAAAAGATGTACGAGATGGTGAGACTGTTTTCAGCGTTATAATTGCGGTTAAACAGTATGTAAAAACGGTGGCGGATAGTGGGAAATAGTTCTGGGAATGAGACCGACGACATTGTGAGCGATCCGAGCATAAATTATTTGAGGGCTATGTCCTTGATTCTATTAATGTTCTGTGGGTACTTTATTCTAATTTCTCGCTTAAATCGAACTCCCCTACCGCAGAATTTGAGTTGATGCTTGATTTCTTGATGCTTGTAGGTTATGAGCTTGTTTTGCAGATACTCAACCAGTCGAGCAATTAAAAGAATTAGCCTGCGTTCTATTTTGTCGCTCATGTTTTTTGCTTGACGAACTAGCTAGCTGTTCATGGGTGCGTCAGGCAACGCCGCAGTTCGAGCAAGCTTAAATTAACAAGTTTCAAACCATCGATGCAACAAGCTTTCTGCATTAGTAATTGAAACGAACTAATGCATTCATGCTACATTTAAACTGAGCTTTTGACTCAGTTGCTCCAGAATCAGCCGTTGAATAGCAGTCTGCGATCGCTTTCTCTTCCAAATATTAGCAGCACAAGTTTGTTAGCGCTAACCTTAAAGCTACTAAAATCCCTCAGAAAGCATCTGAAAAATTGTTCTTGACGCTGCATTCGATTAGTAACACCAAATCCGGATTGATTTTATTCTGATAGACCGCGCAGGCGGTCTTTGTTTGTCTAGCCGCGACTTGAGTCGTTAGGCATAAAAGGGCAAGCGGATTTAGGATAAAATTTAGCAGCGATCGCGCTCTTGATCAATTAGTTTTCTACATCCAGCCGAAATAGCCTTTGAGTGGGAAGCCAACTCGACTTGGAAAAATTATTCCGCTAGTTCCTAGCAGTAGCAACTCACGTCCTCGCCGCATTCATCTGCCAGATAGCACAACGCCCGGAAACGCAGCGCCACAACTTCTTCGTAGAGCGGGTTTAGCTTACACATGGGCGGAATGTGAAATAATGTACGACCAAACAGTTTAACGTCCTGCTCGAACGGACACTGAGATGGAATCATTTCGCATAAGCGGTGAGCCAATTCCCGATCGCGCACCTCCACTCGCTCCAGCATTTGCCGCAGCGGTTGCAGCAAATCGAAGCGTTTCTTTGAACTATAACCCTGCTGATTCGTCTTGGCGGTATTCTTTGCTGGGGCAATCCACACCCAGCTTGTCAAGTTCGGATTTTCTATGCTAGAATAAGTTAGCTTCGTCATTTTTTGTCTCCTAGTGTTCCCATCAGTGGAGTGCGTTCCTCTGGTGGTTATCTACAGCATCACAGATGGCTTTACCGGATGGGTACTGCCGTTTGGCCTATTTTTGAACCGGGAAAAGCGTTCGGGCTTCCCACTCAGGATTGATTCGTCGCCTCTACCTTGAGGCAACAATGTCATCGTGACCAAAATCCCGCATTTTAGCTTGCGTGGTTTTACGGAATTTTGTTGAGTGCAAGCCTAAGTATAGGGACATGTGGCAATTCTAGCAAGTTCCTCGAAAGGATTGAGCCATTTTGGCAGATGTAGCGGCGGAGAGAAAACCAGGGGAATTGGGTGAAATAACCGACTATACAGGGGGTTTGACTAAGAAGACAGGGGGAAGCAAAGACGCGGGGACGCGGGGAATATTACAAGATCTCTCCGCGTCCCCGCGTCTCCCACTCTCCCTTGTCCCGATCAACTCACCCCCATCTGTTGCAGCGGGTTTGACTAAGAAGACAGGGGGAAGCAAAGACGCGGGGACGCGGGGAATATTACAAGATCTCTCCGCGTCCCCGCGTCTCCCACTCTCCCTTGTCCTCTTTAAGATGCAACTCTAGCGGTGGCGCGTCGGCGGCGTCCGGTAACTTTAACCGGGGGTGCTTCCGGCGTTTGCATCAAGAAGACGAGTAAGGGACGACTTTGAAGTTCGCGACGAACTAAACGCTGTAGCGCCTGTTCGATATGCTCTTGCAAGCCTACCCAATCAACGTCTAACTCTTCAGTATCGAAGCTGCGGGCGAATTCAGTCCAGCGATCGCGCAAAATATCTGCTATTGTCGTTTGGGCTAGCTTTTGTAATAGACTTCGCTCGACCGAAGTCACCACACCGCGCAAATGCACTTCGGGTTTAGCAACCAGCTGACCTTCCCAATCTATAGCAGCTGCGACGGTGACCACGCCATCTTCTGCCAATTGCTGGCGTTCCTTGAGAACATTATCGTGGACAACTCCCGCGTTATCCACCAACTGAATCCCAGAAGGAACCTTACCCGCGATGGCGATGCTATCTTCCGACAACTCGACTATGTCGCCATTGTCCACAATCACCATATTTTCCGCCGGAATGCCCATACTTTGAGCCGTTTGGGCGTGTTTTACTAACATCCGGTGTTCCCCGTGGACGGGTAAGAAGAATTTGGGGCGAGTCAGAGCTATCATCAGCTTTTGGTCTTCCTGACACCCGTGACCGGAAACGTGAATCCCTTTTTCCCGACCGTAGACCACGTTAGCGCCTTGGATCATCAGTTTATCAATCGTATTGACCACGGCGATCGTATTCCCCGGAATTGGGTTAGCCGAAAATACTACCGTATCTCCCTGCTTGATTTTAATGTGGGGATGTTCTTGATTGGCAATGCGAGTTAAAGCCGCCAGGGGTTCCCCTTGAGAACCCGTTGTCAAGATTAAAACTTTTTCATCTGCCATGTTGCGCGCCACATTCCAAGGTTGCAGCAGACTATCTTCGCACTTGATATAACCCAAATTGCGCGAATGGGCAATCACGTTCAGCATCGAACGACCGACGACAGATACAATGCGGTTGTGCTTCTTCGCCAAATCCAAAATCATGTTAATCCGGTGGACTGAAGAAGCGAAAGTCGTCACCATCAAGCGTCCCGTTGCTTGGGAGAAAATCCGATCCAAATTGGGATAAACAGATCTTTCCGAAGGCGTTTGACCGGGAACTTCCGAGTTAGTCGAATCGCTAATTAAACACAGAACGCCTTTTTCCCCGTGGTCTGCCAGTTTCTGCAAATCAAAGAATTCTCCATCCACGGGAGTGTGGTCGATTTTAAAGTCACCCGTGTGAATCACCACGCCAACGGGGGTATGTAACGCAACGGTAAAACTATCGGCAATTGAGTGGGTATTGCGGATAAATTCCACAAAAAATGAATTTCCGATTCGCACGATATCGCGAGGGAGAACCGTTCTCAATTCCGTGCGATTGGCAACTCCGGCTTCTTCTAGTTTCCCATGCAGTAAGGCCATTGCCAGACGCGGGCCATAGATAACCGGAATATCAAATTGTTTCAGGTGATAGGGAATGCCGCCGATATGGTCTTCGTGACCGTGGGTGACGATCATGCCCTTAATTTTGTGCTGATTTTCCCGCAGATAGGTCGTATCTGGCAAGACAATATTAACCCCGTGCATCCCATCGCTGGGAAAAGCCAGTCCTGCGTCTAAAATAACGATTTCATCGTTAATTTCAAACACGCATGTATTCTTGCCGATTTCGTGCAAGCCTCCTAGAGGAATAATTTTGAGAGCGGGTTTTGATTCGTTTGTAGTCATTGCCATCCTTTGTTAGGTATGAGGTTTCGAGAGAATTTGGTTTTTTAGTAACAGCTATTTTACTAATTTGAGCCAATATAATCTGACAATTAGCGACGCCGACACTTCCCAGTCGCTAATTGCTATTAAAACTTGCCTAAATCTAAAATTTTCGGATTATTTAGGCTTATAAAAACCTAGCATCAATATGCAATAGATTATAGCAATGAAAGTTTTTCTAACACATTTTTCAAATTTTGTGTAATTTCATCTGTTGGGTCGCAAAGGGGAGAACGAGTGCTGCCGACATCCCACCCTTGCAGTTTCAAAGCCGCCTTAACTGGAATGGGATTTGTGGTCGCAAACAGTGCTTTAAACAGGGGGAAAAGTTGTAAGTGAATTTGAGTAGCTTCTTTAATTTTACCAGCTTCAAAGGCTTGGATCATCGTTTGCAGCTGCGGCCCTACCAGATGACTCGCTACGCTAACTACGCCCGTCCCGCCGATGGATAGCAGCGGTAGCGTCAGAGAATCATCCCCAGAATATATCTGAAAATCAGGGGGTGTTAGACAGCGAATTTGACTTGCCTGATCCAGGTTACCACTCGCTTCTTTAATGGCAACAATATTGGGAATTTCTGCTAACCGAGCCACCGTTTCTGGGAGCATATTTTGTCCGGTGCGACCCGGTATGTTGTAGAGCATGATCGGCAAATCGGGGCTGGCTTGAGCGATCGCCTGAAAATGCCGGTACAATCCTTCTTGAGGCGGCTTGTTGTAGTAGGGAACTACTTGCAGCGACCCATCTAATCCTATTTTAGCGGCTTTTTGCGTCGCTGCGATCGCTTCGGTGGTCGAATTAGACCCCGTTCCTGCGATAACAAGAGCTTTTCCGTTTACTGCGTTTTTAACTACCTGAAATAGCTCGTATTCTTCATCCCAAGTCAGAGATGGAGATTCCCCAGTCGTTCCGCAAACCACAATCCCATCTGACCCGTTTTCAGCCAAATAAGCTGCTAGCTTTTCGGCTACTGCATAATTGACGCTGCCGTCTTCCTTAAACGGCGTAATCATCGCGGTAATCGCTCGTCCAAAACTTACCACACTTTTTTCCTCACTCCTGAATTGGGTCATTGGTAATCGGTAATTGGTCATGGGTTATCCCTCTCACCAATGACTGCCAACGATTGACACTAAGCGAATATTTAACTTGTAACGGCTGCTGTTGGTCGAACCTGATTTTTAGAGACTAGCAACTCGGCAATTTGTACGGCATTTAAAGCCGCACCTTTGCGAATTTGGTCGCCACTCAGCCAAAGTTCCAAACCACAGGTATGAGAGATATCCTGACGAATGCGCCCCACCAATACTTCATCGCGACCGCTGGCTTCAAACGGCATGGGAAAATAATTAGCTTGCCAATCTTCCACCAACTTAACACCGGGTGCTTGACTGAGGATTTCCCTGGCTTGTTCCACGGGAAAAGGTTGCTTAAATTCTAGATTAATCGCTTCCGAGTGGGCGCGCAGTACGGGAACCCGAACGCAGGTTGCCGTAATTCGGATCTGGGAGTCGCCAAAAATCTTGCGCGTTTCGTTGACCATTTTCATCTCTTCCTCACAATACCCCAACTCAGTCAACTTGGAGTTATGGGGGAACAAATTAAACGCCAACGGGTAGGGAAATATTTCCGCTTTTGGTGTCTCGCCTTGCAAAATAGCCGTCGCTTGCTGTTTCACTTCCTCCATTGCTCTAGCACCCGCACCGCTGGCAGATTGGTACGTCGCCGCTACCAGGCGTTGCACCGGCTGTACTTGATGCAGGGGCCATACTGCCACTGCCATTAAAATTGTCGTGCAGTTGGGATTGGCAATAATCCCCCGATGGGTAGACGCAGCTTCGGGATTTACCTCTGGAATCACTAGGGGAACAGAAGCATCCATGCGAAATGCACTGGAATTATCAATTACTACCGCACCCGCTGCCACGGCTTTTGATGCCCAAGCTTTAGACGTTGACCCTCCCGCCGAAGCCAGGACGATATCTACACCCTGAAAAGAATTTTCATCCAGCACTTCTACTGGTAGGTTTTCGCCCTTAAACGGCATTGTCCGTCCCGCCGAACGCGGTGAAGCCAACAGCTTTAACTCCGACACCGGAAAGTCGCGACTTTCTAATAATTCCAGTAACTCGGTGCCGACGGCTCCCGTCGCTCCTAAAATCGCCACTTTATAAGATTCTGACAAACTTATTTCCTCCACTTAAATAAAAGTTGCACTTAACAACAGCGAACCCAATTTTAGGGTCAGAAGTGTTAACGATGTTTGTTTATTTTTTTAATAATATAAACTTGCGTTTAATCTGTTGGATCCAATGCATTACGCATATTTCAGATAAATTGAATACAAGTAAAGTACTTAAAACTAAAATTTGACTCAAATCCCAACTCCAAATTAAAACACGCGGCCTGTCCACCTAAAAAATAACGGGAGTGCAGCAAACTTACCTAAAGGTAGTAAAGTTAGCAAGGCCATTGTTATCGTTCGGTAGTATCTCACAAGCACCGTCTTACCCCGAGTAAAACTGTTTAACCCAAGAGTTCTATGAGCTTGCGAACTAGCTACCCATTCCCTGGTAGGTCTTTAACCCTTGCCGATAACTTCGTTTCCCCGTTGCCGGGACTATGGCTGGTTAGCACCTTCACTTACCTAAAGATTTGAGGCATGATGCCCCGTCTCTTGAAAGCGGGGTGCTGACTAAATGTACTATTATCAGAAGGCGGAAACGAAAGGGACATGTATGCGTTCCCGTTTCTGCGTGCTGAGGGCTGGCGACTATCCGCCGATCCGTTGTTGCCAGACACCTTACCTGCACGGGTAGCTTGCACCAGCATATCACGGGGTCAGACATTTGTTGCTGGATTCGCCCAAGCGAGTAACGCCACAGTTGGATGATGCCTGGTCAAGCAAGCATAGTATCAAGAACCGCGAGGAAAATAGAGATCGAGTATGAAAGTAACCCAGGAAAAGCTTCCCAAGAGCCAGATTGGCCTGGAAATAGAAATTACGCCAGAAATGTCCAAAAAGGCATACGATCAGGTATTTCAAGACCTGACCCGCAACGCAAACATTCCTGGGTTCCGCAAGGGGAAAGTTCCTCGCCAAGTCCTGCTCCAGCGCTTCGGATCAATCCGCCTCAAAGCCACTGCTTTGGAAGAGTTGATTCAAGATGGGGTAAAACAAGCCCTCAAACAAGAAGCGATCGCCGCCATTGGCAACTACCAGCTGCGCTCGAATTTTGAAGAATTGATCGGTCAGTACGAACCAGGAAAACCGCTCACCTTCTCCGCCGCCGTTGACGTACAGCCAGAAGCGCACCTGTCCGATTACACCGGCTGGACTTTAAAAGTAGAAGAAGGAAAATACGACCAGGCATCGGTGGATAAATTCCTGGAAGACAGGCGGAAAGAACAAGCGACGTTAGTGCCAGTAGAAGGACGCCCCGCGCAGATGGGGGATATCGCTGTGGTTGATTTTACCGGACGACTGGTAACCGAAGGGGAAGAAGAATCATCCTCGCCGCCAGAAATACCAGGCGGCTCGGCGACTGACTTTCAAGTAGAGTTAGCAGAAGGACGCTTTATAGGAGGATTTGTCGATGGCATTGTGGGGATGACGCCAGGGGAAACCAAAGAAATTGCGGTGACGTTCCCGGAAACCTATGCAGAAAAAAGCTTAGAAGGAAAGCCAGCGATTTTCACCATCACGCTCAAGGAAATCAAAGAAAAAGAGTTACCCGAACTTAACGACGACTTTGCTCAAGAAATCAGCGATATGCAAACCTTAGAGGAATTGCGCGCCAACCTGGAAACAAGATTTAAGGAGCAAGCGGAAAAAAGAACGGCAACGAACAAAGAGCAAGCCATACTCGATGAACTGGTTAAACATGTAGAAGTAGACCTGCCTGCAACGCTGCTAGAGCAAGAAATTGACGCCATGCTGACCCAAACGGCAATGCAGATGAGCAATCAGGGATTTGATATCAAGAAGCTGTTTACCCAGGAAACGATACCGCAGTTGAGGGAACGCAGTCGTCCGGAAGCCATCGAGCGGATTAAGCGCACTATGGCATTGGGAGAAGTCGCCAAACGCGAATCGATCTCAGTCGAACCTGCTGCGGTAGAAACCAAGGTGAAAGAGCTAATCGAGCAGTATCAGGAGCGCGACATCGACCCAGAAAGGCTACGCGCCTATGTGGAAGAAGACCTGCTGAAAGAAAAAATCATCAAGTGGCTGGAAGAACATTCTACCCTCGAACTCGTGCCAGAAGGCTCTTTGAGTGCCAGCGAGTCAGAAACTACCCCAGAAGAGCCAGCCGAAAACCCACCTGCTGAAGCAGCACCAACACCAGAACCCGAAACCGAAGCCGCAGTAAGCGAATAGGGTTTCTATGTTAGTCAAATCCCCAGGTAAATTGCCTGGGGTTGTGGGTAAAGACGAACAAAACAACAACCAGCTTTTCTGGAGAGAGCAGGGATCGCAATAGCCAAAAACACCGGAATTTGGCTATAAAAGAGATAGTTGTGTCGTGTTCTACAAAAAGTTTCGGGTTTTGGTCGAAGTGCCATCGGGCATCCACCCAAATAGGTAATATGCTTGTATCCAAATCTGCCAATTACTCTCCGATTAGTCAAAAAACCCTAGAGGTTTACTCAAGCATCCCCAGCAACGTTATCCCAATGGTGGTAGAACAATCGGGGATGGGTGAAAGGGCATTTGACATCTACTCGCGCCTGTTGCGGGAGCGCATTGTATTTATGGGCACGCCAGTAGACGATGAAGTATCCGACTCACTGGTAGCTCAAATGCTGTTTTTGGACGCTGAAGACCCAGAAAAAGACATCCAACTGTATATCAACTCCCCAGGCGGATCGGTAACGGCGGGTATGGCGATTTATGACACCATGCAACAAATCCGCCCGGATGTTGTTACCATCTGTTATGGTTTAGCTGCGAGTATGGGAGCGTTTCTCCTGTCAGGAGGAGCAAAAGGAAAGCGCATGTCGCTACCGAGTTCTCGGATTATGATCCACCAACCCTTAGGGGGCGCGCAAGGTCAGGCAGTTGACATCGAGATTCAAGCCAAAGAAATTCTCTATCATAAACGTAAGCTGAACGAGTTGCTGGCTTCTCACACGGGTCAGCCCCTAGAGAGAATAGAAGCAGATACCGAGCGCGATTTCTTCATGTCAGCTGAAGAAGCCAAAAACTACGGTCTGATCGATCAGGTTATTTCCAGGCAAAACTTTCCCAACTCAGGCAAGGCTGTTACCCCAGTAGGATAAGAGGCAATTATGTCCAAATACGACTCCCATCTAAAATGTTCCTTTTGCGGCAAATCCCAAGAACAGGTTCGCAAATTAATTGCCGGTCCGGGAGTCTACATTTGCGATGAATGCGTTGACCTGTGTAACGAAATTTTAGACGAGGAGCTGCTGGATACCAGTCCTCAAGCTCCTCAACCAAATCCTAGACCAGAACAACCCCAAAAGCGTCGCACTCGGTCGGCTAACATCTCGCTGCATCAAATACCCAAACCCAGAGAAATAAAAAAATATTTAGACGAACACGTAATCGGTCAGGAGGAAGCGAAAAAAGTACTCTCAGTCGCAGTTTACAACCACTATAAGCGCCTGAGTTTCGTCCAAGCCAAAAACAGCGGCAAAGTCGGCCCAGATGAAGTGGTAGAGCTACAAAAGTCGAATATCCTGCTCATGGGGCCAACCGGATGCGGCAAAACGCTTTTGGCTCAAACCTTGGCGAAGCTGCTGGATGTGCCGTTCGCGGTAGCCGATGCTACCACCCTAACCGAAGCCGGATACGTCGGAGAAGATGTGGAAAATATCTTGCTGCGACTGCTCCAAGTCTCCGACTTTGACGTAGAAGAAGCTCAGCGAGGCATCATCTATATCGACGAAATCGATAAAATCGCCCGCAAGAGCGAAAATCCATCGATTACGCGCGACGTCTCAGGCGAGGGCGTGCAGCAAGCGCTGTTGAAAATGTTAGAGGGGACGGTGGCGAACGTACCCCCCCAAGGCGGACGCAAGCATCCGTATCAAGACTGTATCCAAATTGACACGAGTAACATACTGTTTATTTGCGGAGGGGCGTTTGTAGGTCTGGAAAAGGTAATAGAGCAGAGAGCGGGCAAAAAGTCAATAGGCTTTATTCAGCCAGGTGAAGGGCAGTCAAAAGAAAAGCGGACGGCAGACGTACTGAAACAGGTAGAACCGGACGACCTGGTAAAATTTGGCATGATTCCAGAGTTTATAGGCCGGATTCCGGTAATGGCTGTGGTAGATCCGCTGGATGAGGAAAGCTTGACCGAGATATTGACCCAACCTCGAAATGCGCTGGTGAAGCAGTATCAAAAACTGCTGAAGATGGATAACGTCAACCTAGAGTTTAAACCAGATGCAGTGCGAGCGATCGCGCAAGAAGCCTACCGCCGCAAAACCGGCGCCAGGGCGCTGCGGGGCATTGTCGAAGAGTTAATGCTCGAGGTGATGTACGAGTTGCCCTCTCGTAAAGACGTGACGCGCTGTACCATTACCAAAGAAATGGTCGAGAAGCGTTCAACTGCAGAACTATTGGTACATCCTTCCTCCCTGCCTAAACCAGAATCTGCGTAAACTGGTAATTGGTAATGGGTAATTGGTCATTGGTTAGGTTTATCGATTACCCATTAGCGATTACCGATTAGCCATTAGCAGACAATGCCCTATATTTCTGTTCGCGGTGTCGATCATTATTACGAGTGGATTCGCTCAGAAAATCAGACTGAAGCGAAACCAGTAATGGTATTTGTCCACGGATGGGGTGGGTCGGCGCGTTACTGGGAAAGTACGGCGAAAGCACTGGTAAATTGGTTTGATTGTCTGCTGTACGATATGCGCGGTTTTGGGCGGAGTACGCAGGGAAACGGGGAAACGCGCACGATCTCAGACACAGAAAGCGTTACTCAAGCAGAATCCCAATTAGTAAAAGATACGCCCAAAACAGCGGCTGAATTAACTTACGAACTAGAAAGCTTTGCTGACGATTTAGCCGCGCTTTTAGATAAGTTAAATTTAAACCGAGTTTACATCAATGCCCATTCAATGGGCGCATCGGTGGCAACTTTTTTTATTAACCGATATCCAGAAAAAGTCGAACGGGCAATTTTAACGTGCAGCGGCATTTTTGAATACGACGAAAAAGCATTTGCAGCGTTTCATAAATTTGGCGGTTATGTGGTAAAATTCCGCCCCCGCTGGTTGCAGAAAATTCCCTTTGCAGATAAGTTTTTCATGGCACGATTTTTACATCGCCCGTTACCCAGCGTTATCAGTAAGGCTTTTTTAGAAGATTTTTTACTAGCAGATTACGATGCGGCTTTGGGTACGATTTTTACTTCTGTAAGCAAGCAGGCGGCGGAAGTAATGCCCCAAGAGTTTGCTCAGATAACCGTTCCCACCCTGATAGTGTCTGGGGAATACGATCAGATTATTCCTGCTGTTATGGGGCGTCAGGCGGCGGAATTGAACGAGCGGGTAGAGTATGCCCTGATTCGCAATACGGCTCATTTTCCCATGTTAGAAGATGCAGAGACTTATTTAAAGCGCGTGCAGGAGTTTTTGGGTGTGAATTGTCACTTTGTCGTGAAATAGGGCAGGCGGGACGCCTACCCCACAAGAGATTGGGTTTGAGAAACCCGGTTTCTTGAAGAAACCAGGTTTCTGGGATTTTGGGGGCTTTCGGGGCACGGCATTAGACAACCTTTGGTATAAGCTAAAAATTATTCTACGCCGTGCCCCTACAAAGCCGGTTAAAAGGGGTTGCAACTCTTTCGACCTTTGCAAGAAGTCTATTCTCATTCCCTGGCTAGAGCCAGGGAATGGCTGCTTTGGAGACTCCTGCCTCGTGTTTGGGTCGTCCCGCGAGGCAAGAATTATTATTGAACCGCGAAGACGCAAAGGACACGAAGGAAGAAGAAGGAAGAAGTAGATAATCTGCTACGGGGAACGGAGTTAATTGTCAAATTGCTGTGAAATAGGGCAGGCGGGACGCCTACCCCACAAGAGATTGGGTTTGAGAAACCCGGTTTCTTGAAGAAACCAGGTTTCTGGGATTTTGGGGGCTTTCGGGGCCCGGCATTAGACAACCTTTGGTATAAAATTAAAATTATTCTACGCCGTGCCCCTACAAAGCCGGTTAAAAGGGGTTATAACTCTTTCGACCTTTGCAAGAAGTCTATTATCGTTCCCAGGCTGGAAGCTGGAACGAGAGAATCTAGGTTTGGTCTTGGTCTTCTAGGAATTTCCCCAAGTACAACCTGACAAATTCTTTGGCAGCAGCGGGATCGATTTGTTGGAGTGCATTGGCAATATCTGCAATGGTTTCGCCGCTGGGGTCTGTTTGTTCGTGATACCAGCGGAAAACAACGGAAGGTTTGACTCCCAGCGTTACTGCTAACTTTTTTTGAGTGATGCCGTAAGTCTCTAACACCTGTCTGAGGGCTTTTCCTACTTTTCCCATGTCTGTGATGGTGTCAGAGTGTTCTAGGTCTGGTCTTAGTCTTCTAGGAATTCTCCCATATACAGCTTGGCAAATTCTTTGGCCGCAGCTGGTTCTATGGTTCCAAGTGCTTTGGCAATCTCTTTTGCTGTTTCTGCTCTAGGGTCTATCTTTTCATAATACCAGCGGTAAACAACAAAAGGTTTAACTCCCAGTACATTCGCCAGTTTGTTCTGGCTTATGGCGTGGGTTTCTAATACTTGTTTAAGGGCTTTTCCTGCTGCTCCCATGTCTCCAATTTTGTCAGCAATTAATTATCCTGTCAATCTTCGCAGATCTGCATATACACAGATTTGTGGGTATTTTCTAAATTCTGATATTCGGATAAAGTGAATATTACTTTTGAGTCAAATTAGGAAAACCAAAATGACTACAAACACTCTGGTCGATACCAGTGAATCTGTATCGGCATCTGTTGAGATGCGAGTTTGTACAGATCCGGATTCGGGGCGAGAATTTGTCAGGATGATTGTTGTTGGTTCGCCGAAAGGGGTGGTGAAAATAATTCACTCACTGCATGTCAAACGTTTTGCAGAGGTGAATGAGTGGAGTCCGCCGATATCAACTAAAAAGCCTGGTGAGGTGATGCGGATTTTAATTAAGAAGGTTTTTATTGATTAAAAACTTGCGCGTTCGCTTGTTTACTCGCTCGCTATAACAAGCAATCGCTTCGCTTTATTTAACTAAAACTCAACCAGCCAAAAACTGTTTCTACCGTCAATTCTAACTCGATGCCATTCAGGATTGGCAACAAAGTTGCACCTTTGTACAACTCTACTTTTTGACCTGGAAATACTGCCAAAATACTTTCTTCTTCTGGATACATCAACCAACCCAACTCAGTGCCATTTCGCGAACAATGGAGTAATTTACCAAGCACTTTGGTTTGGCTTTGGTCTGGGGAGAGAATTTCAATAGCCCAGTCCGGATGAATTTCAAACCGATTAGAAATTCTACCAGATGGCAGAAGGGGAATTCTTTCCCATCGGAATACTGCTATATCTGGAACGATTGATTCACCGCCAAATGTACAGCGCAACTCTGGGAAGGCATAAGCAATTTTTCGCGTTTCGGTTATTTGGTTAATAATCGTGCAAAATTTACCCTGTAATCTGCTGTGTTCACCTTGAGGCATAGGTTTTTGAACGATCTCTCCGTTGATAAATTCTGAGGCAGGTTTCGTTTCTGGGAGTTGGAGGAATTCGTCTAGAGTTAGCTTAGGTTTAGTTGCTGTAGTCATAGGTAAGTCCCGTTTGTAAATCAATATTAGCAAGCGATCGCCTGAATTAAAATCCCAGAGTAAAACGTAATTTATTCATCCCGTTCAAACTCATCTAAGATACTGATAATCTCATTAGGAGTGATATCTTCTCGGTCTGATTTAGAGTAAATGGTTAGTAGAAGTACGCTATTCGCTGACTCAACTTGATAGATGAGTCGATATCCGGCGCTTTTCCCTTTTTGGATGTTGCTATTTTTGACTCTCACCTTAAAGTAATCTTCACCCATTCCAGGGATGCGATCGCGTCAGCGTGGCGTCAGCCATTCGCCAATAAATTTACCCCCTTGGATTTGTTCAATAATTGGTATAGTATCGACGCGGATATTACAATACTTTTTTGATAATTCACGTAAATTCCGTTTATACTCAGGTGTTAAATCGATTTGGACGCCTGGTGTTTCATTCGACATCTATTCCATCCCACATTTCAGACAGGGGTATTCGTTGTCCAGATTTAGCTTGCTGTAATGCTCTCCTGAGACTTGCTTTTACTTCTTCAATGGGAGTATCATCAGGAGCGGTTTCGGCTGACTCTGTTACTTCAGGAATAAGCACGATAATTCGCACCCGACTAGGCTGGAATTTTTCAATCGGATGGTCGAGGGTTAATTGCCCTTTTTCATCCATAGTTCCTGTGACTTCAACGGCTTTCATAGATTTTAATCAAGGCTATTTATCTTAATTATAACACATTTTATTAGGATTTAAGTAAGTTGATAATTAATAACGATCGCATTTGTTTTGCCAGCAAATCGCATCTCTCAAACTAAAACTAGATTGGTTAAGATGTTCGGATTGGTAAGGAGGAAATTGACCTATGAGGTCAGTTGAAATTACAGAGGCAACTGCCTCTCTGCGAACCTATATTCAAAGTTTGGGTCGAGAGCCACTGATTGTCAGTATAAAAGGAATTCCTGTTGCACTGCTAGCACCAATTGTTGACCTAGAAACTTTACCATTAGAAACAGAGGCTAAATCGCTGAGCTTAATTAAAAAATCCCTAGCTAGGCAGCAGTCAGATGCTGAAGCATCTTTAGCAGATTATGTAAAGAGTTTGGGGAGAGAGCCAGCGATCGCAGGATTTGAAGGCAAGCCAATCGCTGTGTTAGTGGCGATCGCAGATGTGGAATCTGTGTCTTTGATCCAAAATCCTCGGTTTCAAGAAATCATCAATCAATCGCGACAACAAAAAAGTAAAGGAGGATTTTCCAGCGAAGAAGTCCGAAAGCAATTGGGGTTATTGTAGGAGCGATCGCCTTCGATAAAACCAACCGAATGTATGGCGATCGCACTAAGTTTGTGCCGCATAAAATCAGGGCGATCGCATTTTCCAAATTCAGGCTAGATTGCTCTTTTTCAACTAGTAACCCAAGTTGCTAGTTATAAAACCGATCCCCCCAAACCCCCAATGCCTTGGGGGGCTTAAGAGGGCTTAAGGGAGATTCTCCCCTCTTATTAAGGGGGGCTGGGGGGATCTAATACCAATATTGCATAACTAGCAACTTGCGTTAGTAGTCCCCCAAGGCAACTTTGCAGGGTAATATAATCCTGCGCGTCCCCGTTTCACCGCGTCTGGCAGTCTGTCTTAATCAGTCAAAGTTATCTTGGCGAAGAATCACGAGGCGGTGGAACAAAGTCACGAGGAAAGATACCTGTTGCCCCTTGTTGTAAAGGTATCCCATTAACCAATACATTTCCAGTCGAGGCTGTGACTTTTAATTCGCCATTGCCAATATCAGTGATTTTGACTTTAGTGTCTTGAGCGCTAGCTGGTTCAACAGTCATTTCACTAGAGTTTTTAGCCTTCAAAATATTTTTAGCAGCTTGAACAGTGTATGTATTTTGTAGGTGTGGAGATTGAGCGGGGGAACTATCGCTGGTTGCTCTTACTGTCACGTTTTGACATGGCTGAGTGTTGTTTCCATATGTCCACTGAATTTGCAATTCACCAGCATTACCTCTACAGGGAAATTTGTATTGAGACTCCCATTGTGCGTGAGGACCAGCTGTAAAATAAAATCCAGTCTTCTGATTATTAGAATATCTGAAATCTAGGTCAGCCCAGCTATTGTCGTCCGGTGGAACCACCAGAATGTCGTCATAACTCCTCAGTATCGTTTTTCCTTTTTTAGCTTCTTCGGAACGACCAATCCCGTCCCTTATCACCCTCGGTGTCCCACGCATCTGGTCGATAATCGCGAAAATATCGGCTGCGGAACTTTTAACGCCAGTTACTAAAACACAGACAGGAACCAGCACGGCTGCTACAGCAGGGATTAGCCAGATGGCGCGATCTGTGAACTTGAAAGTTTTTTGCCTCTTCATATATTTATCCTTTTCAATCAGTTAGGAATCTTGCAGAATTTAAGCCGTTCGACTGGAAAATGAGCCGGGGAATCAAATATCAAAAGTGTAAGAGTTTCCTGACCCAGTTGGTCGCAATTAGGAGCCTTATAGTAAGAGTTTTGCTCATACCAGCCACAGCGATCAGCGGTAGCCTCACGCCATAACATTTCAATCCTTTTGAGGGTTTCACAAGGCATCATATCCGCTTCTATTTCGTCGCCAATTTTCCTATCATCATTCAGATCCGCTCCTGCTCCAAAGTCCCGCCTTAAAATTAAGTAGGTTGTCTGTAGCGCACCTTCTGTATACTGCTTTTCAAAAGTTTCTGGTTTAGAATCGGGTACAAGTTTTCCCAATTTAGGCTCATGCTTGTTAAACAGGTATTCCTTGAGCTTCGGAATTCGGTGTTCTTCAATGATTTCCGCTAAAGAGTTTTCAGCTTTTTCCCAGATACCAGGAATGTTTATTTTATCCTTCACATGATTTTTATATCGTTCCGGATGATTTGTTCGCAGCTTGCCAGTCACTTCCCGGAGCTTTCGGTAATAAGCGAGTGCTTGAACTACATCTGTTTCATTTTTGGACTTATACGCCTTATTTTTAAGACTACACGCTTCTTTAAGGAAATCGGGTAAGGCACTCTCAATCTTTGTTGGATCTGTACTGAGGAAGACAGCTTCAATAGTTTTTTTCGATTGCTGCTGTTGCCAAAAGGCAAATCCTACGATATAAAAAATGACTGCTAGAACAAAGGCGATCGTACTTCCTATGAATGTCTGAACTTTTCGGCGATCTGCTTGACTAACTTGGACAAATTCTTTGGCAAGGCTCGATAGCGGTACGGTATCAGAGTAATCTTGGAGAAAATTCTCTGCCTCAGCTAATTTCGCTCCTCGCAGTAGGTAATCCCCAGATTTTCCTTTGTCTAGCCACTCTTGAGCATCTTGTTCAATATTTCGCTTTTTTCTCAGGGCATCCCGATTTTCATTCACCCACTGCCGCAGTCGCGACCAATGACGGATCAGGGCTTCATGGGCAACATCCACTACTGCGACTCGACCCGATTGGGACCCCTTTTCGATCAAGCTACTGGTAACCACTAACTTGGCATCTGCCAACTTCTGGATCGTTCTGTCTACGAGCGCTTCCGATTGCTGTTCGGTCACTAAATCCCGCTGCAAAACCCGCCTGCGCGTATCCTCCGTTCCCTCGCCTAGCTGTGTCAGTTCCAAGAAAATCCGCTTGGCTGTCTGCTGCTCTTCTAGCGAAAGGGATTGATAAACTTCATCGGCTCGTTTTTGCAGCGTACCCTTCACTCCACCCAAATGGGTATAGGCTGAAACCGTTAACCGCTCCTCAGTTCTCTGTTGCCAAAGTTCCGTCAATGTATATTGCAACAACGGCAAGCTTCCCGGTGAGTCTTCCACATCCGCAATCATCTGGTCAACCAGTTCAGGCTCTACTGCCAAGCCCACATTTTTCGCTGGTTCGATAATGGCTTGCGCTAACTCCTCCCGGCTCATCGGCGTCACTGTCACCAGATGCTCCTGAATTTTGCTGGCGAGTCCCCCATACTCCTGCTCAGCACACTTGCCAAAGAAATCCGCCCGCATCGCCAGCACCAAGCAGAGTTTATCGCCAGTCCGCTCCAACGCCCCCAGCAGGCACTCAAAAAACTGCTGTCGTTCCGTGCTGTCCCGACACAGGGTAAACGCTTCCTCAAACTGATCGACTACCAGCACGACTCGACTAGCTTCAGCCGCTGCAATCAGATGCCCTAAACCCACAGCGCCTACCCCAATCAATTCCTCAGCCTTAGCCAGCTGGGTGGCGCGGTCAACGACTGATAACCCTGGTTCCGGAAATGCTTCTGCTAAACTCTGGAGCGGATGCTCACCGGGTCTAAAGACCGGCAAAATTTTCCATTGACCGCTGCCTGACAACTTGCGTCCCAGCTTGAGTTGATGGAGTAATCCCGCTCTGACAACCGAAGATTTGCCACTCCCGGATGCTCCCAATACTGCAAGAAAATTCCCCTGGCGCACCTTTTCTAATAACTGGTCGGTTAGCGCTCTCCGTCCATAGAAATATTTCGGGTCTTCTTCATTGCAGTCAAAATAAGCCAACCCCTTGTAAGGACAAATGGCATTGGGAGATACTGTTACGACTGGCGCTGCTTTTTCCCACTGGCGAGTCAGGTTAATTTCTTGCCCAAAGTTGGTGAAAATCGGACGTTGGGTTTCACTTTTCAACTGCTGATTCAGGAAATCAATCAAAGTATAGTTGGTCACCCAACGATCTGGACAGCGCTTGGGGTCAAGTCCTTGCAATAGTGCTTTCGTGAGGACGCTGTAAGGTTCGCTGATGTCTTGATAAGACACCTCGAATTCCCTGGAAGCTGCTATAAAACAACGATCTCGTCCTTTTCCCTTTTCTCCCGGATTTGCTTCGTCAAAGTTCAGCAATTCGCCGCTGTAACAGCAATCTAGCCAAATTATTTGCTGTGGAATCGGACTTTCTTCCAGTAACCGACGTAACCATTGCAACGAGAGTCCCCAATTACTCAAGTCAGGATTGACATCGCTGGTAGCCAAAAATCCTTCCTGAATTCCCCGATTTTTCCGCAGTCCATGTCCAGAAAAATAAAATAGTGCTGTATCTGGACTCATCCTGCCTTCTGGGAGAAACAATTGTACCAGTGCCTCTTCCAATTCCTTGAGAGTTACCTTAGTTTTGCGACCGACGTGGATGGTATTATCGGTTACAGCTTCTGGTATCCGTTTCACCCGGAACTCCCCAGAAGAGGTTAGTAGTTGCGCGATCGCTTCCGCATCCTCTGCTGGTGCTTCCAACCTTGGTAAGTTCCCATAAGTATTAATGCCAACAACCAAAGCATCCCGACTCATATGATTTTAGATTTTAGATTTTAGATTTTGGATTGATGAAACTCTTGCCGATAGGGAATTCCAGCATTTTGAACCATAGCAAAGTATAAAAAAGTTATCCAGATCGGTTTGCTTAATAGCCTAACCGTGAAATAATAGATACCGCCAGATAAATAAACAAAATTTTATGACACAACTCACTCCCATCGAGTTAGAAGACGGAACGGTTATATATGTTGAAGCGACGGAAGATGTGAACGCTGTTCCTATCGATACAAGTGAGGAACGAGGAAGGGTTAGAAAAGGCGGAAATGCTCAAACGATTAAATCATTTGAGGCAATTAAAGGAACGATTACGGCTTACACGAATTACACGCTGAATGCGTTTAAAGAAATTGCTAATGCCAATGTAGATAAAGTTCCCCTAGAATTCGGTATCAAAATTGGCGGCGAAACGGGGATTCCCTACGTAACAAAAGGCACCGCAGAAAGCAATCTAAAGATTACTGTAGAATGTTCGTTTCCTAAGAAACCGGAAAACGAAAATACCTAGCGATCGCAATTGGGTGCGGACTTACTCCCTTCGGTGCTAGAAGATTATCTACTTCTTCCTTCTTCTTCTTTCGCGTCTAATTCGCTAACGCGGTTAAATAGTAACTCAAGTTGCTAGTTATCTCATACATAGCAGCTAATGGCTAATGGTTAATGGCTAGATTGGTAAAAATCCAAGATTAGCAATTAGCAATTAGCAATTAGCTATTAGCAACGGCGAAGTTTATAACTAGCAACTTGCGTTAGTAGTAATTCTTCGGGTGGGAAAGGAGTAATTTTCCATCACCCATGCGCCATTCCCCTACAATTCAAACAATTCTCCGTAACTCTCGCCGTAACAAACTTGCTTGACATCAAAACGCCCGCCATACTGTTTGAAAGGTTGTGCTGCATAACCCAAACAAAGCAGACAGCAAACATCCACTTCTTCTGGAATATTAAAAGCTTCTTTCACCTGGGCGCTAACAAATCCTTCCATCGGACAACTATCGACACCAAAACTTTTCGCCACAATCATAATATGTGCTACGGCTAACATCGTATGGCGATTTGTCCAAGCTTCAATAGAATCAAAACAGGGTTTGTTTTCAAATAACCCTGGTATCTGCTGACGCATCACATCTGCATAAGCTTCATTCATCGCACTGGCATCTTTACCCAACTCGATGACAGATTCGATGTATTCTGGAGTAGAAACTCTGCGATCGCCACAACAAATCAACACCACGGGTGCTTCTCCAACTTGACGCTGATTGAAAGCACAAGCTTTTAGTTTTTCTTTACTTTGTTGCTGCCGCAGAACAATAAACCGCCAAGGTTGTAAGTTATACCCAGAGGGAGCGCGAATACCCAAGCGCAGAATTTCTGCTAAAATTACTTCCGGAATTACATCTGGACGAAACGCTCTTGCAGCTCGACGCTGCTCAATAGATTCTTTTAAACCAATTGAGGGTTGCATTTCAACATTCATAACAATTTAAGATTTTAGATTTGAGATTTGAGATTTTTTTTCTGGATTTAGCTAGTAGTCCAGCAAGTTGATTTTTATGGGTTCCTAGTAGCGCTTCAGCGCTGAAATGCTACTACGAACCGATCAAAACCAGTTCGGCAAAATACTAGAGCCTGTTGCCCATCTTAATCTGAAATCTGCACATCTTCAATCTAAAATTTTCTGGTTAAGCTAACCCAAGTTCCCTTTTGAGTAGGTTAATCGATTTGATACCGATGTAATTTTCGCAACAGATCAGTTTGGGAGGGCGGATAATATCTTCTCGCGCCTGGGCGACAATCGTTTTGACCGTGGAGAAACTAGCTTGATCGCTGATAATGGTGTGGGCGCTGCGAACCATCGCGTTGATTTTGTAGGTATCCTGTAACTGCGCCGTCATCACGAGCAAGTCTTCTCCCCGCAAACTGTGGATAATTACTTCAGATGCCCGCAGGATACCAGAACTGAGACTCACTAAGCCAACGCAACTATCTTTGGGCATACTTCTGACTAGCTGAATCTCCATGCTGTAGTCGTAGATGTCTACGGGGATGACGCGCACGGACTTGGGAGATGCGATCGCTTCGGCTTCTCCGATAAAATAACGACTGGTGACCACTGTCCCGGCTTGGGTTTGATCCAGAAACCTACTCAGTTGCTCTAACGCCACCAACTGTACGGGTATGCGAAGCGCTTGTTCTAGTTCTTGCACCATCAATTCTCCCACGCCGATGTCTTGGGTAGGAGCCGTGACGACTACCCGCGCACTACAGCGCAAGCGCCAGTCTATTTCGCTTAAAAATAACTCCCTAGCTTGATTGAGCGAGCAACCTTCTGCCAGCAGTTTATCCAAGCTTTCCAGTACAATTTCGTAGGCTTGGGGATATTGTTCCAGAATGCGAGATTTGAGTCTACCGCCGCCTTCGTTACCTTGGGCG
Organism: Microseira wollei NIES-4236; assembly: GCF_020521235.1. GTDB lineage: Bacteria > Cyanobacteriota > Cyanobacteriia > Cyanobacteriales > Aerosakkonemataceae > Microseira > Microseira wollei. Next base: position 732 of record NZ_BLAY01000137.1, on the reverse strand, counting down.
CGCACGTAAATACCCGAACCTGCTTGAGATTCGACTAACCCGATTTTTTCTAGTTGACGATATACCTTACTTATGGTGTTTCGGTGCAGTCCCGTTTGCATTGCTAGCTGACGAGTGCTGGGGAGGCGGTGTCCCGGAGGAAATTGACGGGATGCGATCGCAAACCGTATTTGATTAAACAGCTGCGTTGAGGCAGGAATTTCACTATCAGGCTGAATATGAAACTGAATACTCATGTATAGCCTCCGGGATCGCCTTGGGAATAGGGGGAATAATTCGCCAAAAAATGGAATTAGTAAAGTTTTTTATACTGATAAGTCTATGGCTATGCCGCAGGGGTTTAAGCGTCTGCTAGGGCGGTATTGTCTATACATGCATCATACTCAATGCTGAAATCGGTTAGATAACCAAAACGGGTGATTTGTCAATGGGGTAATGGGTAATGGGTAATGGGTGTAGGGGCACGGCATGGGAAAATCTGTTGATTTAACGTTCCATGTTGCTGATGCCGTGCCCCTACACAACAGGGCATGGGAAAATCTGTTGATTTAACGTTCCATGTTGCTGATGCCGTGCCCCTACACAACAGGGCATGGGACAATCGATTGATTTAACGTTCCATGTTGCTGATGCCGTGCCCCTACACAACAGGGCATGGGACAATCGATTGATTTAACGTTCCATGTTGCTGATGCCGTGCCCCTACACAACAGGGCATGGGACAATCGATTG
>NZ_BLAY01000136.1 GCF_020521235.1 Microseira wollei NIES-4236 | reverse complement strand
CGGAAAGATCTTAATTGCCGTGCCCCTACCGCCAACACCCACCACATGCAGGGGCACGGCAGCAGCACATCTTCTTTTCCGGAAAGATCTTAATTGCCGTGCCCCTACCGCCAACACCCACCACATGCAGGGGCACGGCAGCAGCACATCTTCTGCCCAAGGGAGAGAATCTAATTGCCGTGCCCCTACCGCCACAGGGTTACAATCGGGCAAGCAGCGATCGCTCACTCACCGCCATATCAAACACCACCTTGAATTGCACATTGGGCATCCGGCGGCGCACAAACTGAAAGTGTCCCTCCGCATCCGACCGACTGCGGTATCGCGCCACGATAACCCATTGGTTATGCGGCAATAAGCGAGCGATCGCCCAGTGGTTAAGACGGTCTTTTTGACAACTCTCCGCCCTAGAAGGGCGAAGATTCTTGAGCTAATCACTGCCCTTTTGGGTTCCCCCTACTTAGGTCTTACACAATTATGTCTAGTCCGAGCCTACTAGAATATCACTTAATATCTAGACGCCCTTGTGGTGGACTACTCTCCAAGCGTTTACCTATTTCAAGGTACGTTTCCGTGTGCCCCACGGTACGCGGATTACTCCTTTCATGTTTTTCTAAATCATTCAGCCTGGATTTGGGCTTACTGCGCTGTTTATCGAGTTATCGCTGCTCGTGGTCTTTATTATTTTCTAGGCTGTCGTGTGGCACTGTTTGGGCCATATTTGTCGGGCACGTTCTAGCGGTTTTTCACCCTGAAACCAACTACATTCTATCAGGAAGCCGTCCCAGAAGGACGGGGCTAATCACCCATTTTTTTGGTAAGCCATAATCGTTTTTGTCTCCATCTAACGTTGGAGCCAAGGCCAGCACTCCCAAGTTTCTCAGGCTGTGGGTGCTGGCTTTGACTTTTTGGTGTTTGTTATAAATTAACACAAATATGATGTAAATGTAATAGAGATATCATACATGGGATCACGGTAAAGACGCAGAAATGTACGATGGAAGCAAAGTCAAGTACGCGATCGCTGTGAGTAAACGACTGAATCTAACCTTGCCTGATGCCGTTTTTGATGCACTGGAGCGATGGGCTGATGCTGAAGGACGACCCACCGCCAACTTGGCTGCATTCATCGTTGAAACGGCGGTGAAACAAGCTGAGGCACAAAACAAAATCCCCCCACCTCCCCAGAAGAAAACTGAGGGTAGGTAGGGGGATTGAGGAGGGCGATCGCTTATGTCATATCGTGTCCGTTAGCATCCGACTTATACAGTTAATTGTGTTGTAGGGGCGGGTTTTACCAACCAATCCTTGGAACCACGAGATATGTGATTAAACCCGCCCCCCCGCGTGGGATGCCCAACGCCAGCGGACATGATATCAAGCGATCGCTCTATCTACTACTTAAAACCTATTTCCAGAGTCAAGCTGCGAATCTTTCCAGTATCCCCAGCTGCCTTATCTGTAACTTCCAGAGTCCAGGTTCCTTTCGGACTTTTACCCTTAAAACCAGCAAGTCCAGATGCGTTCACCTCGTCATAGGTTTGTTTGATATTATCGGTTCCTCCGCCAGTGCGATCGTGCAAAATGACTGGAGTGACGCCCATTTCCGCCGGAGGGCGGAGGGTAACTACCAAGTCGCCAATGTAGGTATGCTCGATGTCCACACCCACTTTAATCGAATTGATGGGGTCGGTATTAGCGATCGCTAAAGTCAGCGTTGAAGTCTTCAGGTCACCAATAGGTACGTCCTGGACAGCTTTAAAGATGGTGACGGGGGAAGGTTGATCTGGTTTGGCTAATTCCACCGCTTTGCGAGCATTAATCCGACCGTAGCCATACAATGGGCTACGACCGTTGGCATCATACTTTCCTCCAGCTTGATCGATGCGATCGCAGGATTGTTTAAGGATGTCTCGTACCTGATCCCAACGCAGATCCGGATTGCGCGCAATGATCAGCGCCGCTACACCCGCTGCACCCGGACAGGCGCTGGAAGTACCGCCGAAACTATTCGTATAGTTTCCACCTGCGTCACCCAGAGTCGCATTACCCGGATTGTAGCCAACTTTACCAGAGCGATCTGTAGTCCAAATCCCAGGACTCAGAGAGGGATAGTAATTATTGCTGGGAAAAGCGCACCAGACGGCATTGCCAAAGTCACTGTAGGGACTTTTCTGACTGCGGTCATTACACGCCGCCACGGCAATTACCTTTGAGTAGCTGGCATAACCGTCATTATCCACGCTCTCGTTGCCATTGCCAGCAGCAAATAATATTACGCATCCCTTACCGTTGCGACCCTGATTAATCGCAAAGTCCATCGCTAGTCGCGTCGAGTCGGGAAGCGGCACCACCTGATTGTGCAGAGGATCTTTGGGGTCGGTAAAATCGCCATCTGCTGGTCCCCAGCTACAGGAGATGACATCAGCACCATTTTGAGCCGCCCAGACGAAGGAATCGGCTTCCGCCTGGGACCCCAAGTCAGAAGCGAAACGAATCGGCATCAGCTTGGCTCCCGGTGCTACCCCAGATGCACCAAAGTTGCCGTTGGCACATGCTACCCCCGCACAGGCGGTACCGTGGTTATCCCCGCTTCCCGGTTTCGGATCGTTAGTTTTGCGCGTCACATCGCGAGGCGCGACAATCTTCCCAGAGGAACGGAACTCTTCGTGATCGATATCTACGCCGTCGTCAATAATAGCGATAATTGTCCCCGTTCCATCGCTCAACTGCCAAGCTGCCTCAACGTTGGCATGGGCATCGACAGTTTTACCGTTAATCGTTGTTGGCTTCAAGTGCCACTGCTGAGGAAAAACTCGACGACGGCGCAACTCGCGCACTAATTCGGGATGACACAGGTCAACAGATTCCTCATTCAGCAGCCTTGAGGCAATGTCAAACACTGCTATACCAGTACCTGTGGGTGCGCTGACAAAGTAAGCATTTCGTGCATACCCAAGCTGGCGTTTAATTGTTAACCCGTAACGCTGTAACACCTCTTGACAAACACTTGACTCCTGTTGCCAATCGAACTTAACGAAGAGGTTTTCGGTGTAAACTACTGGCTGCATCGACTGTGGATCGACCAGAACACGTCCGGCAAATTCGATTTCAGGTTCTTGCTTCAAAATTGCTCTTGCCCTGTCGCGCAAAGCAGCGCCCTGACTTGAGTCTTTAGCACGCAAAACTTCTACACCCGCTGGGCGAAACTGTGTTTGCAAATTGAATTGATTGAGGATGCTGCGGGATTCGGGCGATACGGGTGCGACTTCAAACGGTGTGTCGCCCATAAGAGCGCCGTGACTCTGGGTGCGAACTACAATATGCTCGTCACTGATAGCAAGTTGATAATCTCCACCGTTTTTACCGCCATAGCGAACGGTAACCATATGTTAATCTCCTTTTGTTGTGTTATATCTAAATTGAGATTCGCAGAAAACTAAGCTTTGTCAGAATTAATTTCAATAACTTAATACAAGTTTTCCCTCGGTGTTTCCAGAACAGAGACAGAGCGCGCCCGGAGCGAGTCTCAAAAACCGCGCAGGCTGGAAGGCTACGGTAGGCATATTTTACCATCGGTTTGGACAAAATTAAGTTTCACGTTATTACTACTTAAGAGAGATGATTTATTTTCCGACTCAGTTATTCCTGATATCAGAACCCTGGCAAATTTACTCTCTACCTCCCATTGCTCAAGTGAGATACCAGACAGACTACTTTTCCGAATATCCCCAACAAATCCGTGCTGGGACAGAGCGGTCTGCGGTTTTATACCAGCGTCAGCCTGGGTATTACGCAGTACACTATAACGAACCCAGGGAGAGCGCAGGGGGAGCGGTTTTACAACTTAACGACGGCGCGATCGCAGTTTTTCCAGGCGAACCGGACAATACCACCAGGTTAACTTCCACTCAAGCCACAATCGGGCCAATTTACACATTACAACCCGATGGTTCCCTAGCCGTTCCCACCGGAATGGTTTTCATCCGCTTTGCTGAGAAAGTTGACGTTGAATCCCACCGCGAAGCAATTAAGCAAGCTGGTTATGAAATCGCTCAAAGTCTCTCCTACGCCCCTCACTCCGCTTGGTTGCGCGCCCAATCGGGCAAAATTTCCGACGCCCTCATGGGAATTTCTAAGTTGGAAGCAATTCCTGATGTTGAGAACGTCGAACCTCAGATGTTAATGGCAAGAGTTTTACGCCAGTAATAGTTAATCGCTAATAGCTAATGGCTAATGGCTAATGGCTAATGGCTAATGGCTAATGTCAGTAAAAATCCTCTATTAGCAATTAGCAATTAGCAATTAGCAATCAGCAATTGGTGAGGTTGAACATCGGGTTTATTTATTAGGGCATTTTCTAGCACTTGCTGGATGCGATCGCACAAAACCAATTCGATTTCTTTGCAGACATCTTCTGGCACATCGACCAAATCTTTCCCATTTTGTTGCGGTAATAAAACCCGCTTCATTCCCGCGCGGTGCGCTGCTAACACTTTTTCCCGCACGCCGCCGATGGGGAGGACTTCGCCGCTGAGGTTAATTTCTCCCGTCATGGCGGTATCGGTTCGCACGGGTTGGTTGGTTAATAAGGATGCGATCGCTGTAACCATTGTCACTCCTGCGGAGGGGCCATCTTTGGGAATCGCACCCGCCGGGACGTGGATATGCAAGCCATTATCTTTAAATAAACTCAAGTCTATTCCCAACGCCGCCGCACTCGACCACACGTAAGACCGGGCAATTCTGGCTGATTCTTGCATCACTTCGCCGAGTTGTCCTGTCAAGGTCAAGTCTTTACCTTCAGGTAACAACACCGCCTCCACAAATAAAACTTCCCCACCTTGCAGCGTCCAAGCAAGACCAGTAGCGACGCCTGGTTGTGTAACTTTTCGCACCTCATCTCGCAAAAAGCGCCTGGGCCCTAAGAATTCTTGGAGCTGTTCTGGATGGATAACCACTGGATTGGTTTCGCCGTTGGCATAGCGGACGGCAACCTTGCGACAAATCGCACCGAGTTGTTGTTCTAGTTTGCGGACTCCGGCTTCCCGCGTGTAATATTCTATACTTTTGCTTAAAGTTTCTCTCGGTATTTCCACTGCATCAGCTGGCAGTCCGGCTTTTTCGATTTGACGGGGTAGCAGGTATTTTTGCGCGATCGCCAGTTTCTCTTGGTCGGAATATCCCGAGAGTTCGATAATTTCTAATCGGTCTAGCAGGGGTGCGGGAATTTTGGATAAGTCATTCGCGGTGCCGATAAAGAAAATGTGCGATAAGTCAAAATCCAGATCCAGGTACAGATCCCGGAAGCAGTAATTTTGTTGCGGATCGAGGATTTCCAGCAACGCCGATGCCGGATCGCCGCGATAGTCCATGCCGATTTTATCGAGTTCATCGAGCATAATTACCGGATTTTTCACGCCAGCGCGGTGCAGTGCTTGCACGATGCGACCAGGCATTGCACCGATGTAAGTGCGGCGGTGTCCTCGCAGTTCGGCTTCATCGCGCAATCCACCCAGACTAATGCGCTCGAAGGGACGCCCCAAGGCGCGAGCAATCGAACGACCGAGGCTGGTTTTACCCACTCCTGGCGGCCCTGCGAAACAGAGTACCGTACCGATGGTCCCCCCTTGAGTTCCCCCCTGATTAAGGGGGGAACTCAAGGGGGGATCGTCTGCCATTTTCCTAGTCTGGGCTTCTTGTTTTAACTTAAACGTTGCCAGGTGTTCGATTATACGGTCTTTAATTTTATCCAGTCCGTGGTGGTCGGCATCTAAGACTTCCCTGGCATTTTTCAGGTTGAGGTTGTCTTGTACTGTTTTATTCCAGGGCATTTCTAATAGCCAGTCGAGGTAGGTACGAATCACCCCGCCTTCTGCCGAACTGCTGCCAATTCGTTCTAAGCGAGCGAGTTCCCGTTTGGCTTGCTTTTCGGCGACTTCTGGCAATTGGGTTGTGGCTAGATGCTTACGCAACTCTTCAATTTCCTGGCGTTCGGGATCTCCTTCCCCCAATTCCTCTTGAATTTTCTTCAGTTGCTGGCGCAGAATGAATTCCCGCTGTTGATCGTCTATTTCCTTTCTTGTTTCTCCCAAAATTTCACCGCGCAGGCGCTGGACTTCTATTTCCTCTTGCAAAGAACCCAGAACTTGACGCAATAGCATTTCTAGGTTGTCTTGTTCTAGCACTGCTTGCATTTGCGGCACTTCCTGTTGCAGCAGCGTGGTTGTTTCGTAAGCTAACTCCATCGGATCGTCACTGTGAAGCAACATTGCCAAAATCTCTTCTGGAAAGTTGGGATTGATCGCCGCAGCTTCGCGCCAGAGGGATTTTATCGCACCGTTCAAGGCTTCCAGCGTCTGGGATTTGGTTCCTGCTGCTATCGCTGCTTCTGGTGTCAGTTTGGGTAGCCGCCGAAACTCGACTTCGTATGCTGGATCTTGCTTTAGCAGTTGTTCAATTTTGACTCGTTCTTGACCTTGAACCACCAGCTGAATTGGTCCGACGGGTAATCGCACCACCCGCTGTATGACAGCCAGGGTGGCAACGGGGTATAGTTCCTCCAAGGTTTCTATTTCGGCATTTTCGTCGTCTTCCAGTCGCTTTTGCGCTTCCGGACGGATGGCAGCGATAATCAGATGCTTGTGCCTAGTCAGCATCGCTGCTTCTACTGCTGCCATAGAGCGCGGCTTGCCGGCGATCGCCGGTAGGGTAATTTTTGGCAACAATACCATGTTGCGTAGGGGGAGTAATAGGCAGGTTTCCAGTCCTTCCAGTTTTCTGGGGGAGAGGAAAGTAGACATAATGTTCATAAAAACCTCCCGTTCCCGATGCTCAAAGTTCTGTGCCTTTTCCCCCTTTGGAGCCTATTAGTGCTGCGAATAGGTAAGGACTTTGAGTTGCGTACTCGGACGCTTTTTCTCATATCTTAATTGTATTCCGTCCAGGCGTCCGAGTCAAAGCAAGTGCTTTGGGTACCTGTTGGTTGAAAATAACCTAACTTGTCATTTTTTTCCGCACTGGCAACAGATTTTTCTGGGCTAGATGCTCGTGAATTTCTTGTGGTTTAAGTTTGCATAAGTCCTTCGCTAGTTCTTGCAGTTGTATGTTTTTAGGTAAAACGGGTGCAAGTGCTTCCCTTACGCATCCTAATATTTGCGGTTCTGCGACTAGGAGCAATCGCTGAGTTTGCTCTGCCTGAGTTAGGTTGACGATTTCCGTTGCAATGGCAACTGCAAAGCGGCGCTCAAATTCATCTACATGGTTTTGTCGATGATCGTCATAGGCGTGAGCTTGACCCCCCGAACCTTTATTGCGCCCTGTTTTCACATTCGACCACAGCTCTTTCCCTGCAAGTTCTTTAGTCGGATTGGAGATATCTTTGCGTTCGATTAAATTCGGGCCAGATTCATACTCCGGCAATTCGGCTTGCTCTAGGCATAGAAACCGCGCTCTAGTGCCATCAATAACAGCAACGAGTGACTGAATCATGTGATGCTTGAAAAATTCGTAAGACCCCCATCTTAACAGTTTGGTATCCCCTTCTCACACTTCCTGAATAAATCTTAAAATTTGCGTTTCTGACCAATTTGTTTATCCATTTTTATCTAAAAAAGCCGCACCTCATTTACCTAAGATTTGTAAAGTATATTAAATTTTTGTAATAGCCAATTAACCCAATTTAACCATTATGGCCTTTTCTTCTTCATCCTCCATCTATCTAAAGAATTAAATCGGCAGCTCAATGATAAATTCAGTTCCTTCTCCCAGTACGGACTTACAACTAAGCTGCCCCCCGTGTTTCTCTTCTATAATCTGACGAGAAATAGATAATCCCAAGCCAGTTCCTCGCCCCACAGCCTTCGTCGTGAACAAGTGGTCGAACACCTGGTTGCGGACTGACTCGCTCATACCGCAGCCATTATCTTTAATTAAAATAACCAGACTGGATTTTTCTACAGAAGTCCGAATCAAAATCCGATTGGGGTTGGCTGCGATTTCTTGATAGGAACGTCCCTTATTTGATTCATCAATGGCATCAATCGCATTGCTCAGGATGTTCATAAATACCTGATTTAACTGACCGGGATAACACTTAATTTCCGGAACTTCTCCATAATCGCGCACCACCTCTATTTCAGGACGCTGTTCGTTAGCTTTGATCCGGTGTCTCAATATCACTAAGGTACTATCAATTCCCTCGTGGACGTTAAACTCTACCAAACAGTGAGAATCTAAGCGAGAGAAGGTTTTTAAAGAAGTACTGATATTGCGTATCCGTTCCGTACCTTCCTGCATGGATGCAATCATTTTTGGCAAGTCTTCGCTCAAGAATTCCAGATCTATTTCATCAATAAAAGCGGCAATCTTGTCTGAGCAATTGGGATACTCAGATTGATAAAGATGAATGAGGTTAAGTAAATTTTGTATATCTTGATCTGCTTGGGTGAGATTGCCAGCGATGAAGCCTACAGGATTGTTAATTTCATGGGCAACTCCAGCGACTAATTGACCGAGAGTAGCCATCTTTTCATTTTGTACTAACTGAAGCTGAGATTGCTGTAAATCGAGGAGAGCTTGTTTGAGTTTAGCTGTGCGCTCTTCTACTTCTTTCTCCAGCCGCTCGTTTTGTTCTGATAGCTTTTTACTTAGAGCGCGCAGTTTAAGATGCACCCCTACGCGTGCTAAAACTTCTTCTTGTTGAAAGGGTTTTGTGATATAATCTACTGCTCCTAAACTTAACCCTTTGACTTTATCAACAGCCTCGTCTAATGCGGTGATAAAAATCACTGGAATTTCTTGAGTTTTCGGGTTACTTTTGAGCTTCACGCAAGTTTCAAACCCATTAATTCCCGGCATCATCACATCGAGTAAAATCAAGTCTGGAAGGGCATATTCTGCCTGCTTCAATGCCCTTTCGCCATCCGTGGCTACTAGGATAGTCCACCCAGACTCTGCCATTGCTCCCGACAACACTTTTAAATTGGTGGGATTATCGTCAACTAGCAAAATTTTAGTATTCATTGCGGCTCCTTTTATTTATCTATAAAATTTTTGATGAATTCTTCTATTTTTTCTAGAGCAAAACTTGACGCTAACTGCCGCAATTCAGTGGCAAAGGGGGCATAGTTTGCATCTTTTTGTTCTAGCTTTTTACATGCCTCTTCTATTCCTTGAAGATTCCCCATCCTGGCTAGGTCATACAAGTTTAATAATTCAGCTTTTTCGGGAGCAAGTATGGCAGCAGAGACGATTTCTTCACCGCTCAAACTTGTGTCTTGTTTCTTCGCCGAAGAATCTGACTCTTCCTCGTATATCCATTCCAGGTTCAAATATTTTTCCAACATCCTCAATAATTCGTCAACTTGCACGGGTTTTGGCAAAAATTCATTGGCTCCTGCCGACAAACTTTTTTGCCGATCTATCTCAAAAACGCTGGCAGAAGAAACAATAATTGCTCGCTCTTGAAATTGGGAATCTTTGCGGATTTGTTCAATCATTTCCAATCCATCCATAACTGGCATAGCCAAGTCAGTAATAATCAAATCTGGTGCCGACTTGGTCGCCACATCGAGTCCTTCTTGACCGTTGGTAGCCTCAATTGTAGCAAAACCGATTGCTTCAAGTACGTTGACGAGAAACGAACGGTTTTCTAAACCATCGTCTACTATCAAAATGCTTGGTTTTTCACCTTTAATTACCCTAATTTTATCGCGCCTTTCCGGGTAGTTTGTTTTCCTACCCACGGCTAGGGGCAGTTCTAAATCAACCCCAAAAATACTCCCTTCACCTAAACGACTACAAACTTCGATTTTGCTGCCCATTAAATTCACAATTTTTTGGGTAATTGCTAATCCTAATCCCGTGCCTTCTGCCTGACGCGATTTATCTCCGAATTGCTCGAATGGTAAAAAGATATTTTCTAATTGTTCTTCGCTCATGCCGATGCCGGTATCTTCAATTGAAAAGCGGATTTGGGTAATTGGTAATTGGTTATAATTCGTTCCCTTACCGATTACTTCTACTTTAAAGGTGACGCTTCCTTTGTCGGTAAATTTGATGGCATTCCCTAGTAAGTTGATTAATACTTGTCTCAGCCGTTTTTCGTCTGCTTTGACCCACAAGGGAAGTATAGATAAATTGGGTGAAATAAATTGAATGCCTTTTTGGTCGGCTTTGATACGGCAAATTTCTGCTACGCCAGTGATAAAGTTGTGAAAGTTAAAATCCGTCGGATGCAGTTCTAATTTTCTTGCTTCTATTTTAGACAAGTCTAAGATATCGTTGATTAAGGTCAGCAAGTGGGAGCCGCACTGGTAAATGATATCAATCCCTTCTTTTTCCTTTTTTTGAAGTTTTTTTGAGCGTTGCAGGATTTGTGCGTATCCCAAAATGCCGTTAAGAGGGGTGCGAAGTTCGTGGCTCATGTTAGCGAGAAATTCGCTTTTGGCACTATTGGCGGTATCTGCTGCTAGTTTAGCGGCTTGGAGTTCGGCGGTGCGTTCTTCGACTCGCTGTTCTAGGGTTTTGGAGTAGTTTGTCAGTTGTGCGTTGGCTTGTTTCAAGCGCCAAATTTGGTAGTAGTTGGTCATAGCAATGGCAGAAACTGCCATTGCTATTAAGGGGGGAACTACCGGAATCACCCAGCCAGTCAAGAAAACTAGATACGATATTAAAACCAGAAAAAGTGCTGCACAAATAATTCCTTCAACGACTCTACCCAGTCCAATAATTTTGTTGTGGGATTGATTGATTTGGAGCAATATCCAACTTCCGGTTGCCCCAATATAAGACCAGAAAAAAATCCATAAATATTCGATTGAATGGGACCAAGGTTCTAACAAAGGACGCCCGTCAATCGCTGCACTTAATATTTGGCTGGATAAGTTGGCGTGAATTAAAACTCCCTCGAGGCGGGAATCATAAGGGGTGTAACTGAAATCGTTGAGACTTTTGGCGGTGACGCCGATCAAGACAATGCGCGCTACCATTAAATCTGGGGGTATTTGGTTTGACAAAACATCGGTGAGCGAGACGATTTGGAATTGCGATCGCATCCCGCGATAGTTCATTAATATTTGATAACCGCCGATAATATCTGTTTTGTAGTTTCCCTCATTACCCGTTAAAGGTTTAAACAAAGCTCGACCCAATTGCAGATGAATTTTTTCCCCATCCACCTTTTTGGGCGTCATCCCTTTTGTTTCTAAATACATCAGCGCCGAAAGCGCTCCCAGGGACAGTTTAGATTTTCCCGCACCATCTTCTGCTGACAATAACGCGCGGCGGATTTTCCCATCGCTATCGGGTACGAAATCGGCGATCGCTACTTGACCGCGAGCGTGTAAAATCGGCGGCGGCGCGACGGCTTGCCCCAAAATTTTTTCGACCCCTATGAGGTTTGGGGTATTATTCATCACCTCAGTCAGTTGACTATATCCGGGACCTACAGGTAAATCTCGATAAATATCTAAGCCAATGACCGCTGGCTGTTGCTCCTTAATCTTGTCAATTAACTTGGCTAAGATAATATCAGGCATGGGCCATTGTCTGAGTCGCTTGATATCGGATTCTGTAATTTCGACTATAGTAATACGGGAATCTACGGGTTCAGCCGGACGCAGGCGAAAAAATCTATCCGTAGTCCCCCATTCTAAAATCTGAAATAATTCCGCTTTATCCCCCACTATGACGAGTCCCGCTACAGTTATCGCTGTAGCGATGACTCTTGCATATCGCTTGCACCCCTGTAAAAATTTTTCCTTTAGCCACATAAGATGTTTTGCTTGCACTGGATCGCGGCGCTTGGATAGAGGGAAAGGGACAAGGGGAGAATAAGATATAAAGTATAGATTATTTAGTTGCGCTTTAGCATTCAATAGGGTCAGCGCAACTAGGATTTTGCATATTACAGCGTTAGCGGTCTTTTTGCGATCGCTTGCAATCCCACCGAGGTTAAAAATTCTTCCCAACTCTTAATCAAAGTTGAGTCTTGAGGTTGCGATCGCAAGGCGTCAGCCATATTTGCTAGAGCTTCGTACCAAATTCCCTCTTGGGAATAGGCAATTGCACGCTCTAGAGATGTCTTGGCTGTTTCTAGTTTACCAGCCAAATTGGCATTGACTGATGTGCGGCGCAGCCACCCCTCAGCAAAAGGATTGTCCGGATCTAAATCGGCGATGCAGTGGATTTCCACTACCCACCGATAATCATTGTCTATTTCTAGCGCTTTCACCGTTTCTGGCACAGTGATGCGAATCACACCTCCAGTTTCGCTTAGGGCTACTTTTGTGCGGTAAATCAGATTTCGATCAGCATCTTGGAGAGTAAAGGTAGCTTCTTTCGCTGTTGTTTTAGGCACGTAGACAAAAAAGGTAGGTCGCTCGGATACAGTTAATCCCAAACTGGTGTTAGGAATTAAGGGTGTTACTGTATCTTTGGATGCGAGCGCATTACTCAAGCAAGCACCGTTGTTACGAGTCGCTCCCCCCGTCGTTTCCTGGCGAGGAGCGCTAGATACGCCTTTCGGCGTGGAAAAGGTTACCGCACTTGCTCCGAGGCAGACTGACACTGACCAGCTAGTCAGGAGCAAAGTAGTTGTCAACATAGAAAATCGTTGGTTTTTCATGTTAAAATTTTCTATTCAGCTCTGATTCACTTTTTGGGATGATAATAATCCCATTACAACTTAACCACTGCTAACTTAACCAGCCATCAGTGTTTTTTCGCAATTAACTGTTCTAAAAAGCACAAGTTTGCGAATGGGAAATCGGTAATGGGCGCTCGGGTAGGGCAAAAGCATTGCGGCGTCAAGATTTGGGTAGAAGCAAAAGGTTTTCTATCACAATGGTTTCGGCGGGGGGGGTAATTTTTTCCATTAGCCATTAGCCATTAGCAATGAGCAAAAAACTCACAACCAATTCCCAACCAAAACAAAGGGTGCCCAGTAAAAAGGATGGTTGTACTTTGGTTGTTTTAACAGAAATAATTGAGCTTGACGCAACGCTTCAGATTTAGCGCTATCTGGTTTAGCTAGCTGCTTGTAAAATTCAGCCATAAAATCAGCGGTGGATTCGTCGTTAACTGACCACAAAGTTGCCATTGTAGAACGTGCGCCGCTTTTTACTGCGAGTCCAGCTAATCCCAAAACTGCTCGCTTATCCCCTTTAGCCGTTTGACAAGCGCTCAAAACTAATAGTTCGATCGGGTCAGAAATCGTTTCATTTCTGCGCCCTATAACCTCTGACAATTCAGCCACGTTAAGCTTGCCATCCCAGGTTAAAATAAACGTTTCTTCTATTTTAGAACTAAACTGCCCGTGGGTGGCTAAATGCAAAACGGGTGTCTTTGTTTCTGATAAAGTTCGCTTCAAAGAATGACTGGTAAATTTTTGATTGAGCAAAACTTCAGAAGAAACTTTTCTGGTAATTAAATCGACTTCTGATTGCACGCCTGGTAGAGCAATAAAACCTTGACGAGCTTCGCTTAAACCACCAATTAAAGTTTTAATTTGTCTTGTAGCCAGGGGGTGGGGTTCTAGTAACTGCAAGCCGGGAGCGAAAGCGATGCTATACTTTTCAATTAAATATTGTTGACCGTCGTAGAGTGCCGCCATTGGCAGATTTCGCAAGGAACCATTGATGACAAAGACTAAGGTTTTTACCCCACTTTCTGCGATCTCGGTTTGGGCAGGTCTAATTAACCAGTCATAAAGCGTACCGTAAAGGCTTAAATGCTCTGGTGTGGCAGCAGATAAGCTTAAAAAACCTCTCAATTTCTTGAGGTTTCTTTCTATTTCCGCTTGGGGTAAGTAGGTTTTATAATTGCGTAGCCGTTTTCCCGGAAGTGACAATATAACTTCGATGCGGTCTTTTAAAATCATGGGATAGATAACTGCCGCTCTTGGATCGATTTTATCGATTTGCTGCGGTTTGCCATCTAAACAAGCTTGCCGAAAGAAATTATCTAATTCTGCAATTTGGAGTCCTTCTATTACTTCAAGGGCTTGTTTTAGGTTTTTTTGATCTGCCCCCTTATCAAGGGGGGGTTGTAGCAATAAATCGATGAGTTCGCGATAGACTGGTTCGACGCTGTCGAGGAAAGAAAACTGAACTTCGGGGTTCATTGCTACCAAGTCGCGGCGAATAGTATTGAGGGTTTTAACGGCGTTGGTGTAAGCTGCGATCGAGCCATTAATATCCCCCCTATATTTGAGAATTTCCCCCAATTGTGCTTGCATCTGAGCGGCAATTTCTTCCGCTGAAATTCCATTAGCAATTAATAGCGCCTGTTCGGTTAAACTTTGCGCTTCTGCTAACTGTCCGGTTAGTTGATAAACTTTCCCTAACTCGCCAAGTGCATAAGCTTCGGCTCGCTTATCGTTGAGTTGTTTAGCTTGTTGGATGGCTTTGGCTAATAGTTGAGCAATTTCTTGGTAATTGCTAATTGCTAATTGGTGATAGGAGGATGCGCTTTGGGGCGGGTTTAACGAGATATCTCGTGGATGCGGCGATTGGTTGGTAAAACCCGCCCCTACACTTTGGCTCACCTGCGCTATCTTTATCCAACTTTGGGCGAAATTAACCACAGCGTAAACCGACATGCGACTGGGGGGTAAATTTGCGATCGCTTGTTTAATTTGGGGTAGCAATGCTTTCGCTTCTTCCCACTGTTGCTGTTGTACTAGAGTTTTCAATTGAGATAGTAAAGCTTCGGTTTTGTCAAGGGGTGTCGTTGCTTTGGCTGCGGCTTGGCGATAAAATTCAATTGCTGCATCGAAGTTTTCTTGGGCGCGGTTGGTATTGCCCAAACTAAATAAGGCGGCGCTGGTAGCAGCATCTGATCCTAATTTTTGACTAATCGCCAAACTTTGCTGCAAGACTTCTTGCGACCGCTCTAAGTTGCCTACGACTTGCAAAGCAACGCCCAAACTCCGCAATCCGGTTGCTTTAATTAAAGTATCGCTTTGAGATTGCAATTGTTGGTTGACTTGTTCTAAAAGTGCTTGCGCCCGACGATACAATCCCAAAGTTTGTAAAGCTTGAGACTGATTAATTATTGCTCCCAATTTCCCGACTTCATCCCTGGCAAAATCGTAATTATTTGCGGCATTTTCCCAGGTTTGTAGCGCGGCTTCTGTTTGCCCCATTGCTAGTTGAATGCTGCCAAAGGTATTGAGGGCTTGCGCTAAAATAACTGTAGCTCCAGGTTGGTTGGAGGCTTGTTGCAATAAAGTTTGAGATTGTTGCATCGCTGCGATTGCCTGGGGGAGTTGCCCTAACTGCAAATAAGCGAAAGATAGATAGCTTAAACTCATTGCTTCTTGCAGCTTGTCGCCCTGCTGACGATACTCAGATGCCGCTTGTTGCCAAAGTCTCGCCGCCTCGCTGAAGCGCCCTGCATCGGCTTGAGCGCGCCCTTGTTGCAGTAAACTGCGGGCATCGGTACTCGTTTGAATTAGCGGCAGGTTGGGGGGAAGATCGTAGCTGCGGGATGGGGAGGGGGAGAGCGCGTTCGCCACCACCAACGTTAGCAATCCCAACCCTACGTGCAGAAGTAATTTTTTTAATCGCATTTTCACCCCACAATTACTTAGCAACAAGAGGACGACAATTAGGCGCATTATACCCAGGAATTGGATGAGGATTTTGCGCCACCAACTCTACCTGACCCCGAGCGTTAATTACCCAGCCAGTTGCTTCAACAATTTCCGTTGATGGTTCAGATTTGGGTACATTTTGTGCAGGTAGGGACGCAGTTTGACCCAGAGCAGACAAATCTCGGTTATCCCACCAAACCGCACGACCTAAAAGCCCCGAACTGGGGTTTTCTGGCAAGCCACCCCGTCCCGTGATGCTAAAGGTATTGCCCCTATCGGCGGCACAACCCGTGGTAATTTGCTCCCTAGTGTCAAGCAGATTTTGTGGCAATTCGACTAGAAAAGAGCGCGTTTCTACCTCTGGGTTGCTAATAGTAACTGTGCCGGAAAGACCAAATTGAGAACTGGCGGTGATGTCACTACCAGAGGTAAGTTGGGGGCGATTTACCAGACCGAAGATGCTTTGGGTATTAATTTGAATATTGCCGCCGTTGCCTTGGAAGGCGTTGGCGATGATGTCGCTGTTTTCTAAACCCACAATGACTGGTGCGTTAATCCACAGGTTGCCACCATTACCGTTGCCAAGAGCGGTAGCTGAAATCAGGCTATTGCGACGCATCAGCAGGTTTTGTTGCAGGTTTAAGCGAATATTGCCCCCATTACCAGAAGCAGTGGATGCAGTGATGCTGCCTTGATTGTCAAGGGAAATCGAATTGGCGTTAATCTGCAAATCCCCTGCTCTGCCAGGGCCATCATTTTTGACGCTGACAAATGCTCCATCTGCGATGCGTAACGACGGTGTGTTAATCGTGAGAGAACCGGCGTTACCACTGGGAATGGCAGGAAGTCCAAAGGCAGCTTGAAAAGCGGGATCGGTAATTTCCGCGAATGAGGCGATGCGGCTAGGTAGGATCGATCCGGTGGCTCTACCTCTGACCTCCACAGATTGGGAAGCATTAATCGTCACGCTACCGGCTGAACCCGCAGCGAGGCTGCTAGACCCTAGCAATCCACCATCTCGAACGACTAATCTGGACGTATTGATCAAGGTGTTGTTGGCATTTCCAGAACCGCTCGTTGCTGAAGCCATTGCACTCGGTGTCAAGGTGATGGGGTTATTGCCAGCGATTTCGATCGAGTCTTTCCCATTGACCCGAATCGTTCCCGCCTGTCCAGAACCTACAGTTGTAGAGCTAAGATTGCCAGAATTGTGAAGTCTCAGCTTATCAGTCGAGACTGTAATATTACCTGCGTTGCCGGAGTTCCTTGCGATCGTGAAGATCGCGGACGTAACGCTTGGATTGGCGGGGGCAAAACCATCGACATCGATCGAGTCTGCGACATTGACTGTAATATTACCACCAGGTGCTTCAGTAAACGCCAGATTCCAGATTTGTCCTCCATTTTGCACGGATAGCTGCGCTGCTTTGATGGTAATATCGCCCGTCTGAGCTGTCCCTAAATTCTCGATTCTGATTAGACTACCCTGGCTACTATCGGGTGTATTCCCCGTCAGCTTAAGGGACTCCGTGGCATTAACTGTAATTCCCCCAGACGGTTGCGCTCCCAAGTTTTGGATCAAAGCAGCAGAACCTTCAGTTAAACTAATATTCCGTCCTTGTAATTGGATCGAATCACTACTGCCGCTCGCGTCGAGCAGGGATTGTTGTGCCAGATGAATATTGTTGAATTGCCGCACTGCTGAGTAATCCCCAGTCCATCCCGCAAGAGTAGGATTGAGTCTCACCTCCCCATCGCTGACACTGCCCACTTCCAGATGCCCACCACCATCCACTGCGGCAATGCCACCAGAGAAGTTCACCTCACCGCCAATCAGCGCCAGGGTATTCCCTGCTCTGACTTGTAACCCGATGGGATTATTGCTGCGATTTATGGGGCTAAAGACTCCGCCGGTGATGCGATGTCCGCTCCCTTGCACGGTAATTCTGCCCGGATTTTGCCCAAACTGCAAGCCAATCGGGACACTCACCGTCAGCAACGGCGATGTAGATGGGTTCTTGGCGCTAAATTCCACTCCATCGGCGAAACGAATGCTGTTAGCGGTTGTGCCAAAAAACGAACCTAAGAGGTCGAGTTTGGCATTGGCTCCAAAAATAATGCCATTGGGGTTGAGTAAGAATAGGTTGGCATTGCCTAATACTCCCAAAATGCCGTTGATGTTGGCAGGATTATTGCCTGTGATTCTACTGAATATGTTGGTAATTCCCTCTGGGTTGGTGAAGTAGGCTCCCCTGCCGTTTTGAATATGGAATTGGCTGAAGCTGTGGAATAAATTAGCACCTCGGATTGTGCCGCCGTCGATGACTTCGCTCAGAACTCCCTTAATCTCAACATTTGGCGTCACCGTCGTCCCCACACTGCCATCCGGGGTAATTTGCGCTGCCACTGGCATGGAACATAATAGGCTCGATGCGTACGCGCCGCCTGCCGTGAGGCGGAGCGCCACACCTTGCAAACACCATAGCTTCATGACTATACCTGCACCACTTCTACTAATTGCGATTTGACTCAGCAGTAGTTTATGCAATTGCTTGCGCCAACCTCATCAGTAATTACCCTGGTGTCAGCTCCCGTATATTCAACGGTTATCGGTGAAAACCGCTAATTGTGCGTTATATCATATCAAATCCGGTTGCATCGGAATGATCGGCCTTTCTGGGTAATTGCTAATTGCTAATTGCTAATTGCCAGAAAAGCCCCTACAGGTCGTAATTCCGATGCCTAAGGAAACGATATCATTTCCCTGAGCAACGGTTGTGTAACTGCTAATAACGCAATTTGCTAGTTATAAACAAGGGCGTTGCTAATTGCTAATTGCTAATTGCTAATATAGCATTTTTACCAATCTCGCCATTAGCCATTAGCCATTAGCCGCTCCCAGAGAGATAACTAGCAACTTGAGTTAATAGCTAATCGCTAATGGCTGCTCTTTTGGCAATTGACAATTAGCAATGAGCAATGAGCAATTAGCCATCGATACACTACCGCTAACTAAGGAGGAGATGATATTAGGTGTCGTGGCAGATTGCGTAAACCCGATGATGATAGTGGCAGTGTCTGACAGTTGGTAGGGGAAACCCAAGAATTGCTGCTGCTAGCAGCATCAGCCACCAATTCCACCTGACCTTGTGCATTGATTCGGAAACCAGTAGCTTCCACAATCTCTGGAGTTGTTTCAGTTAGAGGTAACTTTTGTGCTGTTTGACTCACCTGGGATAAATCTCTGTTATCCCACCATACCGCACGACCTAAAAGCCCCGAACTGGGGTTTTCTGGCAAGCCACCTCTACCTGTAACGGTAAAGGTATTGCCCCTATCGGCAGCACAACCTGTGGTAATTTGCTCCCTAGTGTCAAGCAGATTTTGCGGTAATTTAACTAAGAATGAGCGATTTTCTACTTCTAGGTTAGTAATTGCTACCGTACCGGAAAGACCAAACTGAGAACTGGCTGTAATGTCACTTTCTGGAGTCGGTTGGGGACGAAACTGAGTCCCAAAGATACCAGAAGTGCTGATAGAGATATTGCCGCCCTGACCAAACACTGCATTAGCGCTGATGTCGCTATTTTCCAGGGCAGCGATGACATTGGCATTGATAGTTAGGTTGCCGCCGTTACCCGTCCCGTCTCCCAATCCAGCGGTGGTAGTGATAGAACTATTGCGACGCATTTGCAAACTCTGCGCTTGCAACGCAATGTTGCCCCCTTCACCCGATACGGTTGTTGCTGAGAAGCTACCGTTTCCGGAAAGCATTACCGAACCTGCATTTACAGTTAGGGTTCCGCCTCTACCCACCCCTTCATTACTGACGCTGACAAATCCCTGTTCGGTTAGTGTCAAGTTTGGTGTGTTGATAGTGAGATTGCCAGATGCGCCACTCGGAACATCTGGTAGCCCTGGAAAAAACCTTCTCACAGATTCAGATGCAATAGCAACTGATGAGCGGATACGACTAGGGGTTGCATCGATTGGATTGCGATCGCTTACTTCTACTGACTCAGAGGCGTTCACATTTATATTTCCACCATCACCCGTACTAAAGCTGGCTGTAGTTAACCTGCCACCATTACGAAGGATCAAAGTGCGGGTGTTGATAGCAATATCCCCTGAATTACCAGCCCCAAAACTATTAGCAAACAAAGCACCATTACCGTTGCTAGTACCAATCAGTTCTATGATTTCAGCATTGACAGTTATATTACCGCCCGCACCTCTATTAAACGTTGTGCTGGCAATGATTCCACCGTCTGATAAAAATAATCGCCGAGCAAATATAGCGATGTTTCCTGCTTTGGCGGTAGACAAGGTGTAGGCAGAAATGGTGTTGGATGCCTTGGGAACAAATCCGCTAAACTCTACTAGCTCAGAGGCATTCACAATGACATCACCACCAGTTCCTTGACTAAATGTTCTGTTAAAGATGCCACCAGCACCTCTAGAAATTAGTCGTTGCGTAGAAACGGTAATATCCCCACTCGTTCCGGTTCCTAATGTTTCGCTGACCAAACCGCTGCGAATTCGGGTACTGGGGATATAGCCGCCCATTTCGACAGACTCCGCAGCACGGACGTTGATGCTTCCTCCTGGCAGAGAACCTCGGTTTTGCGACCATAAAACTGAGGCATCGTTAAGAATAACCTGCCTGCCTTGGACTTGAATTGAGCCAGCAGTAACACCGCTAACATCTGCTAAACTTCGCTGCTGAAGTCGAAGATCTCGAAAGTCGTTGGCGCCAGCATAGTCTAGTACAAACTCTTGGGAAATAGGATTGAAGCCGACTATACCTTCTGCAACACTGCCTAACTCAATTCTTCCTCCTGGTGCTGTCAGTGTCATGCCATTGAGCGTCACATTCCCACCCACCAACGCTAATGTCCTTCCTGGCTGCACCCCCAGTCCGGTGTTACTATCTGTAACAACATAGGGTGTCTGTTCTGCATGTGTTGTGGTCAGGTTGTGTCCTGTTCCTTGGGCGGTAATTGGTCCCGGATGACTGCCAAATCCCAAACCAATGGGAACGCTGACTGTGAGCAAGGGTGCTACTGTTGGGTTGGTAGCACTAAATTGCGTCCCATCGGCAAAGTTAATGCTACTGGCAGTACTGCCGATAAATGAACCCCCGATATTTAACCTGGCATGGGGGCCAAAAACTATCCCGTTGGGGTTGAGCAGAAATAGGTTAGCCCTCCCATTGGCTCGAATTAACCCGTCGATATGAGAAATATTGCTGCCAGTTACGCGACTGAAGATGTTTTGCACATCGACCGTATTATTAAAAAATGCTTCTCCCCCAGTGGGAAGGGAAAATTCTTTAAAACTATGGAATAAATTGCCCCCAGCGCGGCTTCCTCCATCGATGGTGAGGCTGTTACCATTGGGCGTGACAATGGAATTAACGGGTAGAGTTGCGTCTGGGACGATTTGCGCTGCGGCTGGAATGGAAAATAATAGAGTTGATGCAGCGTACGCCACACCCTGCAAACACCATAGTTTCATGACTATACCTGTACCACTTCTACTAATTGGGATTTGACTCAGCAGTAGTTTATGCAATTGCTTGCGCCAACCTCATCAGTAATTACCCTGGTGTCAGCTCCCGTATATTCAACGGTTATCGGTGAAAGCCGCTAATTGTGCGTTATATCATATCAAATCCGGTTACATCGGAATGATCGGCCTTTCTGGGTAATTGCTAATTGCTAATTGCTAATTGCCAGAAAAGCCCCTACAGGTCGTAATTCCTTAGCAACGGTCAACGATATCATGTCGCTGAGCAACGGTTGTGTAACTGCTAATAACGCAAGTTGCTAGTTATAAACAAGGGCGTTGCTAATTGCTAATTGCTAATTGCTAATATAGCATTTTTACCAATCTCGCCATTAGCCATTAGCCATTAGCCGCTCCCAGAGAGATAACTAGCAACTTGAGTTAATAGCTAATCGCTAATGGCTGCTCTTTTGGCAATTGACAATTAGCAATTAGCAATTAGCCATCGATACACTACCCATACCTAAGGAGATGATATTAGGTGTCGTAGCAGATTGCGTAAACCCGATGATGATAGTGGCAGTGTCTGACAGTTGGTAGGTAACTGCCAAGAATTGCTCCCACTAGCAGCATCAGCCACCAATTCCACCTGACCTTGTGCATTGATTCTCCAACCAGTGGCTTCTACAATCTCTGGAGATGTTTCAGTTTTCGGTAACTTTTGTGCTGTTTGACTCAGAGCAGACAAATCTCGGTTATCCCACCAAACCGCACGACCTAAAAGCCCCGAACTGGGGTTTTCTGGCAAGCCACCCCGTCCCGTGATGCTAAATGTATTGCCCCTATCGGCGGCACAACCCGTGGTAATTTGCTCGCTAGTGTCAAGCAGATTTTGTGGCAATTCGACTAGAAAAGAGCGCGTTTCTACCTCTGGGTTGCTAATGGTAACTGTGCCGGAAAGACCAAATTGAGAACTGGCGGTGATGTCGCTAGTAGGGGTAAGTTGGGGGCGATTTACCAGACCGAAGATGCTTTGGGTATTAATTTGGATGTTGCCGCCGTTGCCTTGGACAGCGTTGGCGATAATGTCGCTGTTTTCTAAACCCACAATGACTGGTGCGTTAATCCACAGGTTGCCACCATTACCGTTGCCAAGAGCGGTAGCTGAAATCAGGCTATTGCGACGCATCAGCAGGTTTTGTTGCAGGTTTAAGCGAATATTGCCCCCATTACCAGAAGCAGTGGATGCAGTGATGCTGCCTTGATTGTCAAGGGAAATCGAATTGGCGTTAATCTGCAAATCCCCTGCTCTGCCAGGGCCATCATTTTTGACGCTGACAAATGCTCCATCTGCGATGCGTAACGACGGTGTGTTAATCGTGAGAGAACCAGAGTCACCGCTGGGAATGGCAGGAAGTCCATAGGCAGCTTGAAAGGCTGGATCGGTAATTTCCGCGAATGAGGCGATGCGGCTGGGTAGGATCGATCCGGTGGCTCGACCTGTGACCTCCACAGATTGGGAAGCATTAATCGTCACGCTACCGGCTGAACCCGTGGCGAGGGCGCTAGACCCTAGCAATCCACCATCTCGAACGACTAATCTGGACGTATTGATGAACATATTATTGGCATTTCCAGAGCCAATAGTTGATGAAACCATTGCACTTGATGCGAATGTGAAGGGGTTATTGCCAGCAATTTCGATCGAGTCGGCTGCATTGACCCGAATCGTTCCCGCTTGTCCAGAGCCTATCGTTGTAGAGAAAAGATTGCCAGAATTTAGAAGTCTCAGGTTGCCAGTTAAGACTGTAATATCACCTGCGTTGCCGGAGTTTAATGCGAATGTCACGATCATGGAGAGAATGGTTGGATCGGCGGGGACAAAACCATTGACATCGATCGAACCTGCGACATTGATGGCAATATTACCACCGACTGCTTCAGTAAATGTCGAATTCCAGATTCCTCCTCCGTTTTGCATCGAGAGCTGCGCGGCGGAAATAGTAATATTACCTGTCCGACCTGTCCCTAAATTCTCGACTCTGATGAGACTCCCCAAACTACCATCTACTATATTCCCTGTTAGATTGAGGGACTCAGTGGCATTGACTGTAATCCCCCCAAACGATTGTTCCCCAAAGTTTTGGATTGTGGCAGCAGAACCCTCAGTGAAAGCGATGTTCCGTCCTTGCAGTTGGATGGAACCCCCGCTGCCACTTGCATCGAGAAGCGATTGTTGCGCCAAATGAATATTGTTGAATTGCCGCACCACTGAGTAATCCCCCACCCATCCCTGTCCATTAGGATTGAGTTTGACTTGCCCATCGCTGACACCGCTCACTTCCAGATGCCCACCACCCTCCACTGCGGCAATACCACCGGAAAAGTTGACCTCACCGCCAATCAGCGCCAGGGTATTGCCTGCTCTAACTTGTAACCCGATGGGATTATTGCTGCGATCGAGGGGAGTAAAAATGTTTCCGCGCGAGCGATGACCACTCGCTTGCACGGTAATCCCCCCTGGAGTTTGACCAAACTGCAAGCCAATGGGGACACTCACCGTCAGCAACGGCGATGTAGATGGGTTCTTGGCGCTAAATTCCACTCCATCGGCGAAACGGATACTGTTAGCGGTTGTGGCTAAAAACGAACCTAAGAGGTCGAGTTTGGCATTAGCGCCAAAAATAATCCCATTGGGGTTGAGTAAGAATAAATTGGCATTGCCTAATACTCCCAAAATGCCGTTGATGTTGGATGGATTATTGCCTGTGATTCTGGTCAATATGTTGGTAATGCCTTGGGGATTGGTGAAGTAAGCCCCCTGTCCGTCCTTGATGTTGAATTCACTGAAGCTGTGAAAGAGATTGCTGCCGCGAACTGTGCCGCCGTCGATGACTTCGCTCACCACTCCCTTAATCTCAACATTGGGCGTTACCGTCGTCCCCACACTGCCATCCGGGGTAATTTGCGCTGCCGCTGCATAGGGAAATAATAGAGTAGATGCAGCGTACGCCACACCCTGCAAACACCATAGCTTCATGACTATACCCCTGCACCACTTCTAAGTAATTGCGACTTGACTGACCAGTAGTTTATTCAATTGTTTACGCTAGCCTCATCAGTAATTACCCTGGCGTACGCAACGGGTGCGTATAACGGTTATCGGTGAAAGCACTCAATTGTGCGTTATATCATATCAAATCCGGTTACATCGGAATGATCGGCCTTTCTGGGTAATTGCTAATTGCTAATTGCTAATTGCCAGAAAAGCCCCTACAGGTCGTAATTCCTTAGCAACGGTCAACGATATCATGTCGCTGAGCAACGGTTGTGTAACTGCTAATAGCTAATCGCTAATGGCTGCTCTTTTGGCAATTGACAATTAGCAATGAGCAAGCGAGCAATTAGCCATCCATACACTACCGATACCTCAGGACATGATATGACAGTTGGTAGCTGCTTGCCACGAATTGCTGCCATTAGCAGCAGCCACTAATTCCACTTACCCTCGATACCCAGTTGCTGCCAAAATCTCTGGAGTTGTTTCAGTTTTCGGTAACTTTTGTGGGGGGATTGAAGCTGTTTAATTCATCTCAAAAAATCTCTGTCATCCCACCAAATTACGCTCGCGATCGGTGTCACAATTTTCGCGATCGGCTAAGGTAAAATCGCTACAATAGATTCATACCACTTTGGGAAACTTCTCATGACTGCTGTTGGCTTCCCACCTCAACCCACCCCTTCCCAATCCAGCGAAATTGTCTATCCTAGCTCGGACGGAGAACCCTTGGCTGAAACCTACGACCATTTATATGCCATTCTCACCACCTTGGAAGTGTTGAAGCAGTACCTGCAAGAGCGCAGAGCTACAGTTCTAGCTAATCAAAACCTCTTTTACGCCCAAGGATATCCAAAATTGCGAGTAGCACCCGATGTGATGGTAATCTACGATGTAGAACCGGGAGGAAGAGATAGTTACAAACTGTGGGAAGAACGGCAAGTTCCCCAAGTGGTTTTTGAAATGACCTCGAAGAAAACACAAGAGGAAGATCGAACGAGCAAGAAAGATTTATACGAAAGATTGGAGGTCAAAGAATATTGGTTGTTTGACCCGAAAGGAGAGTGGGTTGAAGAGAAATTGCGGGGATATCGCTTGAGAGGCGATCGCTACGAACTGATTGCCGACAGCCGCAGCGAACCTTTGCAATTGCGACTGGAAGTAGAAGACAAACTGATTGGATTTTATCGGGAAGATACGGGGGAAAAGTTACTCATTCCCTCGGAATTGGCGGCAGCTTTGCATCAAGAAATCAGCGCCCGCACGGAAGCAGAACAACGAGCTGAATCAGAACGCCAACGAGCTGAAGAATTGGCGGCTTTACTCGATCGCTATCGAACGCAATTTGGGGATTTGCCCCAGGCGCCCGATCGTCCATAATGCTGTCAAACTCTTAACGGTGCAAGTAATGCGTCTACCCACTGCCGATCGGCTTCAGACAAGGCAGTCGGAGGCACTGGTTGACGATAATCGATCCGCAGATCGTAGCTGCTGCGATCGCAGACCTGATGGAAAATTGTTGGCAAATCTACCAGTAATTCTTCATCTTCTGGTTTTAAAGGCAGCGGGAAACTAGGGATGGCATCTCGCAAACCAAACCCATACAAATCGGCAACAGGACGCCTGTCGGCACGACTAACAATAATGCGATAATCGGTTCGAGTTTGGACGCCGATCGCGGTCATTGGCAAGTCACCCCGCAACAAATCAATTTCAACTAAATGGGAGAAACTGCCTAATACTTGGCGTCGCTTTTTTTCATACGCCACTCGACCCTCACCCCTGCGTTTATTCTTGGGTGATAAAACTTCAATTACTGTAATGACGGCGTCGCTTCCTACTTCCCGTACTTCCAGGTATCGTTCTTTAATCTCTGTTGGCATGGGTAGTATAATTTGTACGGGATGGGGTTGAACTATCGTACCCGATGCTGTTGGTTCTGGAAGTACAGATGAGTTAGCTCTGGAGGAAAGGATTAGTGCATCTGGAATTCCCACCAACACATCCTCATCTGCTTCGTCAAGATAGGTACGTGCTTCTACTTCCACGTAGTATTTTGGGCGTAGACTGGGAGCGATAGTGTCTGCGATCGCTACAATTAATCGCGTGTGAAACGATGACCAAAATACTGCTTGTTCCAAGTACGGGTCCATTCCGGGAAACGGCGAGGGCATAACGCAGGACTCAACGGCGGATTACTCCAATCCTAGTTTAGGCATAGCGCGATGGGTGCGGTCAAAAATACAGGACTTACCCACGACGAAACCAGAAACAAAGGTGAGACCGTCGTTCGCGCTAGCTAGGGTATGCATATCTCTGGTTGCCAAACCAACGATTTTTCATATCAACTTTGTTTCTTTGCGTAAGTCCTAAAATAGTTGGTGAGTATGATGCCAAAAATTTTTCCTTTCTCCGCGTAAGGTGTCCCCGCGTCAGTCTCAACCACAGAACTTACGCACGGGGGGCCAAAAACCCACTGCGTCAATCTCGCGACTAATCACCCACGATTTTTCGGATCGCCCTTTGTTTTTTTGCGTAAGTCCTGAACCAATTACTTATGATCGCACCCCAGTGCGATCGCCTATTCTCCCTCTGCCGTTCTCAAGCTTTGGATTTCCTCAATGCTAAGTCCTGTTGTTTGACTAATTGTTTCCACATCTAGGATATTTAGCAGTCGCTGGGCAATTTCAATTTGAGCATCTTTTGCACCTTGTTGAATGCCTTGTTGAATGCCTTCTTGAATGCCTTGGTTGACAGCTTTAGTTATCGCACCTCGCATATCTTGGATAAAAATCTCGCGTCTTTCCAAATCTTCCAACTCTTCAGGACTGAGGTTAGTTTGATTGGCGATCGCCAACGCTTGTTGAATTTCCGGGACAATTCCCATCACCTCTGGAACTGCCTGTAATTCTCTAGCGTTTTTGAGAAAGTCAATCCATTTATCTGTCAGTGTTTCCAGTTCATCCAATCCTTTTTTGAATTTGGGTAACTCGACAAATACCAGTTCAAGTTCCTCCTTCAGTTAGTCTACCAAATAATCTTTTTCTTTTAAAACGCGGGAAATAACCAAATCAAATTGTTCAAACATTTCAAAATCTGTAATATTCAGGGCAATTACAGGATTGAGTAGGCTATACTTTTCCCCAGTTTGGAGTTGCACCGAGTAGGATTTAGCCGCATTATACAAAATCCGCTTTTCAAAACTTTCTACGTTCAGCACCTGCATCTCGATGATTACGGTTTTGTCGCCAGTAATTTTGGCTTTGACATCTAAATAGGTATCTTTCACCCCAAGGATTTTAGGTGCTAAATAGGGGTTGAGAATTTCCCAGTCTTCAATCCTTGGCTGACCTTCGTAGAGCAGAGCATTTAAAAAACTGATTAAAATATGTTTACTTGGCTATGACAAAAAAATTTTTTTGCAGGCAAAATCTGTTTTGGGGTTGATGAAAATCATAGGAAAATCTCCCTCGTTCATCCTGCTATTGTGGGGGCACGGCGTGGGTTTCTACCCCAGATTGTAGAAGGCAGATTGTCGGGGCAAGGCGTGGCATCATATCATGTCCTGAGGTATCGGTAGTGTATGGATGGCTAATTGCTAATTGCTCATTGCTAATTGTCAATTGCCTCCAAGAGCAGCCATTAGCGATTAGCTATTAGCAGTTACACAACCGTTGCGAAGGGACATGATATCAGTTGTGGTTTCTACCCCAGATTGTATAAGGCCGATTGTGGGGGCAAGGCGTGGCATCATATCATGTCCTGAGGTATCGGTAGTGTATGGATGGCTAATTGCTAATTGCTCATTGCTAATTGTCAATTGCCTCCAAGAGCAGCCATTAGCGATTAGCTATTAGCAGT
>NZ_BLAY01000135.1 GCF_020521235.1 Microseira wollei NIES-4236 | reverse complement strand
CCCCAGGGAATAAAAACATAGATCAAGTGTCTTGTGGGGTGGGCATCCTGCCCGCCCCAGGGAATAAAAACATAGATCAAGTGTCTTGTGGGGTGGGCATCCTGCCCGCCCCAGGGAATAAAAACATTTAAGAAGATTTAGGAATGCGAGTGGTTTTAGTAGAACGAGTCTCCAAAGCCATCGCATCTTCTTTAGCAACATCTCTTTTGATCTTGACCGTACCCGTCGCCGCATCTTCAATATCGACGACTTTTCTTAACAGTTTGGCAGTAGCTTCGTTACCCGACTCGTGGGCGAGTTTTACTGCTTTTCCTAACTTGGCGGTGGCGACTTCAATATCGCCTCTATCCCGTGCTTCTAACCCATCTTGAATTGATTGAGCAAGTTCTGCTTGTCCGGTATAGTGGGCAACTCGCCGGTCAATTTTAGTTGATTTAGCATCATCATCTGTCCAAATTGCCAAGATTCTTGCTTCGGCAACTTTGGTTTCTACCCCGTTTAAGGTATAAATAAGACTGGCGCGACCTGCTAACATTTCATCGCCAACATTGCCCGGTTTAACTTGAATGGAAAAATGATAGTCGCGGGACTCATTTTTTCCCCATGCACCTGTCGGATAGTCGCCAACTTGTGGTTTGACGAGTTTGGCGCGGTAGGTGAGGTCAACAATTTCTGGACTAACTTGTTTGCAGAATTGCACTGTCGCACCTTGGGGCGTCCACAAACGCAAAGCAACATCGCTGACATCTTTGCTCATTGCTTTTGCTAAAATTCCTCGAAAGTCGGCTTCAATCATCGCCGCGTTGGGAATAATATCGGTAGTTCCTAATAGTTTGTTAGATATCTGTTGTAACTGTTTGACTCGCCAATCGGTTCCTACTCCGCGACAGTCGCATTGAAAAACGCCTTCGCATTGTTGTAAAACTGCTTTGAGTCGCTGTTCGTCGGAGTCGTCATTTTGTCCGTCGGTTAATAATAGCGCTTGACGAATGGCGTTGGGCATTTTTTTGAATTCTTCAAACGCGGAAGATAGCCAGCTAGAAATAACTGTACCGCCGTTGGCAGAAATTTTTTTTATTTCTGCGATCGCTCTATTTTTATTCTCCGCTGTCGCCTTCAACATCGGAAAAACCAGACGGGCGCTACTCGATCCGGTGACAATAAAAAAATAAGCATCATCGGGCAGCAAATTCACAATTTTTGCCATTGCACCCTTCGCCGCTTGAATTTTTTCACCCCCCATAGATCCAGAAATATCGCAAATAATCCCGAATAATCTTTCCCCCGCAGGTGTTGCACTTACTCCCTCGCCACCTGCGACGGTAACAGTCATAATCGCATGAACTTCTTTAGCACCTTGGGGTAAATATTGGTTTTGGAATACTTCGGCTTTGAATTGGCTAGACATAGGATTTTTTTTCAGTTTATGTTGGTGAAAATTGGTAGTTTGATCATACAGAAAGTAAGGCGACGGTGATATTATCGTGTCCGCCTTTACTGAGGGCAAATTCAACTAAACTACGGGAAACCTCAACCGCATCTTTGTCCGCTTTTTTCTTGACAAGATGCGCCATTTGTGAAGGTTCGGGGGCGTAATGCCACATGCCATCAGTACACAGCAGCAAATATCCAGAACCAGGTATATCGAAATTCACAATCGATGGATGCCAATGGTCTCCTATATCCACACCTAGCCACCGAGTAATTGCATGAGCTTGGGGATATTTTCGCGCTTCAGTTTCGCTCATTTTTCCCGAACAAACGATATCGTTAAGCCAAGAATCATCCTTGGTTAATTGCTTAGAACCTTGGGGAGAAATCCAATAGGCGCGACTGTCACCCAACCAACCAATTGTAGCCATTTTATCAACAACAACGGCGGCAACAATTGTCGTTGAAGGAGGGTCTATATCTCCACCATTTATATAAGGAATATCGCAGACAGATAGCAATGCTTCCCCAACGGCAATTTTCATCGCTTCTGCCGATTTTACCGCGCCTTTTTGAATCGCAGCAGATAGGGCAACCGATGCTTTATCCGCAGCAACTTTAGCGGCTAATTCAGGTTTTTGCGAACTAGAAACCCCATCGCAAACAACGAGGACGTAGGCGTTTTTTCCCTCAACTTTGGCACAAGCTAGGTAGTCTTCGTTGTGGTGGTGTCTGAGTCCTCGGTCGCTGATTCCTGCCAGGTTAGATTCTATGGTAATTTCTATGCGATCGCCTGTCTGCGTTTCCCGTCTAAAACCGCAATTAGAACAGTATCCTTCAGCATCAATTGCTTCTATACCCGCGCCGCATTTTTCACATCCATCGCCTGCATTCGGAATAGTTACAGCAAGGGGTGTGCCGCATTCTTCGCAGAAGCGATCGCCTATCATTACATTAGTACCGCAATTCGGACATTGCAACTTGGTAATTGGTAATTGGTAATTGGTCATGGTGGTAAGTTTAATTAGAGACTAAATTAATTCTAGAAAGTTCAAACCGGATAATTCCTGGTTCCGATCCTTCTCCAATATAGACAAAATTACACTTTTCCAGCAATCGCTGCGAGGCTTTAAGTTCTGGTAATGTTTCCGCGATCGCTCGTTTCACTTCTCCATCTTCAAACGCCCAATTAAGCAGTGCTTTGATCGCTTCTGTTCCGTATCCTTTGTTTTGATATTCTGGTAAAATTGAATAGCCAATTTCTACCGTACCATCAGGAGTGGGTTCCCCTTTAAAGCCACCGTTACCGATAACAACTCGTTCGTTTGTAACCCGATCGTTCAGCACGAAGTACCAACCCAACCATCCGACTTGATAATAATTTTCCTGGCATTTTTCTAAGAACCACAATAGGCTTTGTTCGTCGTTGAATGGCGGAGGCCAATTGTCTGGAACTCGCGCGTCGAGGAGGTAGGATAATAGGGAGCGATCGCTCATTTCTGCCTGCACAATTTCTAACGTGAAAGGAATCAATTCTAATCGTTCGGTTTTGAGGCTAAGGTTTGACATGGTAATTGCTAATTGCTAATTGCTAATTGCTCATTTAACAAATGACAATTGACTAAAACAAGGTTTTGGGACGCACGTTGTTTGCTTCATCTACCAACCTGATCTTTTCATCTCCGGTTGTGAGATGCGCCATCGCGCGCAAGGCTTTTTCTAGTCCTTTTCTTAGATTCACTTCCTCTAACGTCTGTCCCAGAATTGCGATAGAAGAATTTGGCGAAAGTGCGGCAGATGTGACCAGATTTAAGGCGGTTTCCAACACTTGTTTAGTAAGGCGATATCGATCCATTCCTTCTAAGGTTAGCGCCTCTATTGCCGTCGATGCTTCTTTGAGTTCTTTAGCACCGGGTGCGGATCGTTCGGTATTAATTAAAGTGCGGGCAATTTCTACACGCGATCTCGCATACATATTAGAAGTTTGCGGCACTCGTTCTAACGCCGTTACCGCACCTTTTCGATCTCCCGTTTTACCCAAGCAACGTGCCAAACCAAACGCAGCAGAAACATAACTCGGATCGGTACGCGATACCAAGTCATACATCCCAATTGCCAGTTTATAATTACCTGCCAATTCTGCCGCCAAACCAAGTGCTAATTTGGGAACTAATTCCCCCGGTAAGTCAAAATAAACTTGATCGAATGTTCCCTGCGCTTGTTGCGCTTTCCCCTGCGCCATAAAACTGCGTCCCCCATACCATAAAACTCGCCAATCCCAGGCATCTATTGCTTCAACTTGCGCCAATATTTCTTCGACCTCTTTATCAGCGCCAGTATCGATTAAGCTATTCGCTAATCGCAGCAACGCTTCTTTGGAATTGGGGTATTGTTGCACGACTTGTTTTAAACTCGCAATGCGCTTATTTGGATCGGAAATAGCACTCGCATTCATCACCGCATTGCCAGCGGGATCGGATGTATCCAAAATCGGAATTGGCAACTGGCGGTAATCGGGTTTAATCAATTCAAAGTCGCCGCTGGTAGTAATCGCCAGCATATCGCCGCTGAAAATATTGCTAGCAGATGGACGCGGAGTATTGGTTTCAATTGCCACAATTTCCCGCAACACACCCAGCAATTGATCCGCCATTTCATCGGCAGACTGGAAGCGGTCATCTGGATTTTCTGCTGTTGCTTTGAGCAAAAATCGATAAAGGGATTCTTGCTTAGCAAATAGCGCGTCTTCTTGCGGACTGGGGAGGGTGTAGAGGTGTTCTTTACTAAACCCTGGAATATTAGTCAGCAAAACTGCTAAAGTTCTGCCAATTGTAAACAAATCCGAGACAATAGTTGGTCCTTCTCCTGCTTCCGGTGCGCTATAACCAACGGTTCCGTAAATATCGCCGTGGGGGTCATCAATGCGCCGCACACCTCCCATGTCAATTAATTTAACATCGTGACCTTCTAACATGACGTTATCCGGCTTAAAGTCGCAATAAACTAAGCCTTGGGAATGCAGGTAGGAAAACGCGCCTAAGATGCGGTGAATGTAGGCGATCGCTTCCGCAATTGGCAATGGCCCCCTTTCTTTTCGGATTTCTTTTAAAGTTTTACCTCCGACATATTCCATGACGATAAAACCTTCGTTATTGTGTTTGACAAAGTTATAAATCCCGACAATATTGGCATGTTTAACAGAAGCCAAAAATTGCCGTTCTGCCACTGCAACTGCTGCACTCGCCGCATCTTCCGTATTCAGCAGTCCTTTTAATACCACATAACGCGATAAAGTTTGGTCAAAACCGAGATATATCCATCCCAATCCACCGTATGCGATCGCACCCTTGACTTCATATTGTCCCGCCACTAAATCTTTTGGATACAAACTGGCAATAAACGAATATTTTGTGCCGCATTTAGAACAAAAACCCCTTTCTCGTTTCAACGGGTTATTGCAATTTGAACAAAACCGTTTGTTCTCCGGAACTTTCGCATCTGCCAAAATCGCTTTTTCCGGTTCAGTTGAAGGTAATTCCGGAATCGATACCAGTCCCGCACCCAATTGTCTGCGGCTACTTCTGCTACTACTGCTGCTAGTTCGTCGCGAACCTTTGGAACGATTTGTCAGTGGCGATGAACCCGTCCCCGTAGTAATGCTGGCGCTTTGTCTTGTACTATTAAGTACCGCCGCTTGGAAAGATTCTACTGTTTTTAGTTCAGCCATTCCGCACAGGTCGCAATAGCCATCTTCGATTGTGCCAGTGCAGCCTTTTCTCTTACACCTTTCGCCGTCCATTTGGATTTTCCTTAATAAAGTTTTATCTAAATTCCAGCGATTAACCGATTAACTCAATGATAGAGGCGATCGCTGTTTTTTAACTTTTCTAAACTTTTGTAACAGTTGCTTTAACATAAGCCACGCTCTCGCCGTCATCGAGACAGGGTATTGCCTAGTAATACCACAATGCGATCGCTCACCATTCCAGAAAAATTCCAGGGAACTTTAAATCCTCTAGTCAGTTAGATAATAATTTCAGTTACAGCAACGATTGGCGCGGAGGTATGATTGGAAATTAGTGCAGAACAAATCTTACAATTGAGAGCGATCGCTCATTTAAACTATGAACCATAAAATTTTAACTCTAGATGAACTAGAGCGGTTTCGGTTATCTGACAATCCTAAATTTAATCAAATACTAGAAAAGTCTAGGCGAAGTCTTAAAGAAGAAGGCGGACTAAAGTCTGATGAATTTTGGAAATTAGTTGATGAATCATCAACCCAAGAATCCCAACAGCATTAAGTTTACAGCTATCCCTTCCAGTTTTGTCTTGCTCTATTAAAAATTTCATCAAGACTCTGCCCTTCGTAAAGTCGTCGGGAAATTTGTACGTAGTCAGTAGGTTCGCGGTGCATGAGGGCAAGAAATCTGAGCGCAGCCGCAACACCCAAAGCTTTGTTTAATGCCTCAATGCCACGGACTCTGAGTTCTGCGTCATCCATCATCTTTGCTGGTTCTGTCATGGTGTTTCCTGCCGAATATAGTCAACTGGATTCATTACTTTAATATTAAGTTGTAGACTTTGTGCTTGCCTACTCAAATCATCATCACAGGTGAGAAAGTAGTCAGCACCGACCTGAACAGCACAAGCTAGGTGAATGGCATCTCTGGCTGAAAATCTACCCGCTTGCAAGAATGTTTGAGCTAGTTGGTAAATAGGCTCATCAGGGCAAAATCTGACCTGGCAAAGCGTTGCCAATCCTAACACAATTTCTTTGCGGTCTGGAAAGGGGCAGAGTGTAGTTTCGTCTTCATGCATAAAAGACCAAACTAGCTGAACTATCTGAACTGCGGCTCGATTGAATATTTCCTGACATGCCAAAGCCTCAATTTGAATTCGAGTTTGTTGAGGGTCGTCAAACCTCCTTTGAAAACAGTTGTAATCAAGGTAAAGTAAATCCATGTATTCTAAGTTTGTGTTGAAAATTCCTCTGGGTCAATTCCCCAATTCACCCATGCGATCGCTTCCCTCGCAGATTCCACATCCGGCGGGACGCGCAAAGCATGAATATATCCAGTACTCGGACAAATCATTTTTAGCAGATAAATTGGTTCTACATCTACATTTGAATCAATTTTTAACAAAGTATATTCTTGCCAAATATCTAATTCAGTTGCTTGCAATTCCTGACAAATTCTGGCGTAACCAATGCGCTGAATTAGCACTCGCCGAAGTTCTGCGTTATCTTCAGATAATAGCCATTCTGCTTGCCATTGGTTCGGGTGAATTTTTCCGTATTTTTCTGGCAATCTTGTACCGTGATAAGCATATACGCTGAAACCATCGGCAAATTGAATCGCGGGTGCGCCTTCTGCGTGCAAACGTTGTTGGTTATCGAAACAGAGAATGCGCGGGCGATCGCATACTAGGCAAGTTTCTTCATACGGAAAAATCATAGAGCCACAGTTTTGTGCTAAAAACTGAAGTGTATCCCACACACTTGGCTCGTAAGGTAAATTCAGAACGGAAATACAATAATCAAACTTAGTGCTAGCAATTAGTAATGAATTGATATCAATATAGGTACGACCAAAATGAAACAGTGGCTCTCGCTTCATAAATAAGTCATACCACAGGTCGTAACCCAATTGATTTCTTAGTTCTTCCCCTAGTTGACGATACAGATATCTCAGCCATAAACTCTCTGATGAAGACTCGGATACCGCTCTAAATTTGTTTTCCATTTCCATGACTTTAAGCCGTTCTTCGTCTTGCCGCTCCCAATAAAATTTGGTAAATTTGTCAGATAATCTCTTTCTTTGTTTCAAGGCTTCTATTAATAAAGTATCTAAAGGTACTTTTAGTTTTTCCTCTAACTCCTTTACTAAGCTTTTCTGTAATACTAAACCTTGCTGCTGCGTTTCCAGATGTTGCTCTAGTTCGCTTAGAAGTTCTCGCTCATCCTCATTTTGACTCTTCTTTAGTTCCTGGTAGAGTAAACCTAGAAAACCTTGATTGTAATAGTGTTGAGGACTATCAATAAAACTAACTTCAGGCTCCTGTTTATCAACTAATTTGTATAAGTATTTTACTGCTTCAGTAATTTTTTGACGGTCAATTGGCTCTGCGTACAGGGCGAGGCTGCCCCACTTTTCCCAATAAACTGGGATCAGTGCTTCTTGCTCAGGTGTCAGCATTTCAATTTGCGGCATATTCTCTACCTTATCTGTTAGTTACTTCCAAACGCCTCTCTCTCGCCCCCCTCTCGCCCGGAAATAAATTTCCTGATTGTAGAGACGTTACATGTAACGTCTCTACAAGTCGGTTAAAACCGACTGTTATTCTACTATCTTCAGTCCGTTTCAACGGACTTTAGCTATTAGCCAGGGGTTTAAACCCCTGGCGGGCTGGCGGGCTGGCGGGCTGGCGGGCTGGCGGGCTGGCGGGCTGGCGGGCTGGCGGGCTGGCGGGCTATAATCGCGCTCAAAACAAGTAAGAGCGAGGATAACCCTCGCCCCTACTAGAGATAATACTTTCGGTTTAGTTCTTGCTCATATTGGGTGACCAACTCAGCGGCTTTATCTAAAGGAGTTGGTCGAGTATATAGTAGCCGCTTCGCATTTTCCGCTAGCTGGGATAGAATCGCATTTTCTGCTAGTCCCCGCGCTAGGGCTTTAGCTTGGAGGGCGTCGAGTCGTCCGCGCAATTCTGCTCTTAATTCTAGAGGCGCTTTGTTGGCTGCGTAGGCTCTTTCCTCTTTGGCTATATATTCCTTCACTTTGGCTGTCCAGTTTTCCAAACCAATCCGAATCGAATTTAAAATATTTTCCCCAAATTTAGTTTCCAGTCGAGTCAGCCATTGACTCAAAGCCTCTATCTGTGCGGGATCTAAAGGCGTTTGCCAGGTTGAATGGTCGGTGATTTTTTCCCTACTTTCCCTGAACGCGATTTCCGCTTGGCGGTTAAGTTCGGTTAATTGGGAAAGGAGATGATGGGCGCAAGCAAACCTTTCCCTCATCTCATTCTGCTGTCTTACCGACTCTTCCAACGTCGCTTTCACCCGCAAAATCAGCGGTTTAATCTCCCGATCAAAATTGGCGCTAACTCCCAACGGATCGCTTTCAATCTTGCCACGCAACGCAGTAATTTTTTGCCGCGCCGCCGATAATTCGTCCACAGAACCTTGTCCTAGCGAGTCTGCTAACCGTTGCAGCGATAAAATTTCCGCTTCTGCGGTAGCTAAAGCGGGTTCTAAGCGCATCCAAGCTGCATCTACCTCTAAAACGGCATTTTTTGCTATATCGAACGCGCTGGTCATTGCAGCGAGGAGTTGTCGGGGCGCGATCGCATTCGCCGTTTGCGCCACACTCAGCAGTCCCCTTTGTGCTAGGGGAATTTGCACAACCGCCAATTGGATCGAACTTCCGGTTAAAATTTGTTCGATTTCTTTAACTTTCACCTCGGATACCCACAACGGAGATAGTTGCTTTCGCAGTTCGGTTGCTTTATTAATTGTTTTAATCAGCAAGTCGAAGTGTTGAAACAACTCGTTCATCGCCTCCAACGCAGGCGTCACCCGCGCCAAAGTTATTCCCGTTAGCTGTACTGGAGGAAAACCGGAAACACCGCACAGCCGCTGGTAAGTTGGCAGTCCGTGTAAGTCTATCAGATTTTGACTAGCAATGTCGATTTTCTGCTTCCAGTCGGCTAATAATTGGTCTATCTGTTCAACAGTCACAGCCGTTGCCTTTTCGTCTAGGAAGTAGGTCAGTATAAATAAACTGAAAACTGGGCGGGCGAGACGCCCACCCCACAAGCAAGAGAGTTGAAATTCTTGTGGGGTGGGCATCCTGCCCGCCCCATGTTTAGAATAACTATTTTCACTTTATTTACCTGGACTTACTTAACTGTAAATTCACAATAGCGAAATGGTATTACAGAAGACTGGCAACAAGGATTAACATAGACCTATGAAAAGTACACTGCGATCGCCTTTAATCCTACTCACCGTCCTAGTAGCTGGAATCAGCCTCACAGAAGCTCTTATGGCGATACCCGCTAACAATACAGCCACCAAACAGACAAGAAGCTGCACTCCCAGGAATTGTACGCCTTACAGAGCCAACTTTGAGCGGGCTATTGCCAATGGTATAATCAGCCGCCCTGGGCGCGTTCCAGGGGTGGAGCAAGCGATCGCACTAGCAGATCGTGCCATGACGCGGGGCGATCGCACCACCGCCGCCCTTCGTATCGCCCAAGCCTTAGTAATACTATCCGAAGAACAGGGAACCGAAAGCGCGATCGCTTACGAGCGTACCTTAGAAGCCGACATGAAAGCAAAAAAAGGCCAGTCCCTCAGAACCGCTTTACCCTTATTTGGACGCATCTTTCCGCAAAATCGCAATCCATTTCGGTAATTGCTAATTGCTAATTGCTAATTGCTAATTGCTAATAGGAACTATCGACTAGGTTCATTTACCAAAAACCTAGCTCTTCTTTTCTCTTTCCTCTGCGTTCTCTGGGTCTTTTGCGGTTCGTTAAATAAGATTGCTAAAATAGCTAATCGCTAATTGCTCATGGGAATATTTGACCGCTCTACCATTAGCCATTAGCCATTAGCTATTAGCAATTAGCAATTAGCAATTACCCATTCTCACAAACCCAAATCAACAGCAATCCGATGAGCGCAAGCAAACCCAGAAAACGCCACCGCATTTAAACCTTGACCCGGAAACGTACTATCCCCCACGCAATACAAACCAGGAATCGAAGTCCGATTAAACGGCATTCCCAATAATCCCATTAACTTGCGCCGGGGAATTGGGCCATAACTCCCATCTACCCGCCCCAAATAGCGGCGATGGGTGCGGGGCGTCCCCACTTCCATATAATCCAATCCCGCATCTAAACCGGGGAAAATTGTCTCCAATCTTTCTATAATTCGTCCCGCCTCGTCTTCCTTTTTCTCCTCGTACTTATCCGGCGACATTCCCTGCCAATCTTCCACCCAACTCGGCGTAAATACATGCAGAATGTGATAACCTTCGGGTGCTAAAGTCGGGTCAAGCAGCGTGGGAATTGACATAAAGATCGTGCCTTCCGGTGCCTCCATTTTGTCCCAGTCTTCCAGTACAATGTGATGGCACTCGGTACCCAAGGGCAGAACCCTGGCCTCGACCCCTAAATGCAAACTCAAAAAACTCGGCGATTTTTGATAGCGTTTTTGCCATTTCTTCTCAGCAACAGGCATTTCTTCTCGTGGCAATAGTTTCTCAAAAGTATCCCAGCGCGTGGCGTTGGAAACAATCCGCTTTGCCCGATAAACTTCCCCCGTAGCCAGCTTTACGCCTACTGCTTTTCCGTTTTCGGTTAGAATCTTCGTTACCCTGGCTTTGTACTGAATTTGACTCCCTGCTTTTTCCAGTCCTTCGACTAATTTGAGGGCAATTTGACCGACGCCGCCTTTGGGGTAATTAATTCCGCCGTAATGTCGGTCGGAAAATACCATTCCGGCATTAATCATCGGCGTCATATCTGCTGGGACAACCGACCAACAATAGCATTCAATATCGATAAATTTGAGCAAAATTGGGTCTTTAATGTATTTCCGGGCGACTTCACCCGCATTTTGGGGCAAGTATTTCACCAATCCCAAACAAGCTCCCGGATGCTGGAAAAACACCCGCGTCAGATATCGCGGTTCTTCTAAAGACAGCAACTCCATCGCGTTGAGACAGTTGAACACCTCCCAGCACTCGTCGTAAAATTGGCGGATGCCGTGGCGTTCTTGCGGAAATTTTTCAATTAGTTCTTGCAAAAATTTCTCATAATTGCGATGAACTCTCAGATTTAAACCATCGGGGAGGTGGTAGTGAATTTGTACCGGATCGGGAATAGTTTCCAAGCTGACATTTACAGCTTGAAGCGCGCGGGTGAGCAAATTCGTAGTACCTTTGTCGCCAAAGCCAAAAATCATCGACGCGCCGACATCAAACCGATACCCCTCCCGTTCAAAGTAACCCGCACTACCGCCTGGGATGAGATACCGTTCCAGCACCAGCACTTTAGCACCCTTCGCCGCCAGTTGGGTTGCCGTCACCAGCCCTCCAATACCAGAGCCAATTACGATCGCATCAAACTCTGGCGCAGTTGAATGAGTTTGAGCAGAAAATACCTGTGAGTTGTTCGATACAGAAGGCATGGAGTCAGCCGTCTAGAATAAATTTCTGACTTTCCAGTGTAACGCTTGCGATTAGCTGATTACCAAGCGCCCAAGTATGCCAAAAAAAATACGGACTCTATCCGCTAACTGCTGACCGAGCCCGTCTGCCGTTCCTCACAGAGAAGAACACGAGAGAGGAGAACACTAAAAACAATATAACCTTGTTGAAAATCAGTGTCAATACAATTGGGAAAATTTTTCAATTAGTCTGGGGTGGGAAGAGGGAGGAGGGAGGTTGGGCGACCTATCACCAAAGTTTCTGGCTGGGATCTCTGGTTGCCAAACCAAATATTTTTCAGAGAAACCCGGTTTCTTTGCGTAAGTCCTGTGAGGGAGAGAGACGACTGGGAACAAGGGGAAGCGTTTGATTAGATACCGCGAGGTTTTATGATAATTCAAGGCTTGGAACTGGCATCCTTCGCGTTTGTCCAATAAGACCCGCCCACTTAGCAATCCAAAACCGAAAATTTTCATGACTTTGCAGTTACGTGTCTACGTGCCTCCTCATCCTTTAATTAAGCACTGGTTAGGCGTCGCCCGCGATGCGGGGACGCCACCGGCGCTGTTTAAAAGCGCCATCAAAGAATTGGGACGCTGGCTGACTTATGAAGCGGCGCGGGAGTGGTTGCCGACAATGGAGACAACGGTGCAGTCGCCATTGTCTGAATGTCCGGCAACGTTTATTAACCCAGAAGTGCCGGTGGTAGCGGTGCCAATTTTACGCGCCGGACTGGGGTTGTTGGAAGGCGCGCAAACTGTGCTGCCGAATGCGTCGATATACCATCTGGGGATAGTGCGGGATGAGAAGACGCTAGAACCTACTTGTTATCTGAATCCCTTTCCAGAGAAGTTCGATCCGCTTTCGCGGGTTTTAATTACCGATCCGATGCTGGCAACGGGCGGGACAATTATGAAGGCGATGGAGGAGTTGACTTTTCGCGGCATCGATGCATCGCTGGTGAGGATTATTTCAGTGGTGGCGGCTCCCCCAGCCTTGCAAAAACTCAGCGTTGCGTATCCGAGCTTGAATATCTACACGGCGATTATAGACGAAGGGTTGAATAGCCAAGGTTATATTGTGCCCGGATTAGGAGATGCGGGCGATCGCACGTTTGGCACTTTTTAGGGCAGGTGTGGGGGCGTGCAGGTGGGCAGTGGTGCAGGTGAGCAGTGGTGCAGCTGGGAGCCAGGGGAATTTAAATGTACATTCTCCCCATCTGCCCATCTCCCCATCACCTTTTGCTCACCCGCTCACCCGCTCACCCGCTCCCTTGCTCCCCTGCTTACCCCCCCAAGATGCATCCCAAGTAGGCAACTGGAACTGCCACCAGGTAAGCTGGGAACAGAGGCGGTGAAATTGAATCCATTTTCCAAAATCTAAAATCCAGGCATTGTTATGAGTCAGCGTGATAATTTTGCAGCGGGTTTTATCGCCGGATCGGTGTTTGGCGGGATAGTCGGCGGGGTGCTGGGAGCAATGCTAGCTTCTAGAATCAACCACCAGGAAACCGAGGAAGCCAAAACCCCGATCGTTGATGAAACCCCACCGCAGGTTAAACCGGAGAAAGCGAAAAAACGTCAAATCGAAGCAGGTGCATCCGAACAAAGGATAGAAATGGCGCGCCGCAGCTTGGAAGAGAAAATCGCTCAATTGAATCAGACAATTGACGAAGCTCGCCAGCAACTGGCTAAAGTAAATGGGAATTCTACCTTGGGGACGAGCGATACGGCTAGCGCCACACTGCGTGACCGCGCTCTCTCCAGGGACGCCTAAATTGACACACCCTGCCTCTGTAACCGATCCGATTACCGATCCGCGATCGCTACAGATCGGTTAAATTAAAGTCAAAAGTCGATAACCTCGCCAAACACTGCAAAAAGTACAGAACAATTATGGATACCGCAGTTGCACTGCTGATTAATACGCTTGCTCAGTTCTTGCAGATTTATTCGGTTCTGCTGATTATTAGGATTCTGTTAAGCTGGTTCCCCAATATCAACTGGTACGATCCGCCGTTTTCCATCCTCAGTCAGCTAACCGATCCTTACCTGAATATATTCCGCTCATTTATTCCTCCCTTGGGCGGCATGGACTTTTCCCCCATCCTGGCAATCCTGCTGCTCAATTTGGTTTCTTCCCTACTCGCTACCCTGCAAAGAGCGGTAGTGTTTTAGTCATTAGTCATTGTGGAATTTGAACAGGTTTTGTAGGGGCACGGCGTCGCATAACTTTTGATTTTTATCAAAGATTGTCGAATGCCGTGCCCCTGGTTTTGTAGGGGCGGGTTTAAGGAGATATTTCCTAGTTCCACGAATTGGTTGGTAAAATCCGCCCCTACATTTGATTTCTACCAAAGATTGCAGAATGTTCCCTACAGCCAGCAATTCAGCTAACGACGCACTTTGCCTGCAAAGCCAGATGCCTTAAACTGCGTCAACTTCAAAGGCGTTGGCTGATTGGCGGCGACAGTAATTCTCACTTCAAAATCGCTGACTCCGGGTGGCACTTGATCAATAGAACCTAAACGAGTGCGATTTTGCATTACGGTATCGTTATTGGCATCGTAGATGCGACCGAAAATATCGGCGTTGTAGACATATTTACCCGATGTATTTTCAGCTTTGCCAGTAACGATAAAGCAGTTGGCACGCTTCACAGAACCGCTGAGGACTGACCCTTGTGCCACTTCGGGGGGACACTCATGGTAAGAAAGGTCAAACAGCTTAATTGGGGTTAACGCCCAAGCAGGTGGCGCTTCTACCCAGCTGATAATTGCGATCGCACAGGACAGCAGAAAGACACCGAAGACTCGAAACCGCATAATTTACACCAAAAATTGCTCGTTGCACGCATCTTCAATCCCTCAGCTTACCGCTCTGGGAGTCATTGTGCTTAGATTTGCAATTATATATTCAGGACTTACGCACGCGGGGGCAGAAACCCGGTTTTTTCCCATATCTTTAACTTCCCAACTCGGGATTTTTCGTAAAAACCGGGTTTCTTTGCCCAACTGGGATAATTTACAATCGGCAATTTTTGGGTAAAATGCTGGAAATAAACTTAATTCAGACCAGGGGAAACGCGATGAAATTCGGTCGAATTCCCGGACAAGCTTATTTATTGCTTGCCATCCTGATTTTTGCAGCAGCTAATCCGATTATCCGTAGGCTAACGCAATTGGGAGCGCAGAATTTAATTGATGGTCGCAATCCCATTTCTTTCTGCAATGTATTGTTTGTGGGAAATTTATGCGCGTTGTTGGTTTTGGTTCCTATTTTCCGCCCACAGTGGAATGCCAATTCCCTCAAACAACTTTCAAAGAAAAATTGGCTCAGTTTGATTGCCGTGACTATTCTGGGAGGAACGTTGAGTCCTGCTTTAACTTTTTCGGCACTTTCTTTAACGACGGTTAATAATGTAGTTTTAATCGGACGCTTGGAACCGCCTTTAGTTTTGGCATTATCAGTTTGGTTGTTGCGAGAACGAGTAAATTCTTGGGTGGTAGGCGGTGCAGTGGTTTCGTTTATCGGCGTGGCGCTGACGATATTGCTGCAAAAACCAGGGGAAAATATGGTGAGTATGGGAGGTGGAATGGAGATTGGGCAGGGGGAATTGCTCGCAGCGATATGCCTCCGGCACGCTACGCGAACGCAGCTATTTCTTTAGCGGTTTCTACCATTATCAGTAGAGCGAGTCTGCGTCAAGTACCTT
Organism: Microseira wollei NIES-4236; assembly: GCF_020521235.1. Taxonomy (GTDB): domain Bacteria; phylum Cyanobacteriota; class Cyanobacteriia; order Cyanobacteriales; family Aerosakkonemataceae; genus Microseira; species Microseira wollei. The sequence continues at coordinate 12,898 of NZ_BLAY01000135.1, read as the reverse complement.
TGGGAATATTCTCTATTTTTAGGACGGCGATGGGGGCGGTTGTTTTCTTTGTGGCAGCGATCGCATTATACGGAGCGGGGCATTTTATGGATGTCTTTTCGCCTTTTCTGTGGCAGTGGATGCTCGTCTACGGCGCTGTAATCATTGTGGGTGGAGAGTTGTGTTGGTATACGGGTTTGAAAAGTTCTAGCGCCTCAGAAGTGTCTCTGGCTAGCTCTTTTAGCCCGGTAGCAGGAATTTGTGCGGCCTTTTTGATTTTAGGAGAAGCCCCCACGTTTGCACAATATGTGGGAGGTAGCGCCATCTTAGTTGGGATTGTTTTAACTCAGATGGGAAATATGCGATCGCGCGTCCAAGAAAGGGCGGTATCCCAAGTTAAAGATATGGAGGGAGAAGTGGGTTTTAAAGGGGTTTAATGCCAATTAACCTTGATAATGCTACACATCAACATATAGGGATTTACGGTGTGGGTTTTAGCAACAACCTTTGGCAATTTCAAAGTATTGTAGGGGCGGGTTTTACCAACAACCAATGACTTCAACAAACAATTTAACTAAACCCGCCCCGCCCCGTGTGTGATTCATATTGATTCCGTTTGTATCTGAATCATTAGACTTTTTGCAAAAATATCGTTTGTGGTAGGGAACATCAATAGGCTTTTCCTTAACTCGAAGGCTTTCTGCCGCTGTGCTACTACAACCAATTTTAATCATTTAGACGCAACCGGAAACGATATCAAGGGGTTGGTACAATATGTCCCCGCCAGCGGAGTAATACGGCTGCTTAAGCTTTACGTAGCATAAAAAGAGCGGCTTCGTGGCGCAGTGCCATCAATTCTAATCGTTCTGTTTCAGTCAGGGTACCGTTAGAATTGCGCTCAAGCAAAATGTTGTATCGCTCCATGTCAGATGCTGTTTTTCGAATATGGAAAACCTGCCATAATGCATTGTCATCGAGTTTGTCTAAAGCGGCAATATCAGCTTGAAATTCTTCTGGTACGTCATCCCATGTGGGAGGACTCCCGACTTTTATAGCGTGGAGGATAACTTCTTCAAGCGATCGCCCGGTAGCACGAGCAGTATTATAGCGGATTGCTTTCCGCATGAGGTACACCTTCGTTTGTGTAGCGGCAGCATTAATGCTGCCGCTACACAAACGAAGCGATAACGCTTTCCCTCACTCGCTTGCAATCCGCTGTAACCAAGCGCTGATAGATAATTTCGGGAATTTGAAGTGTAACAGTTTCAACTAGCATATCCAGTCCCTCTCTTTTGAAGAATAACGTCAAGTTGATAACCTTACATCTTGCACCACGGGAGGTAGAGCCTCCAGGATCTCGTTCCCAGGTTGAACCTGGAAACGAGAATACTGAGGCTCTGCCTCAAGGTGCAAGATCTGAGTCAGCCTAAGTGCCGTCGTAAAGATTGACGCATTACGTCTACTGGAACATCTTGACGCTGCAACCAAATTTTTAAAGCAGATGCACCTTGTTGCACAAGCATTTCTAAACCATCAATGGCGATCGCTCCCCGATCTTGCGCTAATGTGAGAAACTGAGTCGGGTTGGGTGTATAAATTAGGTCGTAAGCGATCGCACCCTTTGGCAACAACTTCATTTCATCCCCAGTCACGGGTGATTCATCCACCTGTGGATACATCCCCACGGGGGTTGCATTCACCAATAAATTGGCTCTAGAAAGCAATTCGGGTAATTCTTGCCAGGTATGGACGCTTAATCTCTCAATAAACGTTGAATTGCGCCAACTAGCTAAAAAATCGTTTAATGTCTGCTGGTTGCGACCAACAACAATTATGTTTGCACAACCCAACTCGGCGCAACCTGCCACCACTGCCCGCGCCGCCCCACCATAGCCTAAAATTACGGCTGTAGTCTGATGCCAATTTGAGTCGGTTAACTCCAGATCTCGATCCCCCCAACCCCCCTTGCTAAGGGGGGTTGGGGGGATCTGGTGCTTTAATGGTGCGAGAAACCCTTCCACATCGGTATTTGTGCCACTCCAACCATTTTCGGTACGCCAAACGGTGTTGACTGCACCCACCGCTTGAGCAATGGGCGATACTTCAGGTAATAGATCGATAATTTCTTGCTTATGGGGGATGGTGACGTTAAAGCCTACAAGGTTATCGATGGCGGTGAAGCTGGCGATCGCTTGTTGCAAATTTTCCGGTTTTATGGGAAAAGGTACGTAAACATAATCTAGCCCCATATGGGCAAGGGCGGCATTTTGCATCACTGGTGAGAGGGAATGCTCAACTGGATAACCAATGATGCCTAGTAATTTAGTTCTACCTGTAATCATATTCCTAATACTGAATAGAGTAAGCGATGGGGTCAGGGGAAAGGGGATTTTATGAGTACGCTGGAAGCGGGGGTATTACCACCGGGAACGAGGTTACGCGAGCGCTATATAATTGAGCGAGTTTTAGGACAGGGAGGGTTTGGCGTCACCTACCTGGCTCAAGATATCGGGCGTTTCAACGAACCTGTCGCGATTAAAGAACTGACGCCCTTTGCCCAAGGAACTGCTAGCCTACAAAAAGCAGAAGAACTGTTTGAGCGAGAAGCGGCAATTCTCTACAAACTTAATCATCCTCAAATTCCCCGGTTTTGGGAATTCTTTCGCCAAGAGAAACGGCTGTTTTTAGCCCAAGATTATATTGAAGGCGAAACCTACCATTCTTTATTAAAGCAGCGAACCGGACGCGGCGCGAGCTTTAGCGAAGCAGAAATTATGCAACTGTTGCGCGATTTACTCCCCGTCTTAAGCTATCTGCATCGCAGCGGCGTGGTTCACCGCGATATTTCTCCGGATAATATTATCTTGCGATCGCATGACAAGCTTCCCGTTTTAATTGATTTGGGTGGCGTCAAGCAAATAGCGATGAATGTAGCTTATCAGCTAGCTGGAGGACACACTAGCAGCACGAACACCCGTTTGGGTAAACTTGGCTATGCGCCAGACGAGCAAATGCGATTGGGACATGTCGCACCCTATAGCGATTTATACGCTTTGGGCGTTACTGCTGTTGTTTTAATGACAGGTAAACAACCCCAAGAATTAATCGACCCCCATACAATGGAGTGGATTTGGGAGAAGCAGCTAAGCATAAGTTATCAGACGCGGCGCATTCTCAATCGCATGTTAGCGAACCAACCTGCCAAGCGGTTTCAATCGGCGGATGAAATCTTACAAATAATAGAATCAGGTGGAGTTGTAGCACCTTCAAAGTATTCGAGCATCCCCTATTCTGAAGACGAACCTGTAGCGCCAAAGAAACCAAAGCCTGCCGGATCTGAAATAAAAACTATATTTACTAACAATTCCGGTCAAGGAGCGCTCTTAGATAATTCGCTTAAAGTGCCGCCGGAAATTCAAGGTTGGAATTGGGGTGCTTTTATCCTACCCGGTGTTTGGTGTATCACCAATCGCGTTTGGATTGGACTGCTTGCTTGGACTGACCCAACTTTGATAATGTCTTTAGCGCTGCCGTGGCTGTTTATGGGAGTTATTCTAGGCGCTAAAGGTAACGAATGGGCTTGGAAAAGTCGCAAGTGGGAAAGCATTGCTGCTTTTCGTGCACATCAAAGAGCGTGGGCAATTGTTAGTTTTGTCCTGATAGGACTTTTATTATTTTGCTTGTTGTCGATTGGTTTGATTGTATTTGTATGGTTAGGTTCAATAGGGAGATAATTGGGAGGTGAACTCACAAATAATTAACTCAATTTGCGAGTTATTTCATGCATAGCAATAGGAGCTAATTGCTAATTGCTAATTGCTAATTGCTAATTGCTAATTGCTGATGGCGAGAGCTAGTTAATATAGCATTTTGCTTGAGATTAGCCATTAGCCATTAGCCACAATCCACCATGCATGAGATAACTAGCAACTTGGGCTAATAGCTAATGGCTATATCCGGAAAAATGCTATATTAGCAATTAGCAATTAGCAATTAGCAACTGGCTTTAATTAATTCGATTCTTAGATAATATAACTATACCAACCTGTCATGCAAGCCCCCCCAAATCTGCCAGTCAAGGGCGAAAAAGCCATCTTGCCTGTTATTCCTGAAACAGGTAATACGCCTCTGATTCAAAAAGTCCCCCTCCGCCTGATTTTGGTCGTGCCGTTCGTTTGGCAAATTTTTGCGGCTGTAGGAATAACAGGGTATCTGTCATTACGCAATGGTTCCAAGGCAGTTAACGATGTGGCGACTCAATTGCGTAACGAAGTCACTGCGCGAATTAAAGAAGGTCTTGAAACTTATCTGGCAATGCCCCAACTTGTGAATCAAATTAATGCCGATAGCATTGGTTTGGGTGAGTTAGATATACAAAATTTTCCCCAAATGCAGCGCCATTTTTGGCAGCAAACTAAATGGTTTAAACAAGCCACCTATTTTAGTTTTGGCAACAATGCAGGGGAATTTATTGGGGTAGGACGCAACTCATATGGCAGCAATAGTATTGGCGTATCGGATAAATCTACCGGCTATCATTTGCTGAGTTATCAAGTGAATAGTCAGGGGGAGCGCGGCAAGTTAATCGCTGACATATCGGTGGTAAAATATGACGCACGGGTGAGTCCTTGGTATCAAACTGCCGTTAAAGCAGGTCGAACTACTTGGACGCCTATTTATGTCCAGACATCGGGACAAATTGGCATTGATTCTGTCAGTCCGGTTTACAATAAAGGCAAGTTGCAGGGAGTTTTATCGGTTTCTCTGTCTCTCTCAGAAATCGGAAATTTTATCAGTCAGTTAAAAATTGGAAAGTCGGGACAAACGGTGATTATCGAACGTTCTGGATTGATTGTCGCTACTTCTATTGCCGAAAAACTTTGTCGTCCAGTATTGCCGCTAATAACAGGGAATAAAAAATTCCCGCGACTGAGGGGAACCAATAAATGTCAGCGACTAAAAGTAACAGAAAGTCGGGAACCGCTGATGGGATATAGCGGGGAACATTTGCTCAAAGAATTTGGCGATTTAACTCTGATTCAAAATACCAAACAAACCATTTTTAATTGGGAAGGGAAGCGGCAATTCTTACAAGTTACGCCTTTCCGAAACTCTCAAGGTTTGGATTGGTTAATCGTGGTAGTGGTGCCAGAATCTGATTTTATGGAGAAAATTAACGCCAATACTCGCACGACTATTTTACTATGTTTAGGGGCGTTAGTTATAGCGACTGGATTGGGAATTTTTACTTCGCGTTGGATTAGCAAACCGATATTGAAATTGCGGGATGCTAGTTTAGCGATCGCTGCTGGCAATCTCGAGCAAAATATTACCATCAACGGGGTAGAAGAACTGAGGGTTTTAGGGATTGCTTTCAATCAAATGGGGGAACAACTGAAACAATCCCGCATTCAGTTAGAGCAAAAAGTTGAAGAAAGAACCAAAGAACTCGCACAAGAAATCCGCGAGCGCACCCTGGCACAAGAAGCCTTGCGGGAAAGAGCAACTATGCTCAGCAACCAATATCAAGTTTTAACAGGATTTGCTAAAGATTCTACGTTGCATCAGGGCGATTTACAAGGGAGTTTGAGGAAATTAACCGAGGCAACGGCAACGACTTTAGCAGTAGAAAGAGTCAGCGTATGGCTTTACGATGAAACGAAAGCGAACTTGGTTTGTGTCGATCTTTTCGAGCAAAGTTCAAAACAGCATAAAGCCGAAACTCAAATATTAGTGGCAGACTATCCAGTTTATTTTAGAGCGCTGGAAAGCGAGCCAATCATCTGTGCCAATAATGCCATAACAGATCCGAGAACGAGAGAATTTAATCAATCTTATTTAAATCCTTTAAACATCTATTCCCTGTTAGATGTTCCGATTCAGCGCGGTGAGGAAATAATCGGCGTTGTATGCCTAGAACAAGTGGGATTTGCCCATAATTGGACGCTAGAAGCACAAAGCTTTGCTCGTTCCATTGCCGACTTAGTTTCCCTTGCCATTGAAATTCGAAATCGCCGACAAGCAGAAATTGCACTGCAACAAGCTAAAGAAGCGGCTGAAGTTGCCAATCAAGCAAAAAGTGAATTCCTCGCCAATATGAGCCACGAACTTCGCACCCCTCTCAACGGGATTTTAGGGTACGCTCAAATTCTGCAAAATTCCCCAAAACTAGGAGAAAAAGAACGGAACGGCATCGAGATTATCTACCAGTGCGGCTGCCACTTGCTGACCTTAATTAACGATATCTTGGATTTATCTAAAATCGAAGCGAGGAAAATGGAATTATGCCCAAGCGATTTTCATTTTCCGTCCTTTGTGCAAAGTGTTGCACAGATGTGCCGCGTCCGTGCCGAACAGAAAGATTTAAGTTTTATTTGCCAACTCGACCCCAATTTACCAATTGGCATTCGTGCAGATGAAAAACGCCTGCGACAAGTCTTGCTAAATTTATTAGGCAATGCGGTTAAATTCACCAAAGTTGGCTCGGTTACCTTTAGCGTCAGCGTCATCCAGTCAGAATTACCAGATAAACAAGATAGGGAGCCTAAAAATTATCAAATTCGCTTTGCGATTAAAGATACCGGCGTTGGCATGACCCCGGAACAATTAGAAAAAATATTTTTGCCCTTTGAACAAGTGGGAGACAATAAATTTAGAGCCGAAGGAACGGGACTGGGACTAGCAATTAGCCAAAAAATTGTTCAAATGATGGACAGTAGGATTCAAGTGACGAGTCAAATTGGTGTAGGTAGCGAATTTTGGCTCGACTTTACCTTCCCCGTCGCCGTTGAATCGGTAGATTTTACTTGCAATAATCAAACAGGACAAATTATTGGTTTTTCGGGTAAATATGGGAAAATACTCGTGGTCGATGATAGGGAGGAAAATCGCGCTGTAATTGTCAATTTGCTCGGGCCTTTAGGATTTGAAGTAACAGAAGCGACCAACGGAAAAGAAGCTTTAGAAATTCTCACACAGTTTAAACCAGACTTGATAATTTCTGACTTGGTGATGCCAGAAATAGATGGTTTTGAACTAATTCGTCGCATCCGAAAAACGCCAGAATTAAAAGACACGATTATTATTGCTTCTTCAGCCAGCGTGTATGATAATGACCGGCAGAAATGTATGGATTTTGGCAGTAATGACTTTTTAGCTAAACCGATCGAAGCAGAGATATTATTTGAGAAGTTACAAAAGTATTTGCAGTTGGAATGGATTTACGCTGCTAGGAAGTCAGAGGCAAGCAAACCAGCGATTCTAGAAGTGATTCCGCCTCCAGCATCCGAACTAGAGAAACTTTACGATTTAGTGCTTAGAGGCCATTTGAAAGGGATTGCTAAACAGTTACAAAACATCGAGCAAATCGATGATAAATATCTGCCGTTTACGTCAGAAGTTAAAGAATTAGTACGCGGGTTTAAACTGAAAAAAATTAAGGAATTTGTAGGTAGATATCGTTAGGTAATAGCTAATTGCTAATTGCTAATTGCTAATTGCTAAAGCGGATTGCAAGTGGATGAGGTACGGCGAAATCGCTTCGTTTGTGTAGCGGCACCCTTAATGCTGCCGCTACACAAACTTGCGGTGTACCTGATACGACTGCAATCCGCTATAAGTAGGTGCAGGTAAATAAAGTGAAAAAGTTATGTAAGCATAGGGCGGGCAGAATGCCCACCCCACAAGAGAGCTGAAATTCTTGTGGGGTGGGCATTCTGCCCGCCCCATGTTCAGTTTATTTATACTCACCTACTTAATTGGTCATGGGAATATTTTACGGATATACTATTGTCCTACAAGTGATATCGTTTCCTTAGGCATCGGAATTACGACCTGTAGGGGCTTTTCTTGCAATTAGCAATTAGCAATTAGCAATTACCCAGAAAGGCCGATCATTCCGATGCAACCGGATTTGATCTGACAAATTAATGACTTTTAGGTTCTGTTTTTTGTGCAGTCGCTTCTTTTTGAGCTGTAAAATTAACGGCGTTTGGAATTGAACTTAGGTTGATTTGACCTGTGAGAGTATTTCCATCTACTATCCCTTGAAGGCTGAGAAACTGATTCTGACATGATGTTAGGTGGGAAACTGCACCGGACATCGACAATTTTTGCTCGCTGAATTTCCCTGTCATTGAAGGTTTTTCCTTCACAATAGTTTGGGAATCGGCAGCGTTGTTGGTAGGCAATAAAGACGCGTTTAAATAAATGCCTGATTGCTGAATTTCTAGCACTAATGCTTCAGCTTGGAGACATCCGGGTAAATTTTTGGCGTCAATGCGATAGCGACCGTCAATAGGCGGGGAAGCTTTAAGACTGGACTCGCCGTAAGCTGTGACGACTTTAAACAGCACCACGACCGAACCAATAGCAACACCATAAAATATTAAAGACTTGAGGTTGAAGTGACTCATGTTGATTTTAGATTTTAGATTTTAGATTTTAGATTTGGGATGAAAGGATTTATCACTTGAGGGGGAGGGGCAGGTTTAGTTTAGTTATTTGTGGGAGTTTCATGGTTATTGGTAAAACCCACCCCTACATCTCACTTGCTCACCTGCTCACCTGCTCATCTGCTTGCGTGTTTTCTGTCCCAAGTACAGAGGCGAGGTGAGAGGTAACTTGAGCGTAGCGGCGGGTAATTAATAGGGAGGATTGACATTGGACGGCTAATTCATCGGTGTATCGTCCTAAAGTTTGACGTTCGATACCCCAGGTGCGACTGGTACCGGCGATGGTGAGATCGACGTTTTGGGACATTTCTACGACTGCTTGAATGGGTTCTGGGGCTTGTACAATTTGGATGTGGATGCGCGATCGCACCGCATCTGGTAGTCTTTCCATAACGGTGCGAAATTCGTAACTCAAGTCATTTTGAGGCTGATTCTGCTGATTTATCTGTAAAACCGTCAGGCGGCTGTTATCGTTATTAACTAGCAATCTTAAGGCAATTTCCAGTCCCAAATCGTCGTGGAAATTTGCCGAATATGCCACTAATAAATTTTCTAATTTTTCCTGTCCCCGATTGACAAAAACTGCTACATCTACAGGGGCGATGCTGAGAATTTGTCCTACTCTTCCACCCAAGCGATTTGTACTAAAAGCTGGGCGATGCCATCCTACTAAAATTAAATCCGCGCGATCGAGGGCGGCGAGTTGTGCGGTTTCTCGCGCTACATCGTGGGAAATGCGAAAAATGGGATGCACCAGATGGCGCATTTCGGCAGGTTCTATGCTGGCAATTAATTCGTCTAAACGCGATCGCCGTTCGTTTATTAACCTTTCTGCCTCAACGGGAGTACTTTGAAATAAATAATCTTCTTCTAATTCAATTAAGCTTAAGGGATGCACGATTGAGGGTTGCAATTTATTCCCCGCGATCGCAACTGCTAATTGCACTAATCCTTTCTGCGTGGTGGGATTGGCAACGGGGACTAAAATTCGATAAGTCGGGACGGGAGTTGCGGGTATTTGGGATGGTTCTGTTGTTTCTTGCGTCGCTTCCAATACATCCAATTGAATCAGCTTTTTCGGATAAGTCCATTCGAGTAACGGCGAGGTCATAAATGTAGTCACCAATGCCATAATTACCAGCATGGTAAACAACAACGGCGTAATAACTCCTAAACTCAAACCGATATTGAGTACAATTAGCTCGGTAAGTCCTCGCGTATTCATTAACCAACCCAGTGCAGAAGCTTCCCGATGTTCGATTCCAGAGACTCTTGCTGCTACATAAGTGCCGACGTATTTACCGGCGATCGCAACTGCCAAAACTGCTAAACACAACAACCATAATTCGGGACGGTTAAGCAAACCAATTTCCGTCCTCAACCCGCTATAAGCGAAAAATACCGGCAACAGAAATATTAAAACAAAGTCTTCAGTTTTCTCGGCTAACTCGCGCACTAAACCGGCATTTTTTGGCATTGCCGCCCCTAATAAAAATGCTCCAAAAATCAGGTGAATGCCGATCCATTCGGTAATTAAGGCAGAACCAACCACACCCATATAAATTCCAGCTACAACTAACTGGGTGAGTCTTCCCGTGCGACGGTAGTAGGCGGCGAGTCGTTGCAAAAACCACCGCACCACCGTCAGCATAAAAACAATGTAAGCGATCGATTCGATAATAGTAGGTAAAGCGCCAAGCATACTGTTAGTGCGCGTCACTGCGATCGCCACTGCTAGCAAACACCACGCCGTCACATCATCCACCGCCGCACAAGTTAGCGCCAAGGTTCCCAAGCGCGTGCTTTGCAGGTTATTTTCGGTAATAATTCGCGCCAAGACTGGAAAAGCGGTAATCGACATTGCCGCTCCTAAAAATAGGGCAAACGCGGTAAACGAAACAGTAGAATTGGAGACTAGAGGATACAGCAGTAGCGCCAGTAAAGCTCCCAGGGAAAAAGGCGTTAAAATACTGACATGGGAAGTTAAAATTGCTATATCCAGGTTGCCTTTGAGGTATTTTGGGTTTAATTCTAGGCCGATCAAAAACATAAAAAAGATCAGCCCCACCTCAGATAGCACATCGAGAAACGGAATAGTGTTTGTCGGGAACAATTTAGCGGCTAAATCTGGTGCAACCCAACCAAACAACGATGGCCCTAGCATTATACCCGCTACAATTTCGCCGATCACCAAGGGTTGGTTTAGCCAGCGAAATACTAACCCTACCAGTCGGGAAAGTCCAATGACAATCAGAACTTGAAGTAAAACTAGAACGACTGGGTGCATGGGAAAGCCTCTGGTATCGAATTGGAGGGTTTGAGAGGGTTAGCCCCCTAAGTTTACCGTCCAAGCCAGTCAGTGACTAGCGATCGCATGTTAAGTTAAATTGCTGAGTTGCCTATGCTCTCTTAATAATATCTTTAGCATTTCGCTGAGCCAAGGATTTAGGTGTTGCTAAAACCTACCTCTTTTCCAGCCATCGATATAGGATGAAACCCCAGGGAATAAGGTACTGCCATAAAATGCGCTATAAGTTTTGTTTTCAAGCCAAAATTGCCGTCAAAAGTCAGCATTATTTCGGCAATCGCCAAATCTTGATAGTATCGTCTTCACTCCCACTAACAAGTGTGTTTCCATCTGGACTAAAAGCAACAGCATTAACTCGGTTTGAATGTCCAGTCAAAGTGCAAATTTCTTGCCCTGTTTTGCAATTCCACAGTTTAATACTTTTGTCCCAACTGCCACTAGCAATGGTTTGTCCATCCGGGCTGAAAGCAACAGCACGGACATAATTTGAATGCCCAGTCAAAGTGCGAATTTCCTCTCCGGTTTTTAAATTCCAAATTTTGATATTGCGGTCCATACTACCACTAGCAAGCGTTTGCCCATCAGCGCCAAAAGCGATGGAAAAAACCCCTCGTGAATGCCCAGTTAGAGTGCGAATTGCCTGTCCGGTTTTCAAATCCCACAACCAGATATTTTTATCCCAATTGCCAGCAGCAAGTATTTGTCCATTGGGGCTGATACTGAGAGATTGATCTTTGAGTCTATCGCTAGGAATTGTGTAAATTTCTTGTCCTGTGTTTAAATCCCACACTACGATTCCTTCACTTGAAAAAAGTTCTCCACTGCTACTAGCAAGTGTTTGTCCATCGGCGCTGATGGCAATAGAATCAAGCGACTTTGAATGCCCTGTCAGGGTGCGAATTAACTGCCCCGTGTTTAGATTCCACAGTTTAATAGTATAATTTTCTTCTTGATTAGCCATAGTCTGTCCATCCCAGCTCATAGCAGCAGGATATGAACCTGTAAAGGTGCGACTTAACTGCCCCGTATTTAGATTCCACAATCTAATAGTCCCATCATTGCTGCTGCTAACAATGGTCTGTCCATCTGGGGTGATGGCGACAAAATAAACCGGGTTTGTATGCCCAGTCAAAGTGTTGGTTAGAGCAACTTTTTCCCAAGCGAACGTTTTGGTTTGCATCAGTTCAATTCCTTTCCAATAGCCGCATCCAGTTAATCCCAATAGCAGGAAACCTACCAGCAATTCATTTTTTAATTTGTGATTTGTTGTAGGTACAGATCGATGAACCCTCTCCATTTTTGGACTCTATCAGGACTTACGCAAAAAAACAAAGGGCGAGCCGAAAAATCGTGGGTGATTAGTCGCGAGATTGACGCAGTGGGTTTTTGGCCCCGCGTGCTTAAGTCCTGTCTATAAAATCGATTACACATTTTTTGTACGTTTCATCCTTGTTACCTTGATTTTGGTTTTTCTGTTGAAAAGGCGCGTTTTTATTAATCTGTTACCAATGTTTCAAACTGGTAAAATTGGCGAGACTCTTGGCGCACGCGCCCGGATATTGCTGCTTGCTGCAAAGTCATAAAAGCGTTGAAATCTTCCACGTCATATTTAGCTTTTAAAAGCTGGCGGAGTTGATTTTCTGCGGCTATACTCAAATAGCCAGTGGCAAGAGCTTGTTGAACAATGTCTCGGATTAAAACCATACTCAATAATGTCAAAATCTTGTGAACCTCGCCTGTTACTCGTGTAAAAAATGACTGTTTTATGCGAGCGATCGATTAAGTTATGTAACGAAATACGTCGCGGCTGGTGGAGCGCTCGCAACGCAAATCCACCTTTGTTTCTCGGAAAAATCTTCGCGAATGTTGTAGTAGCACAGCGCATAAAATGTTAGCTTGTATAAAATATTTAGCCTGTTCCCTACTCGCAGCGATCGCAACGCCAATCCACCTTTGTTTCTCGGAAAAATCTTCGCGAATGTTGTAGTAGCACAGCGCATAAAATGTTAGCTTGTACAAAATATTTAGCCCGTTCCCTACTCGCAGCGATCGCAACGCCAATCCACCTTTGTTTCTCGGAAAAATCTTCGCGAATGTTGTAGTAGCACAGCGCATAAAATGTTAGCTTGTACAAAATATTTAGCCCGTTCCCTACTCG
>NZ_BLAY01000134.1 GCF_020521235.1 Microseira wollei NIES-4236 | reverse complement strand
AGTGGAGCAACTGGCGTATCACCGCGTCCTTTGGACAAAGGCGGTGAGCCTGGGAACCTTGAAACCAAGGATATTAAGACCGCAATGTCTTAAGAATCCCCGTACCAACAGGCGCGGGGAGTGTCAATTGCGGATTCGCCGCTTCATCCAAAACGCCAACACACCCAAAAACAGCAACCCCATCACCCCAAGCAGAGGATTTCCCTCAACCCCCGTAATCCAGTCCGGAACCTTGCCAGAATATTGCACCAACTGCCCTACATTGATAATGTAATAAGCCCAAACTAGCCCCGCGTGCAGGCCAATTGGCAGCCCAAGAAGCCCTTGACTACCCTGCTTCGCCCAAACCATCGTTAACCCAAATAGCACCAAGGCTGGAAATGTGGGCAAAGTGCGAAGCATCGCTTGCAGGGGACGAATAAAATGCAGCAGCGCAAAAATAACCGCATCTGCCCAAACCACTACGCGCGGAAGGTAATCACGCTGTAACTCATCTAGCAGCCATCCCCGGAACACCACCTCCTCTGCCAATCCAATTAACAGAGCGCTCCCCAACCCTTCTAAAATTACCCTGGGAAAGCGATCGTCTGGCTGCTGCCACACCAGCCACCCCAGTATCCCTTCTAGGCCAAATAGACTCAGTACAAATAACAGCCCAATACTCAGTCCAACAAGCAATTCTAAGCCATTCTGCCGCGTTCTTACCAAACCGTAGCTGTTGAGCAGATGGGGTTGCCGGTATACTTTTTCACCCCAAAATCCCAGCAGGAGGAGAAATTCTCCGAATAACAGCCCCATCGTCAGGATAGTGACCGAGTTTTGGTCGCGCCCTAACCAATAAATTGGCGCTGCTACCGGCACCCAGAGCAAAAGCAGGGTCAACAAAAAGACACCCAGCCTGATCGGGGCAGGGCAGCTAGCTAAACGGTAATGGTTCAGTCGCAAAAAATTCTGGCCTTCGTTGCTATTCTTCGGGTTCAATCGTACTGGTCAAGCCGTGATTTTTCAAAGTTTCGCAGTAAAACTCCGCGTGTTCCTGAGCGCAGGTAATCACCAAAGCAATCCCGTTCGTATGGGCTTCCATCATAATACTGACGGCTTGGGGTTGGGTGAGATTGGGCACGGTTGTCAATAATACCTTTACCACATACTCCATTGGGTTGAAATCATCGTTATGGAGTAAAACGCGGTAGCGAGGTGCAAGTTTACGAGACGTTGAACGCTTTTCAAGGGTCTCGACAGACACGGCTCTATCCTCCCCGTCAATTCAATACAACTGGGTAACTCATTACTGCTATGGAGAGGATTTAAACTCTCGTGACGCTCCTACACCTCCCTTCGGGTAGGTTTTGGCTTCCAAGACATAAGATCTTGGAACTTCCGCAAGTGGTACTCGTGTTCTTTCCCACTACAGCCGTTTATAGTCAGGGCAAGCGTCCTGCCCGACTTGAATAGTTAAAAACCATTCATCAATCGTTCCATGAAGATTTTACCCACAAGTGGCAGTATCGATATACGACACACTTCCTTGTGGAACCCCCTATCTTCAGTTGTCAAGGTACTTTTCTGTGACCAGCATTTTCGGCTATTGCCACCTGATAGAATAATAGCAGCTATTCGCTGTATATTGTATTATGGATACTTTGAATGCAGTTGTTAATCTGAGCCTGCTGCCAGCCTTACGGCTGTTTCATCCGTTGTTAGCAGCAAATGTTAGCAGCAAACGGCGCGATTTTGATCTTAGCTTTAAAGTACTTAATATTTAATTTATACTATCCAACTGCTGGTCTAACCAGCTAGCTGGGAATTTGTCAGCCCAACTCAGGGGAGTGGGCTGACCATAGCACTGGGAGAGGGTGCTGCCATCGGTGACAAGCGGCGGATCAGCGCTTCGCACCTGCCCCCAAGTATCAACCGCAAATACTATCTACAGGTGAGGGCAACAAGCTGTAGCCAAATTATAGCCTGAATCCCGATTACCCTTGGGGAGTGGCTTAATAAAATAAGGAGACAGCACTAAGATACGCTTTTTTCTTGTGAAGCAAGCAGCGATGGGTTTTGCTTATAACTTTCAGCCTAGCCAAATTGTGTGTCTTGAGCATGAGGGAACCTGCCTGTACGCAGAAGTGATTCAAATCGTTGAATCCCGTCAGTTGTGTTGGGCACGCCCCTTAATGCTGGCAACTGCCCCATTGGGTGTCGAGCCAGTTCCACAGCCACCTACTTTGTATGACTTGCGACAAGGTGCAGATTTGCTTTGGCCTTTGAGCTTGTTCCGCACTGCCCTCGATACTGAAGTAATACCGCTGTTGGCTCAGCTACAGGCGTCAAAAGCTCAATCTGAGGGATGCCAATCAGCACACCGACAACTCAGCCATTTTGTCCGCCAAGTTTGGCAAGCCCACCCAGCCAAATTTTCATCAAATCGGCGTAACTAACCCACTATACCTTTCTAGCTTTCGGTCAATTTGCTCTGCCGGGAAACCAGTTCACGGACCCTCAGACTCGCTTACTCATCTCGCAGATTACTGACACTGCTTTGATCCCGACCGATGCAGCCGCCCTGCGCCTGGATACTGATGCATCCGCATCAAAGCTTGTCCTGGTTAAGCGCTTGTGCATGGCGCTAGTACTTTCAACCGGCTCTACCCTTGGAGAAAACCTTTATTGGTTAGAAACTACCGTGAAGCTAGTTGTATTGTCAATACGGGAACTGGGAATAAATTCGCTTGTGTCGAAATTGGGCGAAGCAATCTTCTTGGCGGGGCTAGCTTTCTGCCACATTTATTCATCTGTAGATTGGTTTGTAGCAATCTAAGACGGCTCCTGCTCAAGTAGCGCAGCCATCGAGTATTTAACCGCCTATTCAGCCGAATGACCTACTTGCGGCTAGCAATTTTAATTATAGGTACGAATCTCTTCAACCCCGATCTTGAGAGGGATTCGTTCTTAGCACACAAGGAAAGTTTCCCAGCATTCCTTCCCTAGCCTGATTATCAGTAGCTTGCCACTAACGCAATCCGACCAGCATCCATCTCAGCCATTAATAATTCCAGCGCCTCGTAATCAACATCAGAAATGTAACCCAGGCGCGTCAGTTCATAGTTGATTTCATTCTCGATATCCGGAGTCAGTCGCCGAATCGAAATAGCTTTTTCTACCAGTTGACGAATCGCGTTTTTAGTTTCCACGGTTGGCAGGGTAACTCTTTTAATATCAAAATTTTCCACCTACTATTTATCTGTCGGGGTGATCTGGAACTTTTGCTTTGAGTGATCTTACTCACACGCGGCTTCAACCTTGGAGTTTTGGCAAATTATTCAGTTATGATGCAAAAATCCAGAGCCAATTGATATTTACATAGTTTGAGCCTGCCAGCATCTGCTTTTCTACGGTTTTTCGTTGCTAGCCAAAGAAGGGAAAGAGTTTGAAGCAAATGTTCGAAGCTGACTTCTAGTCATAGAAATACTTAAAAGCTATTCCACAAAAATCATGTTTTTAAGTATTTAACAACCGTATTTTTTCGGGGGTTTCGATTGTTGTTAATATTCCGGTTCGCGTTGCTGCTGAAGGCGACCCAAAACCCTAAAAATTTTCCAAGTTTCCGGACATGACCGTTTATACGTTGAAATTACCCCTTGGGCAGCTGTTGCAGATCTGAAGTAATTCTTTCTAACTGTAGGATTAACGACTGCATAGCTTGAGGAAGCTGCGCTATATGCGCGATTCTCAAGCGCCCATACTTTTCAAGTCTGGCTTCGCCCTACGGGGCGGCTAATTGGCTAATAGCGCTACTCCAGCATAGCTACCTAATGGACCCGAAGCTCTTGCGCTTTGGGAATCGCTAACGTAGACTCCGAACCCAGAGCGTGCCGTACTTGCATCCGCGCCCTACCCCTTCTATCTTGAGCCCTGAAATTTTTGCTGTCTGGGCAAGAGAAGGGGGACTCTTGAGGTATTGAAGGAACGGTCGGACTTGTTCATAAATCGATCGGGATTGCTATAGTGTCTAAAATCATTACTTTGGATAAAAATTAGGTGAAAAAAAGGTTCGGTAACTTGGTATTTTCCCCAAGCAGCAGTTATACTGTTCTCGTTTTAGGTTCCCTGTCAGTCAATCAGTTGTATAAGGAAATACTTTTTAGCGAACCAAGCTTGCTCAAAACTTTAAACAAATGGGGTGGAAAGATGAAGATTCCGTGAAAACCCTCAAAGCGAGTGGTCAATACTGCAAACCAGCGTTTAAGGTCAAAGGCATCTGATGCCATTGTTTGTCTATTCACACGGTAATTGAATCATGCCAGCGACGATTGCTACTTCCCAACTGACAGTTATTCAGCCCCAAGGCCATCTCAATGCCGCCAACGCGCCTGAATTTGGCAGACAGCTAACAGCAGCGATCGCAAAGGAGGGGCCTGCTGTTGTATTGGTAGACATGGAACAGGTGGAGTCTCTCGATAGTGCTGGTCTGATGGTCTTGGTTTCTGCTCTCAGTCACGCTCAACAGAAAAACTATCAATTTAGCCTTTGTTCGCTTTTACCGTCAATCCGGATCATTTTTGAGCTAACTCAGCTGGATCGGGTGTTTGAGATTTTTGCCAGTCGCGCTGCTTTTGAAGCCGCACTCAACTCCAGGGCAAGGCGCTAACGTCTGCTTAAACAACGACTGCGACTCGTGATTCTCCTGCACGCCTTGGGGCGCTGTCCTGCGGATACTTAAGCGATGGCACCAGCCAAACCCCATAAAACCCTCTCGACCGTTCCAGAATTTACCCGAAATATACCATCGCCTTGCCTGCTATTTGGCCTGTTATTGGGCTGTAGCAGGGTCTTGGCATGACAACATTAACCACGTTTTTTCCCGCTCACAGCAACTGTGCTAAAATTACTTGAGTCAGTACAAGACTTTAAAACTTACCGACCGGCTGGAGGAAAGTTGACGACCCAGGATCCCGTTGTAAGGCTGTGTTTACAAATGTGGTAAGTGTGGCTTTTCCATCGCTCGCGATCTAAATGCTGCGATAAATCTGGATTTTGCCTCAAAAAACCCTTGTACGTGCGGCAAGCGCGGAATTTACGCCTGAGGAAAAGAAAAAGCCGACTCCCTTGGTTGAAGCAGGAAGCTTTCCGTCGAGTTAAGCGAAATACTTGATTTGAGTAAGTTTTGTTTGGCACAACGTACTACCTCATGCCCCAGATTCCCATTTTTCCGCGAAAGCCAGGGAAAATTAGCTAAGAGAATTTTTTCGCGGGATGGCAGAGGTTGAAATTTTGATAGATGGCTCTGTAGCTGGAATTAAACGAGAAGAGAAGTAACTGTGGCAGTCGCAGTAGAAGCATTACTCACACCAGATATCCTCCGCCCAGCTCGTTATTTGGGCAACGAGTTGGGCGCGGTTCGCAAAGCTTGGGATGCCGCTGTTGTGCGCTGGGTATTGACTTACCCAGAAGTTTATGAAGTTGGCGCATCTAACTTAGGGCATATTATTCTATACAACATTTTGAATACCCAGCCGCGACAGTTGTGCGATCGCGCCTACTTACCCGCGCCCGACTTAGCAGCGAAACTGCGCGCAACCCAAACGCCCCTATTCGCGGTCGAGTCGCGGCGTCCCCTGACAGATTTCGATATTTTGGGCTTTAGCCTCAGCTACGAACTGGGCGCAACTAACATCTTGGAAATGTTAGAATTAGCCGGAATTCCCCTCACGTGGAAAGAACGGGCGTCCGATAATTCCTGGAATGTTGAGCAAGGCAGTTGGCCTTTAATTTTCGCCGGGGGTCAAACGGCAACTTCCAACCCGGAACCCTATGCGGACTTTTTTGACTTTATCGCCCTGGGTGATGGGGAAGAGTTATTACCGGAAATTGGCTTGGTTCTGGAAGAGGGTAAGGCTGCAGGATTGAGTCGAGAAGAACTATTGCTAGATTTGGCGGTCGTACCGGGCGTTTACGTGCCTCAATTCTACGATATGGCAGAAGATGGCTCGGTGCATCCCAACCGCCCGGATGTTCCAGAGCGAATTCTGCGGCGGGTGGCGACGCCAATGCCTGCTTACTCGATTGGTTTGGTTCCCTACGTCCAGACGGTACACGACCGCCTCGTGGTTGAAATTCGGCGCGGTTGTACTCGCGGTTGTCGCTTTTGTCAACCGGGGATGTTAACCCGTCCGGCGCGGGATGTGGAACCGGAACAAGTCATAGAATCGATCGAGCAGGGAATGCGGCAAACTGGATATAACGAGTTTTCGTTGCTTTCCTTGAGTTGTTCCGACTATCTGGCGCTACCGGCAGTCGGGATGCAAATTAAAAATCGCCTGAAAAACGAGAATATTTCTCTATCCCTACCCAGCCAGCGAGTAGACCGATTTGACGAAAATATTGCCAATATTATCGGCGGGACGCGCCAAAGCGGTCTGACTTTTGCTCCGGAAGCCGGAACCCAGCGAATGCGGGATATTATTAATAAAGGGCTGACTAACGAAGAACTGCTGCGCGGCGTTAAGACGGCGTTTGAGCAGGGTTGGGATAAGGTTAAGCTCTACTTTATGATCGGCTTGCCGGGTGAAACCGACGCCGACGTGCTGGGCATTGCGGAAACTGTCCGCTGGTTGCAGCAGCAATGTAGGGGAAAAGGCAGAAAGCTGCTGAACTTTAACATTACAATTTCCAACTTTACGCCCAAACCCCACACGCCCTTCCAGTGGCATTCGGTAGCTAGCCCAGAGTTTGAGCGCAAGCAGGAATTGCTGCGCCGGGAATTCCGCCGCATCAAAGGCGCGAAAGCTAATTTCACCGATGTGCGGATATCGGCGATGGAAGATTTTGTGGGACGGGGCGACCGACGGTTAGCGCCTGTGCTGCGTCGCGCTTGGGAACTGGGTGCCGGGATGGACTCTTGGTTTGAAAGTTTAGATAAAGCTTTTGCAGCTTGGACTGATGCGATCGCTGAATCTGGGTTAACCTGGAAATACCGCCTGGTAGAAAACGGCGAATGGGTAATGGAGCATGGTGCAGGGTCAAACCTATCATCAGCCCTCGACAAACGATTGCCTTGGGACCACCTGGATACGGGTATCGATAAAAACTGGTTAAAAGCCGACCTGCAACGTGCGTTGGATGCGGCTAGCGTTCCAGATTGCTCGTTTGATGGTTGTTCCCACTGCGGCGTCTGCAGCACCGATTTTGGTCATAATATTGTCATCGAACCACCGCCCATGCCTCAATTTGAGGGGCACTTTGCACCGAATAAACACCGGGCAATGCGCCTGCGAGTTTGGTTTGGCAAGCAAGGCGATATGGCGCTTGTAAGCCATCTAGATATGGTTCGTTTGTTTGACCGCGTGGTGCGACGGGCGTCTATACCCGTTTCCTATACGGGTGGGTTCCATCCTTCTCCCCGCATTTCCATCGCCAATGCGCTGCCCCTGGGAGCCACTAGCGTTGGAGAAATTGTAGACTTTGAGTTGACGCAGCGGATGGATGTGGCAGCGTTCCAAGAAAGCTTAGTCGCCCAACTGCCGGAAAATATTCCCGTCTACCGGGTGGAGGAAATTGACCTCAAGGCTATGGCTGCAACTCGGTTGTTAGAGCGGGCAGAATATTTGATTACGGTGGCATCTGCTACCGCTGCTACCACCCAGGCGTGGAAAAATTGGCTAGAGGCGATTAAAGCTAGAGATGCGATTTGGACTGAGCAAACTACCAAGTCCGGACAAGTTCAGCAGGTGAATCTGCGCGATCGCTTGTTTGAGTTAGATCTGGTAGACGAAAATCTCAGCTTTGATGAGTCGGTGATGCTCCGCTATGTCGGTAATTGCCGTAACGATGGCTCTCAGCTGCGCCCGGACCACGTTATCTTCATGCTCCAACAAGTTGCGGAGCAAGAGTTTCAGTTACTCCATATCCACCGCCGTCAGCTTCTGCTTGAGGCAGTATGAATGGTAAACCTGGGTTTTGTATGATAAGATCCGATTCAGAGTAAGGCAGTGAAGAGGAACCCTCTGGCTTTACAGCCAGAATACTCGCGAGTGGGTAACTCTAAAAACAACTTTTGGCAATGTTAAAACACCGCGAACACAAGGAAATAAGCGCTTGAGGCGAAGTTTTTCCCGGATCGCTTTTTCCCGAATGGGGATTCTCTCAGAAGATCGGTAATTGTTCGTCTGACCGGATCGGGGAACTTCAAGGGCGCGCGTTGGGTTCGTAGAACCAACAATTCTATGCCTGAAAAGGTGTGGAGTGATAAAATACTTCTCAATGGCAGCGGTTGCGGCTGGTTGAAGTTTTCAGGGTTGTTCTACGGAAAGGACGCAGAGCCAATTGAGTTACCCAATGTTTTGAATGCGATGTCTGTGTAAACAGATTATCGGTTGCGTTGGCGCAGCTTTGCGCGCAGTGCATCAACGAAGGGTCAAAACAATTTTCTGCCCTTGAAACAGGACTGCCTGGGTTCGTTGCTCGACCGCATAAGGGTTCGCAAGTGCCAGACAGAGAAGCTGGAATAAGTAGCCAAATTTATGGCTATAATTCTGCAAAATTGTCCAACAAAATGAGCAATAACCAAGCTTAATCTGATGGACAAGTTTGAGTAAGTTTTGAGTAGGATGGGTTCGGTCCGAATTAACGCCTGTGGACAAGAAGACTCCGAAGTCCTTGGTAGAAGCAGGAAGTAAGCAACGAGTAGCGATGAGCAACTTGGGATAAGTCTTATAGAACAAGCGCGAAACTTGCTATTAGTCAAAACCGAAAATTCAGTGCCTAACCTCCATCAAAGGGCGCTAAACAGCTTATCCATAACATTTACCTCCTGACTCCCGTAAAAGCGGGTTTTTCAGAATTGTTTGTACTATTACAGGCATGTTTGGTAAATCCGCCCTGACAACGACTGACTGCTGACTCAGTTGTTATTTCACCCAATCCAGTCAGAACTGGATTGGAAGATAGTTGATTCTCAATTGAGAAATTAGGCCATTTCAGCCACAGTAAAAGGCACATCAAATTAAAAAGTTTCAGAGTTAAAATTGAAGAAGTTGATCGCTCAATTGGCTCTCTGAAATATTAAATTTGAAATCGTTTCACGTTGTTTGTGCCGCTTCAATCGCAGCGAAATTTAGAGGAATTTGAATGCCAAAGCAAATTATTATCGCCGAACAACATCGCATTGCTGCTGTATTTTCCGAAGATCAAATACAAGAACTCGTTGTCGCCACGGGGACTCACCAAGTGGGTGACATTTATCTGGGAATGGTGGAGAACGTACTTCCTGGTATCGATGCCGCGTTTGTCAATATTGGAGATGCGGAACGGAACGGATTTATACACGTATCCGACTTGGGGCCGCTGCGACTGAAACGCACGGCGGGGGCGATTACCGAACTGCTGACACCCCAGCAAAAAGTATTAGTGCAGGTGATGAA
Organism: Microseira wollei NIES-4236; assembly: GCF_020521235.1. Classification (GTDB taxonomy): domain Bacteria; phylum Cyanobacteriota; class Cyanobacteriia; order Cyanobacteriales; family Aerosakkonemataceae; genus Microseira; species Microseira wollei. The sequence continues at coordinate 19,156 of NZ_BLAY01000134.1, read as the reverse complement.
AGAGCCGACGGGTAGCAAGGGACCGAGGCTCACGGGTAACATTACTTTACCGGGACGATATTTGGTGCTGATGCCGTTTGGACGGGGGGTAAATCTATCCAGACGCATCAAGAATGAAAACGAGCGCAACCGATTGCGAGCATTAGCAATTTTAATCAAACCGGCGGGGATGGGTTTGTTGGTTCGTACTGAGGCCGAAGGACGGGACGAAGAGGCGATTATCGAAGATTTGGAGACGCTGCAAAAACAGTGGGAGGCGATTCAGTTAGAGGCGCAGTCGGTACGCGCACCGGCACTGCTTAACCGCGACGATGATTTTATTCAGCGCGTTTTGCGGGATATGTACAGCGGTGATGTGAATCGGATTGTGGTCGATTCCCACACAGGTGTGAAGCGAGTCAAGCAACAATTACTCAGCTGGAGTGGGGGAAGGACACCCCAAGGGGTTTTGATTGACCATCACCGCGATCGCATCCCCGTTTTAGAATACTTCCGCGTCAACGCCGCAATTCGCGAAGCCCTTAAACCGCGAGTCGATCTACCTTCTGGTGGCTATATCATTATCGAGCCGACAGAAGCGCTGACCGTCGTCGATGTAAACTCCGGTTCCTTTACCCGTTCGGCGACGGCGCGAGAAACCGTCCTGTGGACAAACTGCGAAGCTGCTACTGAAATTGCCCGTCAGCTGCGCCTGCGGAATCTCGCTGGCGTGATTATTGTCGATTTTATCGATATGGATTCCCGCCGCGACCAGCTACAGGTGCTAGAACACTTTAATAAAGCCCTCAAATCAGATAAAGCCAGACCTCAAATTGCCCAACTATCCGAACTGGGACTGGTCGAACTCACGCGCAAGCGTCAAGGCCAAAATATTTACGAATTATTCGGTCGCCCTTGTCCCACTTGTGGCGGATTGGGTCATTTAGTAGAGTTGCCGGGTGAAGGCGAACAAAAGTTAAACACTTACTCTCCTTCTCTAAGTAGTTTCAGAGAAACAACGAAGGAACGCGAGTCGCCAGCGCCATCCAAAGGAATTGGTGAAACTTGGCGCCCTGTAGAAAACCGCAGCGGCGAAGAAGCCTCGCGTTCTCCGTATCGTCCGCTCGAGCAGCGTTCAATGCCCGTAACTGCACCTTACAGCAAAGCCGAAACGTTTGGGCAAGAAACTACTTCGGATCTCGACTTCGCTCCTGGTGCCGACCTGGATGACCTGGACCTGAGCTATCATCCCAACTATCAGGAACGCGGCAATTCTCGCCGTCGCCGTCGTCGCCGGATTGGATTTGGCGAAATGGAGGAAGAGTCCACCGGACGCGGCGGGATGTTTTCTAACCAGGCAGCGGCTGATACGGGGGCTGATGCGGAATGGGAGAGCGATACGGAACCCTCCCCCGCACCGTCGTTTTCACCCACGCCGCTAAAGGTAGGTCGTCCCGAAATATCAGAAAGGCAGCGCCCTGTCAAGCCAGAAACAGCACCTCCGGAGGTGATTACGGTAGAAATGACTCCGGAAGAACAGGAAGTTTATGCGCTAATGGGGATTTCGCCGCTGGTGCGCTTGAATCGTCAGGTGAAAAATCCCAAATCTGCTATTGTTAACGTCAGGTTGCCGGGACAAGGAAACGATTCTCAAAATGATGTAGCCCCAAGGTTGAGGAATGAAGAAGACACTTCAGAAATTCCCAGGGCTTCGTCCTATGGCTTTGAACCTTCCGATTTTGATGGGGAGCCAGATTTTCAGAGCGAACCATTGACAAATGCACCATTATCTGATTCAGATGAAGAGACTGCGTCGCGGGTTGATACTGGCGCCGCCCCATCCGAATCTGATAGTGGGGATAGTTTAATCCGACGCCGTCGCCGCCGTCGCTCTTCGGCAGTGGACGTTGATGGCGAGCGGTAAAATGCTCTGCGGGGGAATGAGGAAATAAAAATGAGCGATCGCACCCTTGCAACTCACCCCATCACCCTCTCATCCCCCCACCCCCTCACCTCCTCTTCGAGCTTAATTGCAGGGGTCGATGAAGTGGGGCGGGGGTGTTTATTTGGTCCAGTGGTAGCAGCAGCGGTGATTTTACCCGATAGGGCAGTTGCGGAACTCGTCGTCGCCGGTCTTAAAGATAGTAAAAAACTAACTTCTGTGGGGCGGAAACGTTTTGCCGAGCAGATTCAAGCTGTGGCGATTGACTATAAAATTGGCTTTGCAAGGGTTGAAGAAATCGACCGGCTGAATATCTTTCATGGGTCATTGTTGGCGATGAAACGCGCTGTGATGAAGCTGAAGGTGCAGCCAGATTTGTGTTTGGTGGATGGGAAATGGCCTATTCCTAATTTGCCAATTGAGCAACAAACGCTGATCAAAGGAGATGAGATTTCGCCTGCGATCGCTGCTGCTAGCATTATCGCCAAAGTGTGGCGCGATGACCTAATAATGCGCTTTGCTCTTAAATATCCAGAGTATGATTTAGCTGCTAATAAAGGTTACGGTACAGCCAGACATTTACAAGCACTGCAAAAACACGGCCCTTCGCGCCTGCATCGTCGGTCTTTCAGTCCTTGTCGTGTCTGAAGATTGTGAGGATAATTCTAATGCGAGAGGTTTTCTCATGCTGACGCTTTATCACGCACCGATATCTCCTAACTCTTGCCGCGTCTGGATTACACTGCTGGAAAAAGGGCTTGAGTTTGAACTGGTAGAGATCAAGTTGGATGGGGAACAGCTTAAACCAGATTTTTTGGCGATTAGCCCTTTTCACCACATACCAGTTTTGGTAGATGATGGCTTTAATATTGTCGAATCTTTGGCAATTTTAGACTATTTAGAGGCCAAGTACCCCACGCCTGCTATGTTGCCGAAAGAGGCAAAGGATCTAGCGGTGGTGCGGATGGTGCAACTCGTATCTGTGAATGAGTTATTGCCTGCTATGACTCCACTGAGTATAGAGAAAATATTCGGCTTGCCGGGAGGAGAGCCAGAAAAAATCGAGCTGGCTTTGCAGAAAATTGCCACGGTGCTGAAGTTGTTTGAGAATTTATTAGATGATCGCCCTTACTTTGGTAGTGAAAACATAACTTTAGCCGAGACTGTTGCTGGTAGTATCATACCCTGGTTGCCTCAAGCGGGCGTGTCTTTGGGTGACTATCCAAAACTGAGTGCTTGGTGCGATCGCTTAATATCGCGTCCGGCGTGGCAAGCTACCTTACCTACACCAGAGGCAATCGAAGCGTTCAAGCCTATCTTCGCTGCTCGAATGGGGCAGCAAAAGGCTGTTTGAAGGATGCAGTTAAATTCCGCAGCGAGCGCCAAATTTACCATGATAGACATTAGAGAACTGACTGCTGTGGACTACGATGATGTTATTTCGCTTTGGGAAAGTACCGAAGGCGTGCGGTTGCGCGATGCTGACAAAAAGGAAAATATGGAGCAGTATCTGCTTCCCAATCCCGGTCTAAGTTTCGCTGCCAGAAAGGATGGACACATCGTAGGTGCAGTTTTGTGCGGGCATGACGGGCGTCGCGGTTATCTGCATCACTTGGCTGTTGCAAAAGCGTATCGCAGACAGGGCATTGCAACTGCACTTGTATCGCGATGTCTCGCGCAGTTAAGGTTAATTGGAATTGAAAAGTGCCACCTTTTTGTACTGGAAAAGAATGCAGAAGCACAGAAGTTTTGGCAAAAATTGGGTTGGTCTGAACGGACAGACATTAAGATGATGTCTCTAAATATGTCCAACTCTTTTAATATTTAAAATTGCCAAAGATGCTGCAAATTGGCAGCCTATCCGAAAACGATAGAGCAGATTTTTCGGATAGGTTCGTACCTTCGTCAAATAATAGGATGATCGGCAGATAACCCCGGCGACTGGATAGAGGGTGCGTTCTCCCGATCAACGGTCGCCCACCGCCGATAATCCGACAGCAACTGATACATCAATCGTTGTTTAATTGTCAGCAGCACGCTCTTGAGCAGTCCGTTACCCGTGGCTTCCAAAATGGGGGCGGGTGTCAGCCAAAGAGGGGGCGGCAACTCGACTTGCACTTCTAAATCCGCTCTTCCTTTAAGATGGGTGATATTGTCGATTTGTATCGGATATAGCTGACCTACCAGGTGCAGCGCGAAGCGTTGATTGATGTACTCAATACCCCGGATCTCGCAGCCGGTTGACTTTAAACGCACCGTTCCGCCTGGTTCAGACCAGACTCTCATATCTACCGTCGGTTGAATCGTCAATGTTAAGAAGCTTAACGGACGCATTTTCAAGCGAAACATCTCCTCGCCGAGTTGCTCGATCCGACTCGAGTCTACCAGAGCGCCTACGAGTCGTTGCGGCTGGCGCAAATAGTGCTGAATCGGTATAGGCTGCTCCGCTACGGCAAGTTGAACGGATTGGCTGGCAATAAATCGGGTATGCATTGGAGAATAAATTTTCAGGATAATTACGTAGCTTTGTTATATTAATTTTACTTTACAATTTATTAAAAATTTAAACGGAGTTTTTTGTAACCTATAGAAATGTAAAGATTTTGGGCTAAGTTTTGCCAACACTGGCTTGTTTGAGCAAAATTTTCCGCGCTGGCACGCCTGTCCCATCATAAAAATTCATATACCAGGGTGGCCTCTGTCTCAGGCAATCAGAAAAAGGCAATATAGTTAGGCTTAACATAACTCGACAAGCCTATGCCCTACGGCAGAGCAAGAGTTAAAAAAACCTAAGATACAACTGAAGGCTGAACTTTATGGGCGCGATCGTTGCACACTTGGGGCCGAATGGCACTTATGCAGAAGCAGCTGCACTAGCTTATACCAAATGGCTGCACCAGAAAACCGGACAAGAATGTTGTTTGCGTCCCTATCCCAGTATTGCCCAATCAATCCGCGCAGCAGCAGAGGGACAAGCGCACCTGGCAGTTGTGCCGGTGGAAAATTCCCTTGAAGGCAGCGTCACGATGACGCTGGATACGCTCTGGCAGTTGGACGGACTGCAAATTCGACACGCCTTGGTGTTGCCAATAGTACACGCGCTGCTGTCATGCGCCGAAAAATTGACAGATATTCGCACGGTATATTCTCATCCACAAGCATTGGCGCAGTGTCAGGGGTGGCTTTCTCAGTTTCTTCCTTGGGTGCAAGTGGTTCCTACCAATTCGACTACAGAAGCAATAGAGAATCTGGAACAAGAAAAAACAGCAGGTGCAATTTCATCTCAACGCGCTGCCCAACTTTACAACGTGCCGATTCTGGCTGGTGCAATTAACGATAATCCGGACAATTGTACGCGGTTTTGGGTACTGAGCTTAAAATCTGTTTCAGAAGCTTTCAATTTTGGCGAAAATCAGGCAAGTCATAGTCATACTTCCCTAGCTTTTAGCGTGCCTGCTAATATGCCAGGAGCGCTTGCCAAACCGCTTTTAGTATTTGCCAATAGAAATATTAACTTAAGCCGCATTGAATCTCGCCCGACCAAGCGATCGCTCGGCGAGTATATTTTCTTTATCGATATCGAAGCCGATGCTAACGAGCCATTTGTTCAAGCTGCGATCGCAGAACTGGCAGCTTACACCGAAACGCTGAAAATCTTTGGCAGTTACAGCATTTTGCCAATTTAGGTCTCTTCTTAATAATTCTTCACCAAAACTTTCAAACTAACCAACTTTGGGTTATTTTGAAAGTTAACCTAAAAATAAAGAGGCAGCCTATATGGATGCAGAGGAAGTGCTGGAGCAATATGCTGCTGGAAGACGTGATTTTCACGAACAAACCCTGAGAGAAGCAAAACTAGAAGGGTGGAACTTAAGTGATATAAACCTCTTTTGTGCGGACTTAAAAGAAGCAAACCTAAAAAACGCAACCTTGATCCGATCTAAACTGGGATACGCATCCCTGAAAGAGGTAAACCTAACTCTTGCAAACCTGAGAGAATCAAATCTAATTGGCGCAAATTTGCGGCTTGCATGTCTAGTTTTGGCAGACCTATCGTTGGTAAACCTGAGCAAGGCCGACCTAAGTGAGGCCAAGTTAACTGGAGTAAACTTAAATAGAGCCAACTTACAACAAGCAAACTTGGCGAATACAACATCGATTGGTGCAAACTTTTACGCAGCAGACCTCAGTCAGGCTAACTTATGGGAAGCCAATCTGACTGACGCTAACTTGGAAAAGGCTGACTTAAGAGGAGCCAATCTAACTGAAGCAAAACTCTTCGGGGTAAATCTTAAAGGGGCTAACTTAAGCGGGGCAATTTTACGCAGAGCTAACCTAGAGAGAGCTAATCTAACCGAGGTGAACCTGGATAAAGCTGACCTGACTGAGGCAATATTGTGTGAAGCTAAATTGGCAGGAGCAAATCTAGAGACAGCCATTCTAAGTCGGGCGGTAAAGTCCTGGTTCAGGTATCCCTGACTAACATCAATACTTCTAGATTGAAGAATTCAAAAATTTGCATCTTTATCAACATCAAAGCTGATGCTAAGAATCCATTTATTTGGCGTTCGCTGCACTAGCATCTGATATCATGTCCTGAGGCAAGGGTTGTGTAACTGCTAATAGCTAATCGCTAATGGCTGCTCTGGAGGCAATTGACAATTAGCGATTAGCAATTAGCAATTAGCCATCCATACACTACCGATACCACCCGACACGATCTGACACCAAAACGCTCAAAATATTCAGCAGCGCTCGCAGTTTTTAATTAATACGGAGGCAAAAATCTGCGAAATCCATGAACTATAACTACAATCAAAAATAACAGATTTCGTAACAAAATTACCGGCATCGGCAGCGATAAAGCACGCTTAGCAGCACCCTGTTTACAAACATCAGCCAATCTTTTCCCAAGCAATTCTATCCACACCTTAGTTCTAGGCCATTCCCACAAACCCTGAAGCCACGCAGTTGGAATACCTTCTTTACCCACAGATGCCCCAATAATACCGCCCAAAATTGCTGCTGTAGTATCTGTATCGCGCCCACAACGAATGATTTCTCGAATGGCTGTAGGGTAATCTTGTTGATGCCTTAACCAAGTTTGAATAACAACAGGAACCGTATCATAAACATAGCCGCTGACGCGATTATTCATCCCCAACTGACTGGCAAAATATGCGGTGCTTTCCCCCGCATCTGCGCTATAGCAAGCTTTTTCGATTAGTTCTAAAAATTCAGCAGCTTCTGCGCCCAGTATATTTGCGAGTTGGCAATAGTAATTTTGAGGATAAACCTGTGATTTGCGGCTCGATAAGTAAGACGCAAATGCTACAGCCAAAGCCCCAAATTCTGCTTTTGGATCGGTGTGGGTTAGTCGCGTAGATGCTCTGACTAATTGGCGTAACTTTCGCAGGTCATCACCATAACAAACACCGATGATAGCACTTCGCATCGCTGCACCATTTCCAGCAGAGAAAACACCAGAGCAATATCCCAACCACAACTTCAAAATCCCTCTTAACGTCCCATATCCAATTCCAGCCGGTAAACCGAGTAACCAAAAACGCAATCCCCAAGCCAAATCTTGCTTAAATATATCGACATTTCCTGCCGAAACAATCAGCGATTGAGCCACTGTACAAGTGTGTTCCGTATCATCCGAAATCATCCCTCTACCAAACAAAAATTGATATTGATTCAAATGCGGATAAAGACGAACTTGCCGACGCTTACTTAACCCTTCATAAGGCAATCCAAAAGCATCACCCACAGCCGTTCCAAGCAAACAGCCAATAATTGACTCACAAGTTGGAGATATCATTTAAACCTCAAAAATTCTCTCTCTATTCTTCCTCTGCGTCCCAGAACTTCATGAACTAATCTCCCATGCAATGACTTACGATGCGCGCGTCACTTTCTTTCCAAATTAGCCTTGGCGCTTCTGGTTGATATCATGTCCGGTTAAACACCCATAGTTAGGAATGACTTGGGAGAGCGGTGACACGGTAAAAAATTTTAAAACAATTGTTCGAGTTGAAAGAGAACGACAGCTCTAAAATAAAACCACCCATGAAGTAGTTTTTTATATTAACTCAAGTTGCTTTAGATGGGGTGAACCTGGAGAATTACCAGCAATTTTTTGGGTTATTATCAATGGCGTTTGCCAAACTAGAAATCTGCCAAAATTTCGTTCGCGTTGGCGGGAATAGCTCTGGGGTAAAATCGACGATGGGCGGTTTGGGCAAGAATGGGAAAGAGGGAGTTGCCGAAGGTATTAACGCAAGTTGCTAGTTATCTTTTTAGGGCTGAAGACAGGTTAATGGCTAATAGCTAATGGCTGGTAGACCAGAAAAATATTCCCATCAGCAATTAGCAAGCTGGCGATTAGCAATGAGAGCAACCCACGATAGTTATAACTAGCAACTTGGGTTATTAGTGTATTTGAATTGAACGAAGCGGGCAAAATTGAAAAAGTTTCATCGTCAGGACTTACGCAAAAAAACAAAGGGCGATCCGAAAAATCGTCGGTGATTAGTCGCGAGATTGACGCATCACCTTTGTTTTTGGCCCCGCGTGCGTAAGTCCCGATCGTATTGGGAGATAAAGCAATGATGGCTCAAATTCGAGACTAAATGTCTTTCTATATGATGGTGACACAACGATGGCAAGCCTCGTAAGATGGGTTGTTTCACTTAACGCATCCTCCGAGGCTGATTACTTCTAAATTACCCGCTCGTTTCCACCATCGACTGGAACTTGTGCTGCGGTCGTATTGGCAAATAAATCGCCGCACATTTCTGCCGCCAATTCCGCTACAGAATGACTCGTCACTTGCACTTTCAAGACATTATTGGTTTTGTATTCTTCCACGGTTAACCCATAATGTTTGGCGCGAGCTTGTAAGACTTCCTCGGTCCACAGTCCGGTATCGAATACCGCGTTGGGATGGAGGCTATTAATCCGGATGCGATCGCTGCCCCATTCCAACGCCGCGACTCGCGCCAATTGGTTCAACGCCGCTTTAGACGCAGAATAGGCCGCAGCGCCCGGTCCCGGTGCGGGGACGTTCTTAGAACCGATAATGACGACGCGACCGCCTTTGGGGGCAAGTTTGAGGAAGGGGTGGCATTCCCGCATCAACACGAGGTTGGCATCGAGGTTGATCGACATGACTTTGCGCCATTCGTCGCTACCGAGTTGGGCAATGGAACGACCTGGGGGAAAGATTCCCGCGTTGAGGATGAGCAAATCCAAACCGCCAAATTTCTCAATCCCCCGTTCTAGGGCGGCTACAATGGCGGATTCGTCGGTGACGTTGCAGGTGATGCCACAAAAATCGGCACGGGAATACAAGTCTTCGATTTGGGGATTGATATCTAAACCGATGACGGCGGCGCCGCGTTTGAGGAGGGAATCGACGCAGGCTTTGCCGATACCCGATGCCGCCCCGGTAACCAGGGCAATTTCGCCAGTAAAGGCTGGGGGTTTGCCGCCTTGGCGCAGTTTGGCTTGTTCCAAATCCCAGTATTCGACGGCGAAGATGTCTTTGGGGGATAAAGCTTGGTAGCCGCCGAGTAGGGTTGCAGATTCGATTGCATCGATGGTTCGATCGTAAATATCCGCCACAATCTGCGCCTGTTTCGCCGTTTGACCGACGGTACACATGCCAAAATCCGGGTCGAGAATTACCCGAGGTACGGGGTCTAGCATGGTTAAATTAGCGGCGGCATGGGCTTGGAAATAGTCTTTGTAAGCGGCGGTATACGCCTCCACATCTCGTCCCAACATGGGGATACGCTTGGTGCGGATGACATGATCCGGTGTCAGGGGGCCTTGTTGGGAAATCGTGCCGATGTCGTCGCGGCGGGCGTAGGCGAGGGTTTTGGGGTTGCGGTAAGTTGCCAGAATCACGGGAAACCGGGCAGCTTGGGAAAGCTGGTGGCGCAGTGAGGCGAGGCTGTGGCGCAGGGGTTTATCCTCGGGTGGAGTCGTGACTTGGGCGGAGGGGGGACTGCTAGCGCCATGTTTGCGGAGGTAGTCTTCGGCAAGGGAGACGAGTTCGATCGTTAGTTCGTAGGATTCGCGGGCAGTTGCGCCAAAGGAGAACAACCCGTGATTCATCAATACCATGCCCACGGTTTTGTCTGTGGCATCGGCGGCAAACTTTTGGGCGCACAACCGGGCGAGGTCAAATCCAGGCATGACATAGGGGATAATGACTAAACGATCGCCGTAAATCTCCCGCATCCGATCAAATCCATTGGGCGTATTGGTGATGGTAATGACGGCATCGGCGTGGGTGTGGTCTACATATTTGTAAGGCAGCGTGGCGTGGAGGATAGTTTCCACGGACGGCGATGGGGCGCTGGCGCGGGTCATCTGGGTTTTCAGTTCGTTGACCATCTGGGGGTCGGAGAGGGATTCTAGTTGTGCCAGTTTCAGCAAGTGAGGCATACGAACCGGGGCAAATCCAGCCGCTTCGATCGTCGCCAAATCCCACCCACTGCCTTTAACGTAGAGGATATCTTCCTCTTCGCCGACAATATTTTTCTCGCGGATTTTGACCGAGGTGTTGCCGCCGCCATGCAACACTAAAGCGGGTTCTCGTCCCAACAGGCGGGAGGTGTACACCCGCAAGGCTAGGTCGTCGCAGTATTGCTGTGCTTCTCGATCGTTCCACAAGCTTTTCATAGGTTTTTCTGTCCGTTTTCCGATAGTTGCGATCGTCTTTCAAATGTTACCAAGTTCGAGGCACGACGGGAAATATTGTTTAGGGAATGTTACTATTTTCGTTCTAAATGGGTTGGACCGAATGCTATATAACGTAAGTTGCTAGTTACATCCAACGATGCTGGTAATGGGTAATGGTTAATTTGTAATTGTCACGATTCTACCACCAATGAATCCAATTCCCAATTCCCCCATTCATCAACCCGTTTTCCGAGTTAATTTCTCCCTGTCAAACCCACGACTTTTTATAAAAACATGGTTGATTTGCCAAAGCTTATAACTAGCAAATTGAGTTATATATTGAGGTTTTGCTCAGGGTAAACGCATCTAATTTACTAGAAATACTCACTTCAAAAAATCTCAAGATCGACAATTCTAAAGATTAGGTAATAAAACGGTAATAAGGCATTCGATCTGTCCACATTCCAATCACTTGCGTAAGAGCAACCTCGAAAAAAAGCTGTTTGATCTATCTCAAAAATGCAATCAGCATCTCATCCCCCTGAGTTGAATACATAAATCCCGTTCCAGCCTCAAGCATGATATCGAAAATCATTTAAAATTTTGAAACTCAACCGAACAAATCAAACCAGAGAATTTTGAGTCAATAATCACTATCTAAAGCGGCCAGACAACGTTTCATTTTTGCCCCTTTAAAACTCTTTGATTGATTAAATTTCCAGATCAACGTCGCATTATGACCAATTTTTATGCTGCATTATCTCGGCTTCGCCTTTATTATTTATATTACATTAATAATTCAAAATGTTTGATTTTCAATAACCCAATGAGCAATCATCATTTTACTGAAAGTTTCAGCTTCGATCAACTAATATAAAAAACAAATGGTTTTATTCCAAATATGTCGTTATAATTTAACTATAAAAATTGTTTTAAAATATTTTTATGACCCTCGTTTATTTGCCTATATTATGGCAGACTTACAGGTATTTATTCGCAGCTTAAATATCCCAAATAAAGGTTTTAACTAAATCGCAAAAAGCTCGGTTTATGTAGATTGTTTAATTGAAATTTATAAGCGTTCAGAAACTTATTGATATATCCGATCTTGATTGGCTTTTAAGGCCAAGATATAGTTCCCCTTTTTTTGGCTAATTTGAGCGGCAATTTCTTTTTTAGTTCCCATTCCATCAAGGTTAACCACAGATTCAGAGATATCTAACTGTTCTAAAAGTCGGGGAATCGCCGTAATTTCATTCGAATTTGAATCTACTTTTTCCTGTCCCATAAGGGGATGATATTGGCAGCACTGACAACAAGCTTTTTGTTTTCGATTTCTCTCATAAGATTGCCAGATAGTTTTTCCATCAATCCCGATGACTTTGAATCCCAGTTTTTCGGTTATGCTTTCAAGCAAACTCGAAAAGCTAGCTTGAAAGTCTTGAGGAGATAAAGCAGCAAATACACGACTAAAAGTATCGTGAGAAAAACTTCCATTTTTTAAGTAAATAAAATTTTTCAACCATTCTTCTTTAGCTTTTCCATAGGTTTCTATGGCTGCCCATCCTTCAGAGCCACTGAGAACAGCTAGCAAAGCAATAGCCATGATATCTAGTAACTCAAGTTGCTAGTTATATCTCTGGGAGCGGCTAATGGCTAATGGCTGGCTAATGTCAGTAAAAATGCTTTATTAGCAATTAGCAATTAGCCATTAGCAACGCCCTTGTTTATAACTAGCAACTTGCGTTAGTAATAAATGATGTTTAGTTCTCATAACTTACGCAGCCAAACCATATATAGTGTTGCTGGGGCGTTACGCTTGGGTAACGCCCCCTACATTTAGAGTTTATGCGTAAGTACTGGGTCTTTCAACTCTTGGGTCTTTAATATGACCGAAGTTCTTTTGAAGGCTGGCTTGAAGTTTCTCTTCGTTTCCCTGAGCTTCTTCTTTGACAGTCGAGAATGCTTATTTCATATTTTGGGTGAAAATTTTTCACAAATACTATCTTGTTTTCTGGCTGTTTGCCTGGTTGGGCTTAGACTTGATTTGGGGATTTATTTCTGGGATATTTGCTACTATTTTAGATGCGGTTAACCTACCAGATTTAAGAATCGATATCGAATGCGGTCATTCGTATATCCACAATTTTTGGCTCAACTGGGATGGATGGAATATGTTAAGTCACGGGAAATTCCAGACGGGTTTGTTATTAAGCAGGCTCGAATTGTCCGCAAGGCATCTGGATATTTCGTGATGCTGACCTTGGAATGCGATGTTTCTTTCCCCGATGTCATGGCTCACGGTCATCCGATTGGCATTGACTTGGGACTAGATAAGTTTGTCGCAACATCTGATGGCGACGTGGTAGATAGACCGAGATTCTTCAAGGTGCTGCATAGGAAGCTGCAATTGCTCCAACGCAGATTGAAGCACAAAAAGAAAGGGTCTTTCAATCGCCACAAACTCAATCAGAAAATTGCACGATTGCATCAGCACATCAGCGACACCCGAAAAGACTGGCACTTTAAATTAGCTCACAAACTGTGTGACGGTGCTGGAATGATGTTTGTTGAGGACATCGACTTCCTGGCTTGGGCAAAAGGGATGCTGGGAAAACATACCTTAGATGCTGGTTTTGGGCAGTTCCTCAACATCTTGCAATGGGTGTGTTGGAAGCGTGGCGTGTATTTTGCCAAAGTCAACAAGGATTACACGTTGCAAGGCAAGCTCACAATGTGATGCCGATACGGGTAAGAAAAACCTTAAAGACAGGGTTCATTCTTGCCCTGAGTGTGGTTACACAGTTCATCGTGATGTAGCTGCGGCACAAATTGTCCGCAATCGTGGACCCTCTGGGGTGGGACGCATCCTGGAAAACAAAGAAAATGCCTGTGGAGATGGTCTGGCGGGAACCCGAAACCCTCTAGTTAAGAATCCGAGAAACAGGAAGAAAGGTGACTCGGCGTGTCTATTGACCGCCGAGTAAGATCCTTTTAAGAATCCCCCTGATTCATCTGGGGGAGAACGTCAAGGTAATTCTCTGGTACGTCGCCGCGTCTTTTCGGCTCTTGTGTCAGTAACTCCAGACCACAGAGCTTATAAGAGATGGTAGGGCTGTGTTAATATGAGAGACTGCTGTATCGTATCGATTGAAAATTTCCATCCATGCCTTTGTCGCATCAGCGCAAACAAGAACTGATCTCGGAATACCAAGTCCACGAAACCGACACCGGATCGACTGACGTGCAAGTCGCGATGCTAACGGATCGCATCAACCGACTCAGCGAGCATCTCAAACTTAACGATAAAGACCATTCCTCCCGCCGAGGCTTGTTGAAGCTCATCGGTCAGCGCAAGCGCCTTCTGTCCTACTTGCAAGAGGAAAGCCAAGAGCGCTATCAAGCTTTAATCGGTCGTCTTGGCATTCGTGGTTAGGGAGGCATCCGGTTCATGTCTACGGAACAAGAACCAGCGAGGGAGGCTTCCCAAAGGGATCGCCTCCCCTTTGAACCTGCTAAGAAACGTCAAAAACCCGCTAAAAAAACTCCAGCACCCGTAGAAACGGCCGACAAGAACCGCAAAAAAACTCCAGTTTCCCAAGCAGAAATGGCAATTCCAGCCGCCGTCAGCCAGCGCATGGCACGGCGGATGGCTTTCTTCTGCGGTATTCCTACGGCTTTGGGCATGTTAACTTTTGTGGTCAGCTATTTTGTCCTGACCAATGCTTGGTTTAATCTGCCCAATAGTGCCGTTGTCCTAGTGAGTATGGGCTTTTTTGGTCTAGGGGTCTTGGGGTTGACCTATGGCGTTCTTTCCGCTTCTTGGGATGAAAACGAACCAGGGAGCCTGTGGGGTTTCCAAGAATTTACTACCAACTGGGGACGGATGACCGCAGCATGGCGGGCTTCAAGGCAAAAAAACTAGACTGGTCAATTGTCAGTTGTTTTTTCCACTGACGACTGACGACTGACCCATGACAAAATTTGCCATTATGGCTGAATTCAACCGGGCGTTTCTATTACGCTAGGAATGGCTGATAAATTCCTAACTGATTAGCTTAAGACCTTTTGTAAACAAGCAACTTAGCAGGTTCTTAAACATGATTGTAGTAATGAAAGTCGGCTCGCCAGAAGCCGAAATTAACCGGGTCAGCGACGAACTTACAACTTGGGGTTTGTCGCCAGAAAAAATTGTTGGGAAACACAAAGTAGTAATTGGTTTAGTCGGCGATACTGTTGATTTAGACCCTTTGCAAATTCAGGAAGTTAGCCCCTGGATCGAGCAAGTGCTGCGGGTAGAGCAGCCGTTTAAGCGCGCCAGCATCGAGTACCGTCACGGCGAACCCAGCGAAGTAGGGGTTCCCACGCCGAACGGAACCGTTTATATTGGGCAGAATCACCCCTTGGTCGTCGTGGCTGGGCCTTGCTCGGTAGAAAACGAAGAGATGATAATCGAAACTGCGCGCCGTGTCAAGGCAGCAGGCGCACAATTTTTACGCGGTGGTGCTTATAAACCCAGAACTTCGCCTTATGCTTTCCAAGGACATGGGGAAAGTGCCTTGGAATTGTTGGCAGCAGCGCGGGAAGCGACGGGATTGGGTATTATTACAGAATTGATGGATGCCGCTGAATTGCAAATAGTGGCAGAATACGCGGATGTAATCCAAATAGGCGCCCGCAATATGCACAATTTCTCGCTGTTGAAGAAAGTCGGGGCGCAAGATAAGCCGATTTTGCTCAAGCGGGGGATGGCGGCGACGATTGAAGATTGGCTGATGGCAGCTGAGTATATCTTGGCAGCGGGTAACCCGAAGGTGATTTTATGCGAACGGGGTATCCGCACGTTTGACCGGCAGTATGCGCGCAATACATTAGATTTAGCAGTATTACCCGTGTTGCGAAGTCTGACTCACCTGCCGATTATGATCGACCCCAGTCACGGAACCGGACGCGCCGAGTACGTGCCAGCAATGGCGCTGGCAGCGATCGCAGGTGGTGCAGACTCGCTGATGATCGAAGTCCACCCGAACCCCGCCAAAGCGCTTTCTGATGGCCCTCAATCCTTGACTCCAGAACGGTTTGACCGTTTAATGCAGGAAATGGCTGTGATTGGCAAGGCAGTAAATCGCTGGCCTCAACCTGCGGTGGCGGCGATCGCATAATCCCACAACCTACCAAAAATCTCGCATCTTCTGCAAATACTTAGGGGCAGTTCTCTGAATTGCCCCTAAATTATAGAGCAGTCCGCGGTTACCCCGCGTATGCGCGACCGGGGTAACCGCGTGAGACTTCAGTCTCACGAACTTTTCGTTCGGTAAGACACAAGCAATCTTAAGTTTGATTGCAATACACTTGCATTTTATTAAAAGTCAAGCTATGATTTATTGCCAAAAAAGATTCAAACATGCTAGCTCGGACAAAAGATGGGATGCTGTTGATTTGAAAGGCCAAGTATCTCGCTGCAAAGCAAGGAAAGGCCGTAATTGAAATCCACCGCGCTGCTTCCATCAGTCGCAACAGCGAGAAGTTTCTCGCCCGCCAAGCATCAAAAGGTACGTGGGGACTCCGCGAAACCTGAACCTACTGGCTCTCTTCGCCCAAAAAATGTAAGGAGAAATCACCATGCTCTTGTAGCAAAAATGGTGAGCCTGGGAACCCTAGCAATAGGGATATTAAGATCGAAATGTCTTAAGAATCTCCGCGTCTTTAGACCGGAGAGTGTCAAGCACTATCTGTAGGGTGCGTTAGCGCTAGCGTAACGCACCACCATACTTGGCGTCGATGCGTGAGTCCTAATACATACAACGGCACAAACAGCCTATTTGGTTGCTAAGAAAAAACCGCCAATCTTTCAAACTATCCATTAGCAATTAGCAATTAGCAATTAGCAATTCCCTATTCTACCACTTGAATCAACGCTGAAAGTGCCGCTAATTGAGTAGTATCAACTGCCTGTACTCCTCCAGGAATAACATCAATACCAGCGCGAGTCATTTCATCCAAATCTCCCAGTAAATTATCTACCACCGCCACAGGTTCATCATCGGCAAGTCCCAACGGCGAACCCCTACCAAGATTGCGACTTCTAGCAATATTTTGCAATCCTTTTAACGCACTGCGCAGGGGTTTAACGCTTGCCAATACCAGCACTTCTAAAGTACCAGATGGCCCCCGCAAGCGGAATTGAAAACTATCATTCGGTTGCGGAATGGCAATCAAATTTCCAGCAGCAACTAAAGCCGCATCTTCTGGCGCATCCCAGTCGCGGGGAAATAACACAACCAAGTTGCCGCTAGAATCAATTAAGACAGCACTAATATAAAGATTGCGCTCTTCGTTATTTTGAATTTGAATTTGAATATCCGTTCCCGGTTTAAATTGAATAGTCTGGGAGAAACTAGCAATTTGCGATTCTTGATTGCCGCGACTGGCGACGATGCCGGATGCACCTTGATTATCGATAGATTTGATCGTAGTGCGAACCTTTAAAGCTGAAGATTCTCCCGTAATCAGCGTTCTTAAAATCCGTCCTGCTAACAACGATCTTAGTTGCGATCGCAATCTCTGTTGAATAGCTTCTTCAATTGATTCTCCCACCCGACCAAACGAACCGATTACGGGTTCGCGTCCTGCTGTAAATAACCCAACTGCACCCACAGGTGGCGGATTGGAAATCGATTGTTGTTGGAATTGGCGCAAATCTTCCTCCGTCACCCGCCCCAAAATATAGTGCAATTCACCTCTTTGCGCGATGGGGACAACTTCCATCCGATTGACTGTTGTAATAGCTGTTTGTGCTTTTGCCTTTTCCGCACCCAACGCCTCATCTAAACCCAGTTTAAGGGTTAAATTCGTAGGAATTCCCCGCACTCGTTCGCGCAACAAAACACCATCTTTAATAACACTGGGCGACGTGTCTTGAATAACTTTACCATATCCCACTAATCCGACGCGAGATTGTTGTTCGATTTGTCCGATTTCTTTGCCTTGATTATCAATTAAGCTAAAGATTGAACCAGCTTGAAACGCTTCTAAACTTTGGGATGCCACCCCACCTAACCAAAATTCTATTTGGTTACCCGGTTTGCGGATAATTCCTTCAGCGCCAGGAGTGATTTTTTCGCTAAAATATAGAGGTTTTTGCTGATTATTACTTCCCGGTTTTACTTCTAATTCTGGTTCTTGAATAATCGATGATGACTCTGCCAAATCGCGAGTACGCATTGCCAGATTCACAAAAATATTACCGACGGTATCGTTGCGAGTTTGCTGCCAAAGATAGCGAGTTAGTAAATAAGTAAAAGCACCCGCGCTAAACCCTGAAAAGGGTGCATCTGTGGCAGCTTGGTTATCTTTAGCGGCAGTTAATGCAACCCCTTTGGCAATTCCTTTTTCTCGACGCTGTTGAAACTCTTGGGGAGAAAGATTAAGCTGTTTTAGCCACTTTTGCTGATACTCAAATTCTTCTGGACTTACTTGCAGGTCTCCACCCCGATCTAGACGGGCAGAACGGATAACTAAATTACCCCGATCTCCTCCTCCAGAATAACAGCTATCCAAAACAATTGTCAGGTTTTCGGTTGGGACGGCAGACATTAATAAAAATAGCGTCTGTCCCATAATGTCTCGAACTAGATTCGGCGATTCTGTAATCGTATCAATGGGTACTAAAGTGCTGTTGAGTTTCTTGTTACCAATTGGGTTAGGATCGATGACTCGCGAACCGTGTCCAGAGAAGTGAAAAACGACGATATCGTCAGGTTTAGCTTGTTTAATTAAATGTTCTTCAAAAGCGGCGATCATTCCACTGCGGGTTGCTTTTGTATCTGTAACTTCTAGAAGATCTTTGGGATTAAAACCAAAGCGGTGGATGAGTAATTCTCGCTGCATTTCTACATCGGTGAGACATCCTCGCAAGGGTCGAATTCCAGAGTTGTAATTATTAATCCCAACTAATAAAGCGAGTTTGCGCGATGTGCTTTGCGCCAGTACCTTTCCGTAGCGATTTGCACCGTGGATCAAGTCGAGTTGACTGATGCCTAAAGAGGCGAGGAGAGAACTGCTAAATTGGAGGAAGTGACGGCGCTTCATATTATGAATTATTGGGTAGATTGCCGAAGCGAGTTTGATACTGTTCTAACAATGATTCCTATAATTGACGCTGCTGTTGTGCAGATCTTTCCTTCTCTTCTGGAAACTGATACCGACCAGCCTAATCATAACAATACAACCATTCCTGTTTCAACCCGCAGTAGCTGTAGGGGCACGGCACGATTAATGCTCAACCTTAAACCAGAATATATCTGACGCCGTGCCCCGACAAAATTGATCGATTTGCAGATCCCACATCCTGTAGGGGCACGGCACGATTAATGCTCAACATTAAACCAGAATATATCTGACGCCGTGCCCCGACAAAATTGATCGATTTGCAGATCCCACATCCTGTAGGGGCAAGGCACGATTAATGCTCAACCTTAAACCAGAATATATCTGACGCCGTGCCCCGACAAAATTGATCGATTTGCAGATCCCACATCC